>CABMCD010000042.1 GCA_902384555.1 uncultured archaeon | reverse complement strand
GGTATTCGTGCCGGTCGGCCCAGTCGGGCGCGGGGTTGCTGGCGTAGAGCTGGAAGTTTCCGTTGGCCGTGGGGGCGCCGGGGACGGTGAGCAGCTGCGGCGGCTGGGGGCCGAGCGACTTGGACTGGAATTGCACGGCATGGAACCCGGCACCCAGAACCTTGTCGTTGATGTCCAAGGCCTCCACGGTGAGGGCGAGGCCCTTGTCGCAGGTGTCCGAACTTTGGCAGACGAAGGGGTCCGAGCTTTGGAGGTTGACGATGGACTGGACATCGGTTTGCGTCTTTCCTTGGCTGTCCACCCAGGTGTAGCGGTGCTTCTTGGCTTGGCTGCCGGAGGGCTGGGTGGCGGTGGCCGTGAGGGGGACGGGCGGGCTGCTGATGTCGATGGGCTCGACTGGAGAGATGGAGATGGCGGGATTTTCGGTATTCGGGTTTTGGATGGTCCAGCGGCAGAGCGAATCCTCATAAGCGACGGATTTCTGGCCCGCGCCATCCACGGCATAGGATTTGACCGACAAGGTCTCCCCGGCCCGGCCCGTGAGGTCAAGGCCCGGAAGAGGAATGCAGGTGCTGCGGCCGGTGTTGGAGTCGTAGTCGGTGGAGGAGACCGAAGCCAGCAGGGTGGAGCCGGCATAATATTCGCACAGGTGGTGGTCGACGCGAAGCAGGTCGGCCGTCTGCACGGCGGAGATGGGAAGCGGGATTGGATTGGAGGCAAAAATGGGGCCCGGCGGGCAGAGCATGGACGTGGGGGCGGCGGGCGGAGGCGACTGCACGCTGAAGTCCGAAGTGAGCGGGGCCGCGCTGTTGCCGCCGCTGTCGCTCACCTGCACGGTGAGCCGCAGGTTGCCGGGCGGGAGGCTGGAGGGGCAGTTGGGATAGGTGCTGCAAATGAAGGGGGCAGTCTGGACCGGCGTGTTCTCCGGCACCAGCAGATGCACGTCCGGGCTTCCGTAGGGAATGGAGGTGGCGGGGTCGGACCAGATGAAGGTGACGCTGAAGGGCGGAACACAGGGCAGGCCGGCGCAGGCGACCGAAACCCCCACCGGCACGAGGGGCGCGGCGCGCGGATGGCCCGGCGGGTAGGGCGTGGGCGGGAAGGGAGGAGTGGGCGTGACGGTGATGAGGGAGAAGAGGGGGGAGGCGAGCAGAAGAAGAAGGAGCAGGGAAAGAAGCATGGCTGGGCGCGGGAGCGGAGCTTGCGCTCGGTGCGCGAGGGTGCGCGGTTGGAATGTTTTTGTTTTCTTTTCTTTTTCCATGTCCGCTCAACTCAATCTGGCGATGGACCACACTTCGATTTCGGCCCCAAACATCTTGCCCAGCACCCGCACGGCCGTGATGGTCATGGTGAGCGCCAGCGCGCCCATCATCAGCGTGCGCACAATCACCATGAACATGACGCGCTCGGCCAAGCTGGAGCCGGACTCGAGGCTGCCGGCCATGACGGCGTTGCCCTGCGCATCCATGGGCGCCAGCAGGCCGTTGACCTTGTCCACCAGATGCTGCTCATCCGGGTCGGTGGGGTCGCACTCAATCGCGCCGGTGATGGAGCCGCCGGCCGCCAGCGCGTTGTAGTCGAACTTGACGGATGGGTAGGTGGAGGAGGTGAGCACGCCCAAATGATTGTAGGTGGGAAGGGAGAGGAAGCCGTCCACCAGACTCTGGGCCAGCAGGATGGAGATGGGCAGGATGAGATAGATGGAGAGGGCGAGGGCGATGAGGGTGCCGCCCGCCTTGCGGGTGAAGTGCAGGCTGCGCAGCAGCAGGCCCAGCGGCAGCAGCAGCGCCAGCGCGTAATTCTGCGCCAGCGCGAGGAGGATTTGCTGGGCTTTGAGCTCCATCAGGCCGAAGCCGACCGCGTTGATGAGCTGGCCCGACGGCCCGCGCATGACGCCGTAGGCCGAGCATCCGGCCACGGTGAGGCCGGTGCCCATCAGGTTGCAGAACGCGCTCACCGATGAGACGGCGCCCATCTTGGCGTTGAACTCGGTGGCATAGACCACCTGTTTTTCCAGAAGCGCGATTTGGCCGGCCGTCACGCGCTGGGACCAGTCCATCACCGAGAGCGCGGGACAGACGGGGGCCGCGCCGGGGCTGGACACCATCGTGGAGCACAGCGGCAGCAGCGAGAGGTCGTTGGCCGGCACCGGGCCCAGCGAGCAGGAATAGGTTCCGCCCGCGCAGCCGATGGCGTGCGAGACGCCCTCGATGTCGGAAAGGCCGCCGATGAGCAGGGCGGCCAGAATCATGGTGACCAATAGCTGCCCGCCCTCCTCATACACCATGCCCTTGAAGTGGTCGAGGTGCAGGGCCGTAATCACCATGAACATCAGCGCGACGACGAGAATATTGAGCACCAGCGCGGCCCCGACCGCGGGCTGCCAGGCCTGGGGGGCGGCATGGAGGAAGGGAACGAGGAAAAAGAAAGAGAGGAGGAAAACAAGCCGGGCTGAAGCTCGGACGCGGGGGCGCAGGCCCGAAGCGCTGGTTTCGGTTTGTTCCTTTTCCATCTATATCAGCTTGAGGATGCCCGGCAGCTCGATTTCCCCGCCCAGGAACGGCGAGAGCGCGCGGATGAAGGACAGGGTGATGAGGATGCAGAACATGGGCAGGATGAAGACCGCGATGGCCTCGTTGCCCAAATTGCGCCAGTCGGTGTTGCCGGCCGCGCCGCCCATCGAGCTGATGAGGTCGTTGGGCGAGAGGGAGGAGCGGCCCGAGAGGGCCACGTCGGAGGGCAGGCACAATTCTTGGCAGTTCTGGCGCACCAGCGGCAGGGCGGTGCAGTCGGTCTGGCAGTCGCGGCAGCCCTCGCACAGGCGCGAGGGCGGGGCCGAGCGGCAGGCGAGCGGCAGGTTGAGGGAGATGTTGCACGCCTCCCCGATTTCGGGTGTCTGGCAGTCGATGGGCAGGGTGGTGGGGTCGCCGCCCAGCAGGATGCGGCAGCGCGCGGGGCAGCCGACCGCATAGCCCTCGTTGGGCAGCTGGCAGGTGCCGCTCCCCAGCGGCGGAACGAGGTTGAAGGCCGCGGAATTCACGCCGCAGAAGCCGGGCAGGAAGGAGGGCGAGTTGGCCGGCGAGTTGGCGGTGCGCATGTCACAGGTTTCGGACGCGCCGTTGCCGCAGTTGGGCTCGGCGCCGCCGCGGTCCCAGCCGGTGTTGGCCCTTCCCTGGCGGGGCGAGCAGATGGACTGGCCGTTGACGATGGAGCGGCAGAAGAGCGGGCAGTTGAGGCAGTTGTATGGGGCCGGAGTGGTGGTCTGGCTCACCAGCGGCTGGCAGGCCACGGTGCGCGCATCATAGCCGGCCACGCAGCTGGAAGGCATGGGCTTGGAGGAGGAATAGGGCGAGGCCGTGAATTGGTTGCAGAGGTTGAGGTTGCTGTTGGAGCCGCTCAGGCTCAAGTCGCCGCACTCGCGGTAGTTGCCCGCCGACACATAGCCCAGCGCCGTGTCGAGGGTGGGATACTTGTGCAACTCCGAGCAGGAGTAGATGGCGCCGGTGGTGTAGGTGTAGCCCGCGTCGGTCTTGGATTTCTCGTAATTCTTGCAGGCCGTATCGGACTGGGCGCAGGGATGGGTGTATTGCGAGTCGTAATTCTGCACGTCGTCGCCCCTGAACCAGTACTGGCCGCCGGAGGATTTGTAGACCGTGCTGCAGTCCATGTAGTGCTGCGCATTCTGGCAGAAGGAGACGGTGGGCGAGAGCGTGTCGGAGGCATATTGGCAGGAGCCGCACCGGTCGGGCGCGAAGCCGTCGCCGCAGTAGGCCATGTTGGAGGCGGGGCGCTTGCCCATGTAGTCATAGCGGCAGTTGAGCGGACAGGAGGCGCCGCCCGCAAACGCGCGCGAGTAGGTGGGCAGGTTGTCGGGGCCGGTGGTGCCGGGCGTTACGGTGGAGGAATAGGCCGCGCACTCGGGATGGGCCGGGTTGGAAGCCGACGAGGGGATTTGCAGGCGCGGGAAGCAGAAGCCGTTGCAGAGCTGGCCGGTCGGGTTTTTCGGGTCAATGCCGGCATAGGGCGCATTGAGGCTGACCTGGCCAGTGGAAGAATCCACCGGGCCGACCGCGCACTTGGTGTCGTCGCAGCCGCGCGGGAAGTAGGCCTTCGAGCCGGACTCGTCCAGCAGCAGCACCTGGCACTGCGGGCCGAGGCTGTTGGAAGCCCCCACGCTGTAGCAGAGGGAGCAGCGGTTGTTGTTGTCGGAGATTTTGGCGTTCTTGTCGTTGATGCTGGAGAGCGTGCAGTAGAAGGGCCCGTCCTCCTGCCGGTCGGCCTTGCACGAGTCGGGGCAGTAGACGCGCCCGGTGTCGGGGTCGGCGGAGCTGTTGCAGTATTTGAGCGCGGTGGAGCTGTAGCATTCGGCCGAGGCGTCGGTGTTGGGCTGCACCGAGGCCAACATGTAGCCGGGGCGGCAGAGGATGTCATTCTTGTCCGGGCACCAGCCGTCCTGAGCCGTGCAGGCGGAGAGGGCGAAGGAATTGACGTATTGCGGCGAGTTGGAAATAAAGCGCGGGCACTTGGAGTCGGAGATGGAGGCGGCGAGCGCCCAAACTTGTTGGGAGGGCGCGCAGTCGGGCGCGTCGATGGTGGGGCAGGTGGCGCCCAGCACGCTGTTGGACTGGTCGTATTGCAGCCAGTCCTTGGGGCAGGCGTTGGGGTTGGAGGGCGTCTTGTAGAGCAGCTTGGCCGTGCAGATGGTGTCGAGGCGGCTGGAGCCGCAGACCGGCGTCTCGTCCGGATAGTAGTAGCAGGTGAGCGGATAGTTGGCCGAGGAGAGGAAGGGCGCGGCCGCGGGATTAAGGTTAAGGTTGCGGAAACGGCAGGAGAGCGGGCAGAGCGCGCAGTTGTCGGTGACGACGGGGTCGAGCTTGGCGTTCGCGCTCCCCGGCGGCGTGTAGGTGGGCGCCACGGCGCAGGTGACGGGACTGGCCATGCCCGGAGATTGGGGCACGTGGGTGGAGCCGCCGGCTCCGACGGCGGAGGCGTTGATTTTGCAGGGCAGCGGGCAGGCGCTGCACGCCGTCTTGATGGGGTCGGATTCGCAGTATTTCACAAAGTCGGGGTCTTTGTAGGCGTTCTGGCTGCCGTCCGATGCGAAAAGGATGCGGCAGTCCACGGGGCAGACGCCGGTGGCCGATGCGCCCTGCGAAAGCCAGTCGGCGAGGCTGATGTGCGGCCCGCACGCGGCCGGCGCGTCGCACACGCCGGAGAGCAGGGTGGGCACGCCCGTCATGCAGTCGGGCAGCTGCTGGTTGCCGGCGCTGGGGTTGGCTTCCTTGTATTTGGCCATGCAGGCCTGGCAGTTGGCGTTGCTGGTGATGCTGGTGATGGAGGCCGCGTCGCCGTTGTAGTTGTAGCGGCGCAAAAAGAGCGTGCATTTCTGGCAGTCGGAATCGGTGCTGCACAAATCGGCATGGTCGGAGACCGCCACGCCCAGGCCGTTGAAGCCGCCCGACAGGTCCGCTTTGACCTGCGGCAGCAGCTGTTTGCAGAAGTTGGGGCACTGCTCAGGCTTGCACAGCCAGTCCTTGTTGGGGTTCGCCGGGTTCGCGCCGGCGTTGAGGCCCACGCAGTCGTCGGCCGGGTCGGAGAGGTTGATGGCGCGAATCGTCTTGCACGCGCGCGGCAGGGCGGCGCAGGCCGTCGCGTTGCAGTCGGGGGGCGTGGGATAGAAGCGGCAGGAGCTGGGGCAGTTGGAGGAATCCTCATAGGTGATGGCGCCCATTCCCGCTGGCGTGCTGGAGGCCGGATAGCAGGGCTGCACGCCCTGCTTGAGCATGTTTTCCACGTCGCGCGAGGAGAGCGAGTTGGCGGAGGCGATGGCCTCGATTTGGTTGGCGCTGAGCGTGTCCTGGCCCATGGCCGCGCCGTTGGCGTTGGTGGTCTTGTAGCCGTAGGGCGGCTGGATGAGGCAGGAAGCCGGGCAGTTGGTGGGCGCGGCGCCGGTGACGGCCTGCGGGCCGAAGACCGCGACGTTGAGCGTCACCCACGCCAGCAGATAGGTGGCCGGCCACACCAGCAGCAGGCCGATGCCGGCCGCGATGAGCAGCCCGCCGAGGCGGCGGGTGTAGAAGAGCGCGCGCAGCAGCACGCCCAAAAAGAGGGCGGCCGAACCCAGCGCGGGGGCGACGGTTTGCAGCACATAGCGCTGGCTGAGCAGGCTGACGAGGTAGGTTTCGTGCAGGTTGAACTCCTGCCCCTTGACCTCGGCGTCGAGGCGCTGGTCGGCGTTGGGACGGATGGAGAAGCCCACATAGAGCAAAAACCAGCGCGTGGTCATCACGCCGGTGGAGGAATAGGCGTTGCGCGCATAGGTGACGCTCTGCCCCAAACTGTCGCCGGCCGCCTGCCGCGCGAGGTCGTAGAGGTTGGAGACGTAGCAGTAGGCGTATTGGTTCATGGTGAGGCCGGAGGAGACGGAAGCGGGCACGCTCACGCCAAGGCAGGGCGAGGTGATGCCGGCGGCCACGTGCTCCAGCGCCACGTCGAGGCCGGTGACGATGCCCACGATGCAGATGACGATGAGCACGGTGACGATGGCCTGTCCCAGCTCGGCGCGCACGAACTGCTTGAGCTCCTCGCTGCCCAGCGCCACGGCGGCCATGAGCAGCAGCGCGGCCACCAGCGCGCAGATGAGCGCGGCCACCAGCGGGGGCGAGAACTTGGAGCCGGTGATGTATTGGATGAGGCCGGAATTGGCCCACGCGTTCTGCTGGTTCTGCACCGAGGAGGGCAGGGACTGGGCGGCGAGGGTGGGAATGAGGAAGAGGGAGAGGAGGAAGAGGACGGCGAAAAGAGAGAAGGCCGGTGAGCGGACGGGCAGGGCGCGGGCGAGGAAGAAAGACAAGAAGGACTTAGGATTCGGGCTCCGCCAGATTTTCGCAAAGCTCGGACTCGCGGCCCCGAAGCGGGAATTCGGTATGGCTTCTT
>CABMCD010000041.1 GCA_902384555.1 uncultured archaeon | reverse complement strand
CAAGGAGGACGACAAGGCCAAGAAGAGCCCGCCGCCTACTTCTTGGGGGGCGCAGGCGGCGGGCTCGTCTTGGCCTTGTAGTCCTCCTTGGGAGGCGCGCTGGCCTGCCGGGCCGTGTAGGAGATGTAGGTGAAGCGCAGGATGGATTGGGCGTAATACAGCAGCAGCTGCTTGAAGCGCATGGCCATGAAGAGGGCGATGAGGCCGAAGAGGATGTAAATCAGGATGAGGATGATCTCGATTTTGTCGCCGGTGGAGCGGGCGGCGGACTTGACGAACAGGCTGGGCGGTGGGGGCTGGGTGTAGGCCGAAGAGACGGACGGCACGAAGTTCTCCGCCGTCTTGAGCTGGATTTGCAGCTGCGCCTGCTCGTAGGGGTTCTGGGCGATGATGTCGAAGGCCGTGTCCGTGTCCACGCACAGGATGCGGGTGAATTGCACGCCGGTCTGGTTCGCCAGCGGCACCGACTTGTCCAGCGTGAAGGGCAGGGCGCCCGAGCCGTTGATGGGGCGGGCCTGCACCTGCAAATACGGGCTCTTGCGCCGGTCGGTGACGTTGATGAGGATGCGGTAGCACGAGTCGCCCAAGTTGTCCTTGGCCGGGTCGGAGATGTTGATGAGCAGCGGCATCTGCAGGCGGGTGCTCGCGCGGCTGATGTTGAGCGGGAAGCGGTAGGTGAAATTGTAGCCCGTCCATTCCAGCGTGATGTTCTCGCCGGGCAGGGCGCGCAGGTAGAGGCGCCCGTCGCGGTCGGTGAGGTAGGTCCAGTTCTGGTAGTCGCTCACAAGGGCGATGGGCTGGGTGAGCAGGGGCCGGCCCATGGCGTCCGAGAGCTGGGCGGACCAGTCGAAGCTCTGGTTCCAAGCATTGATACGACGCGCCAGCGGCAGGTTGAAGTCCTGCTCGATGGCCGTGGCGGAGGACGCGTTGTCCAGGGTGAAGAACTGCCCGGCACCCTGATATTGGACATAGCCGCTCACCGGCAGGCCGGGCGGGAAGCGGACCTGCGCCAGCCCGTTGGGGTCGGTGCGGCGGTAGAGCGGATAGGGCTGGGTGAACTGCACGTCAGCCAGCGGGACGGGGTTGCCGATGCGGTCGCTGATGCGGACGCGGTAGGTGTTGAGCTCGATGGGGACGCTGAAGCTGCGGTCGAAAATATCGGTGGGCCGGTCGGGCAGGTTGAGGTCGGAGGGCGAGGAGGACCAGTAGGGCGTGTAGGCGCTGATGTAGGCGTCCGGCGTGGACTGGTTGAGGCCCACCGGCAGCAGGATGCGCGCGCGGCCGGCCAGATTGGTGGGGACTTCCAGAAGCTGCGTGGAGTTCGAAGCGGGCGTGCCGTTGCGCGGGCTGAGCCGCACCAGCACCAGCGCGTCCGGCACCGGCTTTCCGGCCGCATCCTCGACATAGGCGGCGATGATGTAGGTGCGCGCCGGCAGGGGCGCGGGAGGCGCGGACTGGGCCAGCAGCACCGAGGCCAGCAAAAGCAGGGCCAAGGCCAGGCAGGAAGTTCGGATGGGAAGAACGCGGGCCGCAGGCTTTTCCATATAACCAGTCACTCAAACGCACATGGTCATTTTAAACCATATTCCAACCGGGCCGGAAAGAGAATGCGATGGGCGAGAATAGGGGGTGAAGCCCATCAGGGGGACGAGGGTAGTTTTTGTGTTCCCCCTACGGGAACGGGACCGGGGAGATTTGAACTCCCAACCTTCGCCTATCTCCCGCAACCGAGTGGTTGCGCGGGCATTGCCGAAGGTCGGCAATTTTCCGGGGTTTTTGGCCATCGGGGCCAAAAAGCCCTAGGAGGGCGTCGCTCTATCCAAGTTGAGCTACGATCCCATGCGGCAAAGATGGGAGCCGGCAGAATATATTAAGGTGGCTTGCCCACTTGTTTACGATGGAAATCCCGTCTTTCACCTCCAGAGGCTGGCTGGCCTACATGGGCCTGCTGCTGGCCTTCAACCTGCTGATTTGGTCCGGGCCGTTCTTGGCCATGGCCCACTCGCCGCTGGCCGCGCCCGTGTATGAGGGCCTGCATTTCACCTGCCACCAGCTGGACAGCCGCTCGCTGTGCGTCTATCCGAGCGGGAACGGCGGAAAGTTCATTGACGATTGCACCGTGCAGGACGGCAAATTGTATTACGAGCGCAACATGATGGTGTATGGCCCCGAGAAATATCACCAGGCCCCCGAGGCCGGAGGGGCGGCCATGCCGGCGGCCGTGGGCTACAAGATTCCGGTCTGCTCGCGCGACATCGCCATCTACGGCTCCATGTTCTTGGCCGGATTCGCGTGGCTGTGGTGGGCGCGAAGAAAGCCGGGCCGCGCCTCGGATTGGCCTCACCCCATTTGGCTCGTCCTCGCGCTGGTGCCCATGGCGCTGGACGGCTTCACGCAATTGTTTGGATGGCGCGAGAGCACCAACGAGCTGCGACTGCTCAGTGGAATCATCGCCGGGGCAGCCATGGCCTTCTACGCCCTGCCGGGCATGTACATGCTCTTCGAGGGCCGCCTGGTCGGGAAAAAGAAGGGAGCCGCATGAGCCCAAGCCCGCTGGCCAGGATTCTGACCGATGCCATTGAGCGGACGCTGGACTACCGCGTGGCGATTGCGTTTTCGGGCGGCCTGGATTCGGCCACTCTGGCGGCGGTGGCAAAAGAGAAAGTCGAGACCCACCTCATTACGATTAGCGCGGGAGAGAGCCCGGATTTGCTGGCCGCGCGCGAGGCGGCCGCGGCGCTGGGCCTGCCCCTGCAGGAAGTGGTGCTGGACGAGAAGACGATTGAGAATACGGCCCAACACTGCCAGCGGCTGATGGACGGCACCC
Source organism: uncultured archaeon (assembly GCA_902384555.1). Classification (GTDB taxonomy): domain Archaea; phylum Micrarchaeota; class Micrarchaeia; order Anstonellales; family Anstonellaceae; genus CAIXYX01. Next base: position 48,309 of record CABMCD010000041.1, on the reverse strand, counting down.
TCACCGATTTGGAGCTGATGGCCGGGCTTTGGCACGTGGCCGAGGCGGCGAAAGAGGCCGGATTCAAGACCCTGCTCACCGGCTCGGGGGCCGAGGAAACGTTCATCGGCTACAACAAGTACTACGAGGCGCACGATCGGGGCCTCGATTTGCAGGCCGTGCTGGACGAGGAAATCCGCACCCTGCCCTCCCGCGATTTGATGCGCGCGCAAATGGTGTGCCGCCATTGGGAAGTGGAGGTGCGCACGCCCTTTTTGGATGAGGAGCTGCTGAAGGCCGTGAGAGCGGTGCCAATTTCCGAGCGCATCGGCACGCGGGAGATGAAAAAACCTCTTTTGAGAAAACTGGCGGCCGAATTGGGCGTGCCCGACTGCGCGCGCCTGCGGCCCAAGAAGGCCATGCAGTACGGCAGCGGCATGCACAAGGTGATGGAAAAGATGCACAAGGAGGGGCGGCTGAAAACCGAACCCAATCGGGTGCCGGAGTGGCTGAAAGAAAAGCGGGAATGAAAAGAAGAATGGGAAAAAGGAAAAACTCGTTTTATCCGAAGATGGCGCCCATTCCTTGTTCCGCGCCGGACTCCTCGTCCTCGACGGCCGCGATGACGCGCGCCGAGCGCTCGGGGTTGGATTGCACGGCCAGGCCCTCGAGCTTGGACTTGATGAAGGGCAAATAGTCGTCCGAGCCGCGGAACACGGCGTAGAGCTTGTCCTTCTCCTCGTTGACCTGCACGCCCTCCTTGAGCTTGTAGCCCAGGCGGGCGAAGCTCATTTTCTGATAGGGCGCGGGCGACTGCTCGCCGTAGGGGTCGGCTTCGAGCAGCTTGGTGAGCTCGGCCTTCTTGTCCATGGGGGCTTCGAAAACGCATTTCATGTCATTCACCTAATTATACGCATAACGAATGAGGGCCAAAGCCATCACCAAAATGCTGATGGGGCCCAGCGGCAGGCCGCTCGCCAGCCAGCCCATGTCCTGCGCCAGCCACAGCAGGCCGACGAGGCCGGCGAGCATGGCGGGCAGGAGATGGGGCTTGGATTGGGCCGCTGCCATGGAAAAGATGGGGATACGGGGATTAATAAAAGGAGGCGGGAGGGGGCGAGGCTTACTTATTTAAATTCCCCCGGCGTAAGCAATGCGTCAAATTCTCCTTATAGGAGGGTCGATTAGATGATTGTGGTTATCTCAGAGCCTACCAGCGGAAAAAGCTTCCAAGCCGAAGTGCCCAAAGACAAGGAGTCGGCACTCATCGGACGCAAAATCGGCGAGTCCGTGGACGGCGGCGCCTTCGGCGCGGCCGGCTACACGCTCAAGATTACCGGCGGCTCGGACCAGGCCGGCTTCCCGATGCGCGGAGACGTCAGCGGCCCGCGCCGCAGCGGCCTGCTGCTCTCCGACGGCCCGGGCTACATTTCAACCGCCAAGGGCGCGCGCCGCGCGCGCATGGTCCGCGGCAACACCATTTCCGACGAAATCCAGCAGGTCAACCTGCTGGTGAGCGCCGCCGGAAGCAAGCCCCTGGCTGAAATCTTCCCCGCATCCGCCAAGAAGAAGGAAGAGAAGAAGTAGGGGTTGTTCATTTTGCAGGCGCAAGTCAACATCGGCATGGTCGGCCACGTCGACCACGGAAAGACCAGCCTTACGCGCGCGCTCACCGGAAAATGGACCGACACCCACTCCGAGGAGCTCAAGCGCGGCATCACCATCAAAATCGGCTATGCCGACGTGACGTTTTACAAGCACAAGAAGGACGGGCGCTACCTGCCCGAGGCGCAAGTGCCCAAGGATTCCAAATCCGAGTGGGAACTGGTGCGCCGCGTCTCGTTTCTCGACGCCCCGGGCCATGAAACGCTGATGACCACCATGATTTCGGCCGCCAACATCGTGGACGGCGCGCTGCTGGTCATTGCGGCCAATGAAACCTGCCCGCAGGCGCAGACGGCCGAGCACCTCATGGTGCTCGACGTGCTGGGCATCCAGAACGTCATCGTGGTGCAGAACAAAATCGACTTGGTGGACGAGGCCAAGGCCATTGAGAACTACAAGCAAATCAAGGCTTTCCTCAAGGGAACCACGGCGGAAAACGCGCCCATCATCCCCATTTCGGCCAATTACAATTCCAACATCGACAGCCTCGTGGAGGCCATCGAGACGCACATCCCCACCCCCAAGCGGGACGAGAGCAAGCCGGCCAAGATGTATGTGGCCCGCTCATTCGACATCAACCGCCCCGGACAGGCCATTGGCGAGCTGGGCGGCGGCGTGCTGGGCGGCTCGCTGCTCTGCGGCAAGCTCAAGGTGGGCGACAAGGTGCAGCTCAAGCCCGGCGTGGTGCGCAAGGAGAAGGAAAAGGACGGCAAGGAAACCTACCTGCCCCTTGAACTTACGGTCACCAGCCTCTCAGCCGCGGACGGGGCGCTGGATGAGGCGCACCCCGGCGGCCTGATTGGCGTGGGCACCCTCATCGACCCCGCCCTCACCAAGGGCGACAGCCTGGTGGGCAACATCTTGGGCAAACCTGAAGGTTTGGGCCCGGTGCTGGACGCGCCGGAGCTGGAATACACCATGATTAAGCGTGAGGGCTTCGACAACCCCCCGCTCAAGATGGCCGAGCCGCTGGTCATTTCTTCCGGTACGGCCACCTCGCTTGGCGTGGTGGTCAAATTGAAAGGCGGCGTGGTGACGCTCAAGCTCAAGCGCGCCATTTATGCCGAAAAGGGCCAGAAGGTGGCGCTTTCGCGCCGCATGGGCCAGCGCTGGCGGCTGTCTGCTTTTGGCGTCGTGAAGTAGGAAAAAGAGGCGAATGCGATGAATGGTGGCATAGGCGGAATGGTAGTTCCAAACAAAATCGTGGCTGTGCAGAAATTGCCCGCCATCCTGCTGATTGAGAAAGAGCCGATTACGGCCAAGCTTATGATTCGGCAGATGAGAAATAGCGGGCTGGGAACGGCCACCCATGTGCTGAGCGGGGCCGAGGCGCTGGCGCAGGTGCAGAAAACGGATTTCGACCTCTTTATTATGGGCAGTTCGGTTCCATACGTGAAGGGGCGGACCAAACTGGCCTGCGAGCTCAAGCTCAACTATCCAAACATCAACATCATTTCCGTATCAACCATCAATCTGGACGACATCCGAAAAGAAGTCGCGGCGGCCGGCGTGCCGGACTTGTTCAAGGCCTACATCATCACGCCCTATGACGAGCAGGTGCTGGTGAGGGCCGTGGCCCAGTACGTCCGCCAAAACTAAGACCCGCGCGAAAACGGCTCCCGGCTCTTATTTATAGTTCTAGCTCCCCAGCTTTTCCCATGGCCCTCGAATTGGAAATTGCGCCCAAGGAAAAAATGGTGCGCGCCGCCCACGCCCCCAGCGTCAGCTCGCTGGCGGCCGGCTACTGGGGCGTGATGAAAAAGGGCGTGATTGAGCTGGAGGCCGAGGAGGCGCTCTACCTCATCGACATCCGAAATGCGAGCGTGCGCGACAAGGCCCAGAACGCCTGGTCGTTCAACGAGGTGGCCGAATGCCTGGAGCGGCCCAAACTGATGGCGCGCTACCTCACTTTCAAGGACTGGCGCGACAGGGGGCTGATTGCCCGCCCGGCGGCCGAGAATGCCGGCGACTACACCCGCTCCATTGTCAAGAAATACCCGGAAGGCAAATTCCAAAAGCCCGGATTCGGCGTGTCGGCCCGCTTTTATGCCGACGACCTCTTCGCGGTCATTGACGACGACCAGACGGCCAAGGCGCTCTACGAGCACGCGTGGTTCGGGCAGTGGGCCACCTACAAGGCCGAGCAGCGCGGAAGACTGGGCAAGCTCGATATTTACGAAACCCTTTTCCTGATGAAGCATGGCGGGCTCAAATTGCAGAATGCAACTGAGAAGGACGTGCTCAAGCTCGCGCTGGCGCGCCGGCCCGACTTCCAGTCCCTGCTCGAAGTGTATGAGGACTGGCGCATGCAGGGCTTTGTGTTGAAAACCGGCTTCAAGTTCGGCACCCACTTCCGCATCTACTTCCCCGGCGCGGCGCCGGGCGGGGGCGAGAAGTGGATGCACAGCCAGCACGTGCTGCACGTCTTCCCCCGCGCCTCGCAGCTGCTGATTTCGGAATGGGCGCGCGCCATTCGCGTGGCCCACTCGGTCCGCAAAACATTCGTGCTGGCCATTCCGGGGCAGAAGAAGAAAGGCAAAAAAGAGGAAAAAAACAAGGCCCACGCTTCGGGCTCCCATGCCGCCTCGCTTTCTTCCCTCGACTTCCTGCTCTTCCATCGCAAAGGCACCGACATCGAGAATCCCAAAACGGGTTTTCCGCGCTACCTCATGCTCTCGCTCTCGGAAGAGGAGATGCTGGGCGGCGAGCAGCTGGCGCGCGCCATTGAGGCTTGCAAGCTCTCGGGCCTTGAATTGATGGTGGCCATCGCCGACCGCGAGACGAGCGTCACGTATTACGCCGTGCACCGCCTCGAGATACCGGGTTCGGATTACGAGTATTACGAAATCGAGTGGGTGCAGCCATGAAGAGGAACGAACAGGGAGGATGAGCAGATGTTCGCTTTCCAGATTTCACGTCTGAGAGCAGGCATGGTGAACATGAGTTCCGGGTTTTCATGGCACAGCGTGGAAGGAATCACCAACGATTTTGCGCAGGGCGGGGTCCGGCCCACGATTTGGCAGGATGCGACGCCCTATCTGGCCGTATACATCGAAGGACAGGGGGCGGAAATCAGCGGGGAGAGGATGAGTTTTGCCGGAAAAATAGATTTGTCAAAATACTTCACGCCGGCCTCCTGCGACCGGTTCGACCAGTTGAGGGACATATACGCGATAAAGGACCCGGACTTGCAGAAAGCCGCCATCACGAACTGGCTGAACGCCAACGCGACCTACAAAAAACTGGACCCTTTGGACAAGGCCAGCAGCATGCTGTTCAATCTCCAGTTCAAGGATGGACAGGCGTTCTTTGACTACTATGCGGACATGGGGTCGCGGATGAGCGAATGGAACCGGGTCAAATCCGGCGCGTTCTGGGCAGGCTCCCTTGGAACATTGTATGATTACACGCTCACTCTGCAGAGACGTTCCGCCCAAGACATGATTGGCAGCTTCATCGGTTCCACACCGGTCGGAATCTGCGGCAACATCAACGGCACATTTCTCAAGGAGTTCTACCGCGTCCTGGGTATCGAGCACGCCAGTGTCGCGATTTGGCCGGGCGGGGGTCTGGGGCACGTGGTGGCGTTCCTCAAGGGGAAGGAAAGATATTATTTGGTGGACTATGGCAAGTCCTTCGCCCTTGACTCCAATCCGGACGTGGCCAAGGAGCAGGTGCTGGCCTATGCCGGGCAGGCGTCCCCATTCTCATTCTCGGTGGACAGGGGCACCTTCTTCGACCAGCCGCTCAGCGAGCGGTTTTTACTCAACTCCATCGGCTGGATGAAACCGCAGATAGAGCAAAAGATGGGCGTCTCGCTCATATATGACAACAGTGCCATTGGCTTGCGCCTCGCCCACCCATTCCAAGAGAAGTGGGCCGATTTCTGCGTCGGTGCTTTCGTGATGGATACGCCATTCGCCATCGGCACCTCGTTTGGCGCATCGTTCAATGCCCGATTGCACGCCAGCGGGAATAAACCGCTCTGGGGCTGTTTACGCCTGCCAACGCTGGATTTCGCAGTGGTGAAACCGGTGGAATCAGAGGGATTCGTTATGGCGGGCCTGGACCTCATTTCTCTGGACTTGTCTATGGGTTCGAATTTCGAGGCCCGGTTCTCGCCTATTCGGGCAGAGGCAGCAACAGAAGGCCATGGGACGATCACAGGTAGAGGCAGCAGCAAACTCGGATTCGTGTATTCGAAAAACAGATTAGGCGAGATATTTGCCGACGCGGAGCTGGGATATCCAGCTTCAGGGGATTTCTATGATTTCGGAAACGACCGGGCCTGGCGCCTGAGCGCGGGTTATTCCTCGCAGGATAAAACGGCGGCGGAAGCCGGCAACGACACCGAAGTAAAGATGAGCTGGACGCCACAATCCATAATATCTAAAGTGCAGATGGATGCCAGCCAGAGGATACAGCTATCCAAGCCGCTCTCGCTCCTGATGTTTGTGCATGCAGCCGATTTGGACGGAAAGAGCCTGAGCGGCGGCTTGCAGGTAACCTATCAGTTCGGAAAGTGAGCGAGGCACCCCATGCCACCGATTGAGAAAAACCAACCCCGCTTCGAGCAGAGCGTGCTGGACGACTACCTCAAGCGCATCTTGGGGCCCGTCACGCTCCCGACCGACGGCGGCGCCTACACCAGCTTGGGCGAAGCGCCCGTGACCAGCGAGCGGGGCGCGGTTCAGGCCGCGCCGCCGGCCCCGGCTTATGACGAGCTTCTGATGCGCATCATGAAGACGCCGGACGGCCGGCTGGATGCGGAACGCTTCTTTTCACTCAACAGCCAAATCGCCCCCGGCCTGTCGGCCGAGGAGCGGCTGAGCATCGGAAAATACTGGCTGTCGCGGGGACAGGCGAATTACGCCGGCTCGGCCTGGGACATCTCGCCCGGCGAATCCGTCCATTCCCTGCTGTGGGGCAAGGGGTCGGGCATCTGCACCGACATCAACGGCAACTTCGGCTCGCGCCTGATGCGCGCGCTGGATTTCACGCCCGTGCGCACCGCGGTGTGGCCGGCGGAAGGCCCGAACAGCCATCTGGTGCTGATGCTCGAAGACCGCAAGAGCGGGCAGCACTATTTGATAGACTATAATGAGAGTTACAAGCTCAGCGATGACTGGGGGCAGGCCTGCGAGGAGGTGGCCAAACACTACGGCCGCTTCGTGCCCTTCGCGCTGGGTGCCGAACCCTCGTTCTTCCAGCCGCCCTCCGAGCGGGTGCTGATGGCGGCCTTGGGCTGGTATCAGGACAAGCTGCAGCAGGACATGGGCGCAAGCCTCTTCACGGGCTCCGATGGCGGCCTGACGGCCAATTTCTCCTTGCCGGTGAACAAGTTCACCTTCTCCTGCTTTGCCCTCAACAACGCCATCCGGCCCGCCTCGCTCGCGCTCTCGCAGGCCTATGGCGCGCAGGTGAGCCTGGCGCTGCAGGACCGGCAGGGGCGCCGGGGCGGGGGGTTTGTGCTCCTGCCCCAGCTGGATTTTGCATTCGTGGGCGCCCGGACGGGGCAGACCTTCTATGATTTGGAGATGCTGCGCCTCACGCCCGCCTCCTATTCGCTCTTTCCGGCCGAGAATTTCGAAATCAGCGCCACGCCGCTGACGCTCAAGACGGCCGTCTCTTTGGGCAGCCTCCCGCCATCCGTGCAGGCCGGCGGGCGCTTGGGTTTCGTGCTGCATGGCGATGGAAAGAACCAGTATTATTTCGACGTGCTGGCCGCCTATGGGGCCAACCGCGACCGATTCTACCGCGCCATCTCACCCACCGTCTCGCCCGCCTTTGCAGCCGGAGTGCGGCAGGGCGGCGCGCGGGCGAGCGCGGCCTGGCAGCCCGCCGACCCCATTGAGCAGGGGCGCATCGAGGCCGGTTATGGGGCCAAGCTTGGAGAGTTGCCCATCGTGGGCGCGGGCCTGAAAGACAGCTATGTGGGCCAAAATTTGAGCTTTTTGATGGCGGGCGAGGTGAGCTTTCAGGGCTCGCGCGAAGTCTGGCGCTTTTCCGGCCAGCTCAACTTGGCGCTTCCTTAGGAAAAAATTCCGGAAAAGGAAAATAAGACTAACATTTACCGGACCCTATGCTTTTGAATCTTAAGGACAGTTCTGTGAGCATACCAAACGGTTAATGCAGTGACAACTAGCGCGATATACCCTATTACTTCCTTTTGTGGTATCCCATTCCAATACCATATAACGGCAGCCGTCATTAACCAGATGAACACCCAAGATATAACAACATAATCGCTTAAGGCAATAATTAACTTGCTTGGGGAAAATCTCCACCCTTCGCAATTCAAAGCATACTCCCAAAACTTATCTTTTTTTGGTTCTTCTATCTTCTTATTGAATAGAGGGTGAACCCGTATCTTTTCTTTGTTTGCATCACCTTCTATTGTCTTTACTTCTTTATCCCAATTATCCTGCCAAAACTTACTTCCTCGATTAGCCAACGTCCAAATGAAGGAAGTGAGAATGCCAAAATTTGCCACCAATAAGGAGATTTCGTAATTAGAATTATTGAAAAAGTAAGCGAAGGTAACGAAACCCGCTACCGTGAAGCCCCAGAAAAACCATGCTCTTTTCCATAAAAGGCCTATCTCGAGTTTTCTGATTCCGTGTGCAAAAGTAAGTGATTTTGTGAGTGCGTTTTCGTCCATTGCATCTTCATTTATTCCTTTTTCCATAGCTGAAGTATGAGATTTTTCACGGGGAGTAACATTTTTTTCTTTTCCCACATACTCACCACCAAAGATACCGTCCAAAAGCCGTAAAAACCTGACTTTTTGTGCAATCTTCACGAGGGCTTTTACGCTTTCCGACCCTATTCCTGTTGGTGGTTAGATGGTCAAAATCAAAGCGATATTCGCTTGCGCAGAATGTGGGTCTAAATATTCCGAGTTCGTCAATATAGATGAAGGTCCATTGGCTGAACGAGGGATAAGCAAAGCTGAAATAGCCAAAAACCCAGATGCAAACATCGCTTACTTGAATGTCCCATCTTGTCGTTCGCATCAAGATATGAAAAAAGTCGAATGAATGAGATTTTATGTGCAACTCACATACTTTATGTGCAGGCGTGGCTTTATGTGCAAAGCCCTTTTTGCCCATCTTTTTTTAAACCTCACAGCCGAAGCGGCTCCGTCGTATTCATAGGGAGGGATTCTCGATGGCATCCAAAGACGCGCCCAAGGCCGCTCAGACACATGCAATGGCGGCTTTTGGCATGGAATCCGGCATCAGCGAAGCCTACAACGCCCGCGGTCTGGCCAAAAGCAAACTGGAAGACTACAAGGGCGCCATCAAGGACTTCGATGCCGCGCTGGCGCTCAACCCCAAGATGGCAGCTGCGCTCGCCTCCCGCGCGCAGGCCAAGAACCAATTGGGCCAGCACCAGTCGGCCATTGACGATGCCTCACGGGCCATCGACTTGGAGCCGCGCAGCGCCATGGCCTACCAGCAGCGCGCGTATGCGAAAAACCAGCTGGGCCAGCACGCGGCCGCGGCGGCCGACTGCAGCAAGGCCGTGTCCATTTCCCCCCGCATGGCGGCCGCATATTTGGAGCGCGGCGTGGCCAAGCAGCACCTGCAGGACCACAAGGGCGCGCTCATCGACTTCGACCGCGCCATCAAGTTCGACGCCGGCGTGGCCGAAGCGTACGTGAACCGCGGATTGTGCAAATGCCACCTCAACGACTTCGCCTCCTCCATCGCCGACTTCGAGTCGGCCATGGCGCTCGACCCGCGCGCCTCGCTGGCCTTCTACGGGTTCGGCATGGCCAAGCAGCACTTGGGCGATTTCGCGGCCGCCTCCAGCGCCTATGACCGCGCGCTGGAGCTGGAGCCTGACCTGGCGGAAGCCTACAACAACCGCGCCCTGTGCAAAAACCGCCTGGGCCAATATTCGGCCGCCGTGGCCGACGCCACGAAGGCCGTCGCGCTCGAGCCGCGCATGCCCTCCGCCTATCAGCATCGCGGAGTCGCCAGGCGCGGCATGGGCGATTTCAGGGGCGCGATTAAGGATTTGAGCAAATCGATTTCCATGGATGCCAAGAGCGCGCTCAGCTTCGAGCAGCGCGCGCTGTCGCAGGCCAGCTTGGGCGAGCACAAGGAAGCGGTGCGCGACTTCGACCAGTCCATCAAGCTGGATGCGAGCCAGCCCATGGCCTATTTCGGAAGGGGGCAGTCCAAGCGGGCGCTGGGCGACTTGGCCGGAGCCATGGCCGACTTCAGCCAAGCCTTGGGCCTCAAACCCAAGTTCGCGGCCGCCCTGCGCGAGCGCGCGGGCTGCAAGAGCGGCATGGGCGATTTCGCCGGCGCGATTTCGGATTTGGACAAGGCCATCGCGCTGGAGGGCGACAACGCCTCGGCGTGGGCCGACCGGGCGCTGGCCAAGGGCTCGATGGGCGACCATGGCGGCGCGCTCAAGGACTTCGACAAATCGGTCGAGCTGGACCCCAAGCGGGCCGACACCTACTATTACCGCGCGATTGTGAAAAACAAGCGCAAGGATTTGTCCGGCGCCATCAAGGACTGCACCAAAGCGCTGGAGCTGGATTCCAAGCGGGCGGCGGTCTATGCCCTGCGCGGCTCGATTAAGAACGCGCGCGGCGACTTCTCGGGCGCGATTAAGGACTTCACGCGCGCGATTGAGCTCGACCCCCGCTTGGGCAAGAAGGGCGCGCTGGGCGGCATGGGCAGCGAGGCTCCCAAGAAGAGCGCGGCCAAGAGTTCCGCAAAGAAGGAGCGCAAGGCGGCCAAGAAAATGAAGGCTGCAAAGGCCCCCAAGCTCTCCATGAAGGCCGAGCGGCCCGAGGACAAGCCCTCGATTGCCAAGTTCCTGCCGCCCTCCATGGGAGAGATGCACAAGCCGGCTTCCGAGCCGCCGATGGGGGGCTCGCTGCCGATGGGCGGCATGGGAAAGCCGTCCGGTATGATGGATAAGATGCCGGGAGGCTCGGCCCCGATGCCCGTGGGCCGGCCGGACCCTAAGGCCGCGCTCTCCTATTTCGAGGCCGGATTTGGAAAAATCAACTCCGGCGATTATGCGGGCGCTATTCGGGACTATGACAAGGCCATCGAGCTGGACCCCAGCTTGGCCGAAGCGTACGTCAACCGCGGCTCGGCCAAGAGTTCCATGGGCGACTACAACGGCGCGGTGGGAGACGTGAGCAAGGCCATCGCCATCAGCCCCAAGGTGGCGGTGTTCTACACCGACCGCGCGATTGCCCGGCTGTATGCCGGAGACGAGAACGGGGCCAAGGTGGATGCGCAGAAGGCGCATGATTTGGACGCCGCTTCCCCCAGCTTCGAGCAGCTCAAACAGAAAGTGAGGGGATAGAGGAGAAAGAAAAAAGAGAAATAAACCGCCCCGCGCCTCGAGGCGCGGCCCTCAGCCCTTGTTTTTTGTATTTGTTGTATTTTTCGCCCACTTGCCGGTACGCGTCGCGGAAGGGCACGCCGGATTTGACCAGTTTGTAAGCCTCTTCAGTCGCATACAATTCCGGCGTGAGCGAGGCCTCACACTTCTTTTTGTCGAACTCGGTCTTCTCAAGCAGGAGCGCGGCGATGGAAAGGCTGAACTTGGTTATTTCCATGGAGTGGACCAGTGGCTCCTTGGTGAGCTGCATGTAGCGGTTGAAGCCGAATTTGAGGTTGGAAATCAGGCTCTTGTGCTTGATTTCCTGGCGCAGCACGACGTGGTTTTGGGCGGGCATCATCTCCGTCACGTCCGGGTTGCGCTTTTGGGGCATGATGGAGGAGCCGGTAGTGAATTCGGCCGGCAGCTTCGCATAGCCAAACTCGCTCATGGAAAAGAGCGTGAGGTCAGATGCGAATTTGTTGAGGGCGTACATGACGGAGGAGAGCACCGACAGGGTACCGGCGGCGAATTTGCCGCGAGCATGCTGCGCGTAGATGGGGTTTTCCTGCACCTTGCTAAAGCCCAGCTCTTTGGCCGTCATTTGGCGGTCGAGGTTGAAGACTGGGATGTTGTAGCCGGCGCCGGTTCCGAGCGGGTTCTGGTCCAGCACTTTGAGCTGGGCATCGATGAGGATGAGGTTGTCGGCCATGGCGTCCGCGTACGCGCCCAGCCACAGGCCCACGGAAGAGGGCATCGCCCGCTGCATGTGGGTGTAGCCGGCCATGCCAATGGAGCCGTATTTCTTTTTGGATTTGGCCAGCGCGGCCGCGAATTCTTTCACCAGCCCCTTGACGGTTTTCAACTGGTCAATTTGGTAGAGCGCGAGGGCCACCAGGATTTGGTCGTTGCGCGAGCGGCCGGTGTGGATTTTCTTGCCCGCCTCGCCGCATTTGGAAGTGAGGTATTTTTCGATGGCCGTGTGGCAGTCCTCGTCGGACGGCTCGATGACGAATTTATTCTCAGCCGCCAAGGACTTGATTTCCTCCAAGCCCGACAGCAGCATTTTGAGCTCGTCCGCCTTGAGCACCCCGATTTTGTGCAGCATCTTGGCATGGGCCGCGCTCGCCTGCACGTCGTAGGGCAGCATGTAGAGGTCGGTCTGCGGGTCGCTGCCGACGGTGTAGGCCTCGATTTGCTGGTTGAGTTCAATGCCTTTGTTCCAGAGTTTCATGGATAAACACCCGAGGATGGGATGGCTTGGGCTGAACAGCTAATTAAGCTAACCCGCCCGGCGCTATTTAGGCATTTGTTTTATAAAAAACAATTAAAGAGAAAAGAGTTTCGTGCTCAGATAGCGCTCGCCGCGGTCGGGGAAGATGACCGCCATCCGCCCGCCGGGGGCCGAGCGGGCCGCCTCGCGGGCGGCCAGCATGGCGGCGCCCGACGACATGCCCACGAAGATGCCCTCCTCCTTGACGATGTGCCGCGCCATGGCAAAGGCCTCCTCGGTGTCCACCATGACGTGGCGGTCGATTTTGGCCGGGTCGTAGATGGAGGGCACGATGGCCTCCTCCATGTTCTTGAGCCCCTGGATGTAGTGGCCCTTCACCGGCTGGGCGCACACGATTTGAACGGAGGGGATTTTCTCCTTCAAATATTTGCCCACCCCCATCAGGGTGCCCGAGGTGCCCAAAGCCGAGACGAAATAGTCCAGACGCCCGCCCATTTGCCGATAGATTTCCTCCGCCGTGGTCTGGTAGTGGGCCAGCTTGTTGTAATGGTTCGAGAACTGGTCAGGCATGAAATAGCGCTGCGGATGCTGTTTCACCATCTCGCGGGCCTTGAAGATGGCCCCATCCGTGCCCTGCGCGGCCGGCGTGAGGGTGATTTGGGCGCCCAGAGCCGCCATGGTCTGCCGCCGCTCCACCGACACCGCCTCGCTCATCACGATTTCCACCCCATAGCCCTTCACGGCCCCCACCATGGAGAGGCCGATGCCGGTGTTGCCCGAAGTCGGCTCGAGGATGGTCATGCCTTTTTTGAGGGTGCCCTCGGCTTCGGCCTGCTCAATCATCTTGAGCGCGATGCGGTCCTTCACGCTGCCCATGGGGTTGTGGCCCTCCAGCTTGGCATACATTTCCACCTTCGGATTTGGATTGAGGCGGTTGATGCGCACCATGGGCGTGTGGCCCACGGCGGAGAGGATGTCGGGATAGACGTCGTTTCCTGATTTGGATTCTTGCATGATTTTCACCTCGATTGCTCTGTTGTTTTCAGGGCCGCGCGCTTCGGGTGCTAACTACGCGCACGCGGCAAAAGAGACTAGCAACAGACACGGCAAATCGAGGCCGGGCTGGCGGATGGGGAAAAGAGGGATGCAGGGGCCAGCCGATGCATGAGGATAAAGGGAAAAAGAGAAAATAAAAACAAATGTGTCGGGCCGGGGCGCTCAGGCCTTGCCCATCTTCTTCTTAATCGCCGTGTCCGCCATGAGGCGAATCGCGTTGATTTTGATGAAGCCGGCCGAGTCCATCTGGTTGAACCCGCCCTCCACGTCCATCGAGGCCAAGTCCTGGTTGTAGAGCGAGCTGGGCGAGTAGCGGCCGATGATGGTGACATTGCCCTTGTAGAGCTGCAGTTTCACCCAGCCGTCGATGAGCTCCTGGCTCTTGTCAATCGCCGCGTGGATGAAGTCCATTTCGGGCGAAAACCAGAAGCCGTTGTAGCACAGGTCGGCAAAGCGGATTGCGAGCGTGTCACGCAGGCGCATCACTTCGCGGTCCATGGCCACGCCCTCCAAATCGAGGTGCGCGGCGCGCAAAATGGTGCCGCCCGGCGTCTCGTAGATGCCGCGGCTCTTGATGCCGACAAAGCGGTTTTCCACGATGTCGATGCGCCCCACGCCGTTGGCCGCGCCCAGCTCGTTGAGGTAGTTGAACAGCTCCAGCGGGTGCGTCTTGGTGGTCTTGTCGTCGAGATTGACCACCTTGACGGGAATGCCGTCCTTGAAGTGAATCTCGATGGTGGTGGTCTTGTCGGGCGCCTTCTGCGGAGACACGGTCCACTCGAACACGTCCTCGGGCGGGGCCGCGGCCGGGTCCTCCAGAATGCCCGACTCGTAGGAGATGTGCAGCAGGTTGGGGTCGGTGGAGTAGGGCTTGGCGATGGAGGCCTTGATGGGGATGTTGTTCTTTTCGGCGTAGGCAATCATGTCGGGCCGGCCCTTGAACTGGCTGAGGAACTTCTCGTTCTTCCACGGAGAGATGACCTTGATTTTGGGGTCAATGGCATAGAACGTGAGCTCGAAGCGCACCTGGTCGTTGCCCTTGCCGGTGGCGCCGTGCGCCACGTATTCGGCATGCTCCTTGTGGGCGATTTCCATGTGCCGCTTGGCGATGATGGGGCGCGCCAAGGAAGTGCCCAGCAGGTAGCGCCCCTCGTAGAGCGCGTTGGCCTTGATGGCCATGAAGATGTAGTCGGTGACGAACTCTTTCTTCAAGTCCTCGACATAGACCTTCGTGGCGCCGCATTTCAATGCCTTCTGCTTGACGGCCTCAAAGTCCTCCTTCTGCCCCACGTCGGCGCAGTAGCAAATCACTTCGTAGCCCTCGTCAATGAGCCACTTGAGGATGATGGAGGTGTCGAGGCCCCCGGAATAGGCTAAGACTACTTTGGGTTTGGACATACGAAATCACCTGATGTATTTTCGGCCCCTAGCCTCCCACGGTCGGCTAAGCGGATGAGAGGTATGGACGCTTTTGTGCATTTAAATATGGTGTTTGAGGCGGGGGTTTGGCCCGATTTTTGTTTTGTAAAAAACAAATTAAAAAATGAATTTAACCGCCGTTGGACACGCCCTTGCTGTAATAGCGGGATTGGTCAAACTGGTAGCCCAGATGGTCGACGTTGTCGGTGGAAATGGCCCCCAGATTGGACGTGTAGCTCGGCCGAACTTCGTTGGGGTGGATTTGTTGGACTTCACTGACAATCATTCGCAGGACGCCGGCCTCGGCAGGCGTAAACGCCTTGGGCAACAGCTCCTGCGCGCGCTCGGCGACCATGACTTGCATCTTTCTCACGTCAGAAGGGCCGGGCGTGACGTGACCGGACAAATCGAAGAGGATGCTGCGCAGGCCGTCGGCGCTCTTGACGTTGGAGAGCTGATTGGCGAACGCCTTGAAATCAACGGGCTTGTTTTTGACTGCAACTGGGGTTTGGAACATGCTAAGACCTCGTATCGCCCACACATAGGCGTGGCTTCTATCGCCGCGTTTGGCGCTTTTTAATATGGCGTTTGGAATGAGCAAAAAGAAGAGAAAATGTTTCTTATGAAACATTTATCCAAGTGGCTCATTGGTAGTTGAAGTCGCCCAAGAGCGGCAGGTCGACGAGGCGCTTCTGCGGCAGGGATTCCAGCGTCCGCTTGTCCCCCTCATCGAGCTTGAAATCAAACACATCGAGGTTCTCGGCCAGATGCGCGCGGCTGGACGCCTTGGGCAGGGGCACGATGCCCAAGTCCAGTTCCCAGCGCAGCACCACCTGCGCCGGCGTCTTGTCGTGCTTGGCCGCGATTTGCGCGATTTCGGACCGCTTGAGTTCCTGCGCGCGCCCCAGCGGAGAATAGGCTTCGAGAACAAGGTTATCGGCCTTGCAGTATTCCAGCAATTCTTTCTGGTAAAACATCGGGTGAAATTCGACTTGCTCGCAGCAAATGGGCAAATCGGGCGCCGCTTTTCTAATGTCCGCGATGTGGCGCGGCGTGCAGTTGCTTACGCCGAAGTGGCGGATTTTGCCCTCCGCCAAAAGCTGCTCGAAGGCCGGCAGGGTGGAGGAGAGCGGGATGCCGCGATTGGGCCAGTGGATGAGCAGCAAATCCAGATACGGCGTGTTCAGCTCGCGCAAAAAGCGCTGGGCGCACTTGAGCACGTCCGGGCCCTTCAAATTCGAGTGCCACACCTTGCTGGTGAGAAAAAAGGATTCGCGCACCCGGCCCGAAATGGCCTTGGCGATGTCTCGGTGGTTGTTGTACAGGTCGGCCGTGTCGATGTGGGTGTAGCCCAGCTCGAGGGCGGCCTCGACCGCCTGCACGCACTTGGAGCCCGTCAGCTCCCAGGTGCCCAGGGCCAGCTGCGGAATCGAGCCGCCGTCCGCCAGGGGGAGGGAGGGAATGGCCATGCTCACGCCTTCATCGCTTTCTTGAGCTTCTCAATCAGCTCCTTGTTGCCCAAATACAGCGGCGTGCGCGCGTCCACGTCATTGTCGATGCGGTCCAGCACCGAATTTCCGGATGCCGAGCCGTCCCACGTGGCCCCGCCGGCCTCTTCGCACAAAAAGCCAAGCGGGATGCACTCGTAGTAGAGGCGGAACTTGCCGTCGGGGTCCTTGGAAGTCGAGGGGTAGGAGAAAAAGCCGCCCTTGTGCAAGACTTGAGAGAAGTCGCCCACGAACGAGCCGCAGTAGCGCACCTTCATCTTTTCATGGCGGAAGAGGTCTTTTGCATACGTCATGAGGCGCGGGTTCCAGGAGAGCGGGTCGGCCCCGATGCCGAATACTTCGCCCTTTTTGGGCAGTTTCATGTTCTCGTTGAGCAGCAAAAATTCGGCCGAGCCGTCCGAATAATAGTGCTTCACGAATTCGTGCACGCCCATGCCGGCCGAATACACCAGCGTGTTGACCGGACCATACAATTTGTACACGGCGGCTGTCAGCTTCCGCCCCGTCTTGGGCAAATCATCGCGGTAGATGCCCATGATGATGCCGAACGAGTTGTTGGTGACGATGTTGGAGGAGCCGTCGAGGGGGTCGAGGGTCACCACAAAGGGCGAGGTGTCGTTGTGGTAGATGGGCTCGCCCAGCTCTTCGGAGTGGATGGTGCGCACCAGCCCCGTCTGGATGAGCGAGTCGCACAAATGGCCGTTGGCCCACTTGTCCAATTTGGCCACCGCCTCCCCGTATTTGTTGCGGTCGCCGGACGCGCCGCTCAAATACTTGGGAAACTGCGACTGCATGTCCATCGAGATTTGCGAAAAGGCGAGAATGAGCTGCGCGAGGTCTTTGGGGAGGGGTTTGAGATGGGTTTCGAGGGTGGGCATGTCCATGAAAATCACGTCGGTTCTCATTTGCAGGATGAAGAAATAAGAAACAGGCGGAAAGGCCGGAAGAGAAGGGTGGGATAGATAAACTTTCGTGATATAACACCAGCCAACACGACCTTATTTCAGTTTGATGTGTTAGGATGCACCGACAGTTCAAGTACGTCAATATTCCCAAGGGCGCACTGGACATGGGCAAAGTGCTGGACCCCGGAAAGATAACGGCCAATATGCCCATGGATGAGCGGATGCGGCTGTTTCGGGACCATGTCCAAATCATCCCCATCCGGTTTATAGTGGGGCATGAGAAGCTGGATGGGGGCTTGTTGGGCGAGAAAATCGCCAATTTGTACGAAAAGGGCAGCATCAAGAAGCCCGTATATGCCACCATCCTCGAGAAAAAAGGCCAGAAGGCAGTCGTGATTCGGGACGGCCACCACAAGGTCTGGGTGGTGCTTAACTATTTCGGCGTGACCCACATTCCGGCCGTGTTGTGCGACCCGCAAGGGCTGGAGATAGGCGCATGGTATGCCCAAGTGCGTGACCCGGACCGCGTCAGCATGAGCATCGGCGCCAACGTGAGAGAGTGCAGCCTGAAGGAAGGGCAGGAGATGCTGGGGCAGAGGCTGGCCTATTTCGTGGCCATGCGCCTGGAGGCGGACGGGATGCATTATTTCGCGTTTCCGTCCGATTCCGGAAAGCCCGTTTCGCTGGACCGCATCGAGAAGCGGCAGAGCCTTCTGCTGGACGGCCTGCGCAAGAAAAAACATCTCAAAGTCCAGTACGTCCACGACGATGCCTATGGGGCGGCGCTGGAAGCGGGCTGCACGGTCTTTGCCCGCGAGCCGCTGGGTGAGGAGGACATCGAGCGCCAGGTGATACGGGGCCGGCTCTTTTCCCCCAAATCAACCTGGCACAAGAACCTGCCGCCCATGCCGGAGAACATCCGCATTCCCATCTGGATGCTCCAGCAGCCGCTCGATGAGGCGTACGAGCTGGTGCGGGGACTGTTCGTGCAGAAGGAAAAGAAGGAAGAAGAGAAAAAACTTGTTTGAGTGTAGGGCGGAGGCGAAACTGCCTTACTTGCCCCACACCACTTTGTGCAATTGCTTGGCCACATCGAGGCCCTTCTCGCTCTGCCAGACGTTGCGCCCGACCGCGAAGCCGGCCGCCCCGGCCGAGATGATGTCCTTGGCCATGGAGATGAACTTGTCCTCCTCCTGCTTGCTGCCGCCGGAGGCAATCACCTTGCAGCGCTGGGCCGCCTGCACCACCGGCTTGAAGGACTCGACCGAGCCGGTGTAGTTGACCTTGGCGATGTCGGCGCCCAATTCAAGGGCCACGCGGGCGGCATAGGCCACAATCGCGGGGTCCTTCTCGTTCTTGACGTGCATGCCGCGCGGATAGGCCCACACCACGGTGGGCATGCCGTAGTCCTCGCACTCGGCGCGAATGGCGCCGAACTCCTTGAACATCTGCGCCTCCGTCGGCGAGCCCACGTAGAGGGTGTAGCCCACCGCGTCCGCGCCCAGGCGCACGGCCTCGCGCACCGAGGCTACGGGGGAGGAGTAAATCGAGTCCTTGGGCACGAGGTTGGTGCGCCCGTTGAGCTTGAGGATGAGGGGGAAGGAGCCGGCGAACTGGTCCATGTAGTGGTAGGCCACGCCCTTGCCCAGCGCCATGCCGGTGAAGCCGCCCTTTTTGGCGATTTCCAGCACAAATTCGGGGTCAATGTTTTTCTCGTTGAAATCGACGGGGCCGTGCTCCATGCCCTGATCCATGGCCAGCAGCAGCACCTTGCCGTCCTTGACAATGCGCGAGAGTCTCGTCTTCTGTCCGATGTTCATGCTGACACCTCGTATGATGGGATATGCATGGATGGAAGGCGAAGGCTAAAAAAACGGGCGGCGGCGGGCGGCGGGAAAACGGCGGGGCCGAAGGGCGGGAAAACAGGGAGAAGAACAAGAATAATTTGCAGGGGGCTCGAGCCCTCAGGGGGGACAAAAATCGTTCGAGTGTTCCCCCATATGGGAGTGCGATCGCCGGGATTTGAACCCGGATTTCGAGATTGGCAATCTCGTGTCCTAACCAGGTTAGACTACAATCGCTCCAAAACGATGCAAGAATTAGGCGAGTGAGTTTAATAAGACTTTCAATCCTCCTCAGGGCTAATGGTGCGAAATAAGCCGGCCGGGGACGTCTTGAACGCCCTGGCCGCCTATGCAACAAACCCGGCCAACTTCTGGCGCGTCCTGCCTTGGGACTTGGGCGCAGCCGGCGCGCTGGCGGCCGTCTGCCTGTTCTGGGCCAATCCGGCCTTTCTGGCCGTGATGCTCGTCGGCCTCTCGCTTATCATGCTCTGGAAAAGCGAGCCGGCCGATTGGTGGGCCTATGCCTTTTGCGCGCTCTTCGGCACGCTGGCCGAGATGATGGGAGTCGCGGTCGGCGCCTGGCAGTACGGCGCCGGCACGCTTTTGGGCGTGCCGGTCTGGCTGCCCTTGCTGTGGGGCATCGCCTGCCTGTTCATGGTTCAGGTGAGCCGCGAGTTCGCACGGCTGAAAAAATACTTGGAGGCGGGATGATATGCGCGGGTTCTGGATTGCGGCGGTTCTGATTGTGGGAGCCTGTCTGTTTGCGTCTTGGGCCATGCTGGCCGCCCTCCCCGAGCAGGTGGCCGTGCACTGGAATCTGGCCGGAACGCCGGACGGCTGGTGGGACAAGCTGCCGGCCGTGCTGTTCCTGCCCGCCCTGATGCTGGGCTTGGCGCTGCTGCTGGACTTCCTGCCCCGCCTCGACCCGAGGCGCGCCAACATCATGGCCTTTGACCCGGTGTATGAACAATTCATCCTCGCGCTGCTCTTCCTGCTCGCCCTGCTGCATTTGGGCCTGCTCTCCTGGGCAGTTGGCATTGAGGTGCCTCCCGTCATCCTGCTCTCCGTCGGTTTGGCGCTGACGTTCTTGGCCCTCGCGCGCCTTCTGGGCGCCACCAAGCCCAACTATTTCATCGGCGTGCGCACGCCATGGGCGCTGGAGGATGACGAGAACTGGTACGCCACCAACCGCCTCGCCGGGCGCCTTTACGTGTGGAGCGTGCCCATCAGTTTGCTGGGCCTGCTGGTGCCGCAGTGGGCGGTGCTCTTCATCCTGCTGGCCGCGCTGGGGCCGGCGCTCATCGCCTGCGCGTACTCGTATCTGTCGTTCGCGGGCGGTGCGCGGGCGCCCAAGAAGCTGCACAAGGTGCGCCACAAGCGCCAAGCGCGCCGGCGCAAGCGGTAATGATAAACGCAAATCAATATAAATTACAACAGTCCTATCTTTTTCTTGTTCAGGTGCCTAGCATGCAGCAGAACTTCCAGTTCAAAGTCATCGCCCAATCCCCCGTCAATTCCGATTTGGTGGCCTCCAGCTTCAAGCCTGGGCTGGTGGTGGGCGCGAAGCTCCTGGCGGACGAGAAAAAGTTCTGGATGAACCGGCATCCCAGTGGCAACTCCCGGGAGTTCGACTTTGACCCGAACGGGGAACTGCGGAAATTTCCAACGAGAGAGGTCCCGGAATATCACAGGTTCTTCGGGGGCGAGTTCAACGACTACCTGTTCAGCAAAATCTGCTGCTACAACGCCGACACCAACGAGCCTTTCCGCCTGCTGGACATCGGCATCGGAAAAACCCCATGGCAGCAGTGGTTCAGAACCAACCAGTTCGACCGGCGCGCCGTCGATTTCAAGGGCACGTCGCTGAACTATGACACCATCAATCCGGCCATGCTGGAATACTGTGTGTTTTCCAACGCCTCCAGCCTCCATCGCTTCTACCCGCCCGAATCCTTTGACTTCATCTCTTCCAACCTCGGCGTCCATTACGAGGAGTTCTCCTCACTGGAAGTGATTCTCTACCTTCTCAAGACCGGGGGCGAGGCCATGGTGACCTTCAACCGGACGCGCCTGCCGGTGTTCGCCAACCAAGACCCTCAAATCTACAAGGTGCTGGGCAGCTTTATCGAATGCAGCGGCCCGAGCGTCGTGGGCTTCTACCACATCAAAAAAACTGGCCCCTATCGCGATGTTTCAAGCGGCGTGGACCCGGATTACAGCTTTTTGCCAGTCCATTCCGAACCGACCGAAGAGCAGATGCATCAAGTCATAAGCAAAGTGTTGGCCACGAATCCCGAAGCCTTCTTCATGGCCGGACTGGCTGCCCTAGACCAACTACTGAATGGAGAATGAGGAGAAGAGTTGGAATAGAAAAATAAACGGAAAAAACTTACAGTCTGTCCATTCCTTCGACTTCGCAGGAGGACACGTTGGGCAGGCCGGCGATTTTCTGCTCAATCGCCTCGATGCCGCCGCCGTCGGGCATGATGAAGAGCACCACGATGGCCTTCATGCCAAAAGCGATGTCCATCTCCGAGATTTTGGCCGATTTCACCGCGCCGGCCGTCTCGTTCTTGAGCGTCTCGAGGATGATTTTCTTCAGGCCGTCAAAGCCCTCCATGTCGTTGGGCATGACGCGCAGAGTGACCGCGACTTCTCCCATCATCAGCACCTCGAAAAGAGCTTAAGGACCGATGAGGCCGGCAGGCGTGCGGTACGGGTTGGAGATTTTGCGGCAGTGGGTGCAGCGCACAATCATCTCGCCCGTGTCGGGCGCCGGAAATTCGGCGTACTGGCGGGTTTGAACCCCGCAGCTGGAACAATTTTTCAACATTTTTTCACCTATATGAGCATGAGGAGGGGGCCGCCATGAGGGGGCCTCCCTCCAGATGTTTTTTACGTCGCCCTCGCCAAGATTTGAACTCGGATATCAAGCTCCGCAAGCTTGCGTACTATCCAGGTTATACTACGAGGGCGTGAATCAAGATATGGAAGGGGGAGGTTAAAAACCTCTCCTCGGCCCCAGCGGAAAGCCGCCCGGCCTTTCTTTTTATACCTCGCCGCCGTATCGGCCCCCATGGCGGAGACGGAAGGCGCGGGCAGAACGGCGGGCGGCAGCGTGGGCACCGTCATTTCCACCCTCGAGGGCACGCCCAATACGGGCGAGTTTCATTTCGTCATTCAGGGGGAAGGGGTGAAGAAGGGCCAGTTCGTGCAGGTGCCATCGCCAGCCGGCCCCGTCTTGGGCGTGGTGGTGGAAATCTCGAGGTCCAACCGCTATTTCGAGCGGGCCGAGAGCGTGGCCGAATACGAGCGCCTCGGCGTGCTGACTTCGCAGTTTCCGACGGCCGAATGGGAGTATATGGTGGCCGCAGTCCGGGTGCAGGGCGTGCTGAATGGTTCGCATCTGGGCCGCTCCTCGCTGCCCGTGGCGCCGGGCAAGGCCGTGCAAAATGCGTCGGACGAGCAGCTCAAGGCCCTTTTGGCGCTGGATGAGAAGGGGCTGGACTTGGGCACGCTTACACATCACACGCTCCCCATCAAGGTGTCGCTCTCCAGACTGCTGCAAAAGCACTTGGCTATCTTGGCCATGTCGGGCAGCGGAAAATCCTATCTGGCCGGCGTGCTGATAGAAGAGCTGCTCGACCGGCCGGCTGAGCGGGGCAGAATCGCGGTTGTGGTGATTGACAACCACGGCGAATACGTGGGCTTCAAGGATTCGGTTTATCGCTCCAAAGTGCAGGTGGTGGACGCGGCCAAGATGAGAATCGGCCTGCGCCACCTCTCGGCCTCGCAGCTGGCGGAATGGTCGCACATGTCGGCCGTGGCGCGCCGCTCGCTGGATGCGCACGTCTCCGAATTGAAGAGGCGGGTGAAGGAGACGCACGAGCCCGAAGGGGTGGAGGAGATGGTTGAGCGCGTGCGCAACGACGCAAGACTCAACAAAAAGGAGAACGTGCGCGGCCCGCTGCTCGAAGCGCTCGAAGAGCTGCGGGCGCTTCGCGTGATTGGGGCCTCGGATTCGTTCAAGCCCGCCGACGTGCTCAAGCCGGGACAGCTCACCGTCATTGATTTGAGCACCGTGGACTCTTTGCGCAAAAAGCAAATTCTGGTGGCCCATTACGGGCGCAAGCTCTTCCGCCAGCGCAAGAAGGGCCTCATTCCCCCCTACGTGATGGTGGTGGAGGAAGCCCACAACTTCGCGCGCGAGAAGGCGGAGAAGCAGAACGCGCTGGCCAAGCCCATCATCGAGACCTTGGCGCGCGAGGGAAGGAAATTCGGGGCGAGCTTGTGCCTCATCAGCCAGCGGCCGGTGCAGCTCTCCACCACCGCCCTCTCGCAGTGCAATTCCAACATCATTTTGCGCATCACCAACCCCTTCGACCTCAAGCACATCGGCGAGAGCTGCGAGGGCATCGATGCGCGCATGCAGGACTCGATTACGAGCCTGCGGGTGGGCGAGGCGCTTATCCTTGGAGAAGCGGTTGGCGCCCCGGTGTTCGTTTCTGTCCGCAAGCGCCGCTCGCAAACCGTGGTGCGCGGCGAGTCCTTGGAGAAAATCGCGCAGGAATTCGAGGAAAAAAACAAGCGCAAAGAAGACGAAATTGAGGCGTTCCTCTAGAGAGGCGTTGCGACAAATGCGCACGGTCCGCAAAAAACCAGCCCCACGCCATTCCTTCAGGCCCAAAGGCGGAAAATTCGCGGAAGAGCTGTGCTTCTTCTGGCACGGCATTTTCGGGGGCAAGAAATACCCGGTGAGCTTTTACACCCGTGAGAGCCGCGGGGCGCTGGAGCAGGAAGTGGAGGACGCGATGGGAACCTACCTGCGCTCCGGCAAGGCACCCGAGGCCGACCGGCTTGAGCGGCTCTGGGAGCTGATGCAGACCTACATCGTGGCCCACAACGAGGCAGTGGAGCTGGGCCGGCCCCAGCCCGACCTGCCGGTGCCCGCACGCAGCATGGGCGACTTCTTGCGCCTGCTCTATGCCGGAAAAAAGCCGGCCTTTTTCTGGCGCGCCTTTGCGCGCCGCTACGGGCTGCGGGCCGAAGCGCCGGAAGCGTTCTGGGACCATTTCGAGGAATTCCAGAGCCGGCGCATGCGAATCGAGCTGTGGCTGATGGAGCATGCGAAAGGCCGCAGCCTGGATTTGGGCGCGGGCGGGCACTCCTACCTGATGGTGGACGTGGCGGCCGACGTGTCGGAAAAAGCGCTGGAAAAAAACACGCTCGCCAAAAAGAAAGTGGTCATCCGCCCGCTGGATGCGATGGGCTCGAAGAAATGGCCTTTCCCCAAACATGCCTTTGACACCATCATGCTCAATTCGGTGCTGGCCTATGTGAAAGACTGGCCGCGCCTCTTCAAGCTCATCCGCTCCTCCCTGCGCCCCGGCGGCGTGCTGCTCATCACCAACGCGCCGGTGCTGGCGCACCACCCGGCCTCTTTTTTCATGCGCCATGAGGTGGAGGCAAGAGGAGTGGCGCGCGAATTGCAAAAGGCCGGATTTGTTGTGCGGGACGAGACAGAAGGGCGGCTGATACGGCTGGTGGCGCGGCTGAGGGAGAAAGCCGCGAAAAAGGGCGCGTAAAGGAAGGGGCGGCCCTAGAAGTAGTGCGCGCTCCAGATGCCCAAATAGGAGAGCGCGATGAAGCGCACGATGCGCCCGGCAATGCACCAGAGCAGGAATTCCCACCAGCTCATGCCCATCAGCCCGGCCGCGATGCCGGCAAAATCAAAGAAGGGGTTGGGGACGGCCGCGAGAACGAAAACGCCCAGGCCTGCCCAGCGCCGCAGCAGGCCGGTCTGCAAGGCCAAGAGCCATTTGAGGGCTTTGTCGCGGGTGCGCAGCACGTGCTGCGAGCCCTGTCCGATGAAAAAGCCCGACAGCTCGCCGATGCCCGAGCCGATGCCGGCAAACAGGCCCAGCAAAAGCGGGTTGAGCGCGCTCTGGCGCGCCATGGCGGCCACGAAGAATTGCAGCGGTCCGGCCGGAACGAATACGGTGGCCGACGCCAGAAAGGCCAGCAAAAAGGCGCCCGGATAGGACCATTCGCGCAGCGGGGCGAGGAGCGGCGCGGCCTGCCAGATGGCGAGCGAGAGCAGGAACATGGCCGCGATTTGAAACAGGCCGAAGCGGAATTCCTGGCGGGCCGCGGATTTGCGGGGCGGGCGCGCCTCCGCGCGCGCGGGCTTGGGCTCGCGCGCCGGGGCCTTTTTTCGTTTCGCCATGTCCCATCCAAGCCGGGATGGATTATAATGATGCACTACCAAGCGGGCAGTGGCGATAGTATGAGTGATTCTTCTTTGCCGGCAGACAAACATGAGCTGAGAACCGACTTCTTGGGGCGCAGCGTGGTGCTGGCCCCCTCGCGCAGCGCGCGGCCGCACGATTTTGAGCCGCACGTGCCGGCCAAGAAGAGCGATGCCGCCAGCTGCTACTTCTGCCCCCGCAACGAGCACACCACTCCGCCTGAAATCGAGCGGGTGGGGCTGGACGGGGCGTTCCGCGCGCCGCCAGCCAGGGGCTCGCCCCAAACATCGGAATGGCGGGCGCGCGTCTTTCCCAATGCCTACCCCGCCTTTTCCAAGACGTTTTCCAAAGCCTATGGCGTGCATGAGGTGGTGGTGGAAACCCCCGACCATTCCAAGACGCTTTCGCAATTGGATGAGGCCGGGTTCTCGCGCTGGCTGGGCCTGCTGGCGCGCCGCCTGCGCGCGCATGAGAAGGACCGCAAGCTCAAATACACCGTCATTTTCAAGAACGAGTGGGCGGCGGCCGGCGCGTCGCTGGAGCACACGCACACGCAATTGGTGGGCATGGGGCTGGTGCCGGCGACCATCAAGCGCGAGCAGAAGCTGTGCAAATCCTCCTGCCCCTTCTGCCTCCTCTCGGTGGATGACAAGTTTTTGAAAATCATTGAGGACGGGCCGTTTTTGGCCATGGCGCCCTATGCCCCGCGCTTCAACCATGAGGTGTGGGTGGTGCCGAGGGCACATACGGCAAGTCTGGTGGATTTGGACGAGACGGCCATCACCGCGCTGGGGCGCACCGTTCGCTCGATTTTGCGCGCGCAAGATGCGTGCCTCAATTACCCGGCTTACAATCTCATCTTCCATGTGGCTCCGCTGCGCGAAAAGAACTTCCATTTCCACATCGAAATTTGCCCCCGCATCGGGCAGTGGGCGGGCTTTGAGATGGGCTTTGACATGCAGATGAATTCGGTGCGGCCGGAGGAGACGGCCACGCTCTACAAGGACTGGCTGCGCGCCAATCCGTAACGGCAGAGATTTCCGTCGTAGGGTGGGGATCAGAAAATAGCGTAAGAAATGAGGGGAGGGACATGGATGGTTCTTGGGTTCCCTCCCGCTCAACGGCGCTTTGGCGCCGTTGGCGCACCAACGGCAGAATCGTCTGCCGTTGATTGCCGCGTTTCTTCGTCCGATTTGTTTTTTATCCCTCCCATCTAAAGCTTGGCCGATGTATTCCTCCTCGGTCGAGAAGCTACTGAAGGACGCCGGCGTGCAGATTGGCGACCCCCTGCGCGTCGAGCGCGAGGGGCAGGTGTTCGAGGGCCTGCTGATGCCGCGCCCCGACATCGGGGATGCGGATTGTTTGGTGCTCAAGCTCAAGTCCGGCTACAACATAGGCGTGGAGGGCAAGGGCGTGAAAATCGGCAAGCTCAGCTCCAGCCGCGACGAATTTTTGGGAAGCCTGCCGCGCGAAGGCAAGGCGAAAAAGGCCGACGAGGAGGGGGCGAAGCCCAACAACGCCCCGCTTATGCTGATTTCCACCGGCGGCACGATTGCCTCGAAAGTGGATTATGTCACCGGCGCGGTCTATCCCCAATTGGGCGCGGACGAGCTGATGGCCTCCATTCCCCGCCTCAATAGGGTGGGGCCGCTCAAGACGCGCACGCTGCTCTCCATCCTCTCCGAGGACATGCGGCCCGAGCACTGGACGCAAATCGCCAAGGGCGTGGCCGAGGCGTTCGCCGACGGCGCGCCGGGCGTGGTGCTGCCGCACGGCACCGACACCATGGGCTACACGGCCGCCGCCCTCTCCTTCGCGCTTCATGATTTGCCCGGTCCAGTGGTGCTCACCGGCTCCCAGCGCTCGCCCGACCGCGGGTCGTCCGATGCGCCGGCCAACCTGTTCGCCTCGGCGGCGGCCGCGCGCGCCGACTGGGCGGGCGTGGCCATCTGCATGCATGCCGACTCCTCGGACGGCACCAACCTGCTGCATTGGGGCACGCGCGTGATTAAGTCGCACACCTCCATGCGCGGCGCGTTTCGCTCCATCGGATTGCCGCCCATCGGCCGCGTGGATTGCGACACGGGCCACGTCGAGATTGCGGATGCCGAAGTTCCGAAGCGGGATTCCAAGCGCCGGCTCACGCTCAAGGACAAGTTCTCATCCAATGTTCATTTTGCCTGGATATATCCGGGCATCACGCCCAAAACGGTGGAGAAATGGGCCGATTACGACGGCGTGCTGATATCCGGCACCGGCCTTGGAAACGCGCCAGTGTGGGCGTCCGAGCCGGGCAATCCCCATTCCATCCTGCCCGCCCTGCGCCAATTGCACCAGTCAGGCGTGGTGGTGGCCATGGCCTCGCAGACCGTGGGCGGGCGCGTCAACATGGACGTGTATGCCGGCGGGCGGCTGCTGCGCTCGGCCGGCGTGCTGGGCCAGCGCGCCGACTGGCTGGCTGAGACCGCCTATGTGAAATTGTGCTGGGCGCTGGGACAGGAAAAGGACCCCAAAAAGGCCGCCGGGCTTTTGGAGACGCCGCTCTGCCGAGACATCCTGCCCCGCTCGCGCGTGGAGGACGCCCTGCCCTGGCTGCTCTCCGAATCTTAGAAAGGGATGACCATGCTCTGCGGACTTGAAATTCACCAGCGCCTGAGCGGCCCCAAGCTCTTCTGCTCCTGCCCCTGCCCGGCTCCGGACGAGCCCCTGCGCGAGCCCTGCCCGCACATCGTGCGGCGCATGCGCGCAGCCAGAGGCGAGAACGGCGCCACCGACGCGGCCGCGGCGTTTGAGGCCGGGCGCGAGCGCATATTGGAATATGTGGCGCCCTCCACGCACGCGTGCCTGGTGGAGGCGGACGAGGAGCCGCCGCATCCGCTCAACCTCCAGCACCTGCACGCCGTTCTGGCGCTGGCCCGCCATGCGGGCGCCACGCTGGTGGATGAGGTGCAGGTGATGCGCAAGACCGTGGCCGACGGCTCGAATACGTCGGGCTTCCAGCGCACCTCGCTCATTGCCGTCGGCGGCTCGCTGCCCTCCCCGGCCGGCCCCATCACGCTGGAAACCATGTGTTTGGAGGAGGAGAGCGCCGGCATCCTGCCCTCCAAAGACGGGCGCACGCACTACCGCATTGACCGCCTCGGCATTCCGCTCATCGAAATCGCCACCGCGCCCGTGTTCACCACCCCGCAGGCCGCCTATGAGGGCGCGCAGGCGATTGGAATGGCGCTTCGCATGCTGCCCACCGCCATGCGCGGCCTTGGAACGATTCGCCAGGATGTCAACGTGTCGGTGCCCGGCGGGGCGCGCGTCGAAATCAAGGGATTGCAGGACCTGAGTCTGCTGCCCATGCTCATTGAGAACGAGGTCAGGAGGCAGGAGGGGCTGATTGAGATTTCGAAGGAAATGGCCAAGCGGGGGCTGGGCCATTCGGCCCCCGGCCCGGCACAGGATGTTTCCAAACTTTTCGCATCCACTTCATGCACGATTATTTCTCGCGCGCTGGCGGCCAACAAGGCCCACCCCGGCGCTCCCGCCGGCAGCCCGCTGGATTCCCATTCTCCCTCCGACGGCGTGGTCCTCGCCGCCCGCCTGCCCAAGATGGCGGGTCTGCTGGGCCGCACGCTCTATGAGGGGCGGCGTCTCGGCTCCGAGCTTTCAGACTACGCGAAAATGGCCGGCGGCGTGCACGGCCTCATCCACTCGGACGAGGATTTGGCCAAATACAAGCTCATGCCCCAAGAAGTGGAGGCCCTGTGCCGGGAGCTCAAGCTGCAGGAGCAGGACGCCTTCATCATCATTGCGGACGAGAAGCGCAAGGCGGAGCCGGCGATTCGGGCCGCCTTGGAGCGCGCGCGCGTTTCGGGAGTTCCGAAAGAAACGCGCAAGGCGGATGAGCGGGGCGGCTCCTCCTTCATGCGCCCGATGGCGGGGGCGCACCGCATGTACCCCGAAACCGACATTCCGCCCATTCGCATCAGCGCCGAGCTTATGAAGGGGGCGGAGAAGCAGAAAATCGAGACCGTGGAGGTGCGCTCGGCCCGGCTTGTTTCGCTTCTCGGCTCCGAATTGGGCGAGCAGATGCTGCGCTCGCACCAATTCGCGCTGTTCGAGAAGCTGGTGGGCGGCGAGGACGGGGCGAAGGCGGGCTTGGATCCCAAACTCGTGGCCATCACCCTTGAGCAAACCCTGGTGAGCCTGAGGCGGGAAGGCGTAGCAGTGGAATCCATTTCAGAATCCGCTTTGCGCGAAACGCTCGAACTTTGCGCGCAGGACAAAATCACCAAGGCCGTGATTCCCGAAATCTTGCGCGAGCTGGCGAAAACGCCGGGGGCGAACCCGGAGAAGATTGCCGCGCACCACCACTGGCAGCGCCTGACGGGAGCCGCGCTGGAAAAGGCGTGGGCCGAATCGGGCGGGGAGATGCGCGCCTTCATGGCCAAATACCGCCTCGTGGCGGAAGGGGCGGACGTGGCGAAACTGGCCAAGAAGAAATAGAATAGCGGCCCGTGCCGGACTCGTAAGCGATCTGGACAGGGCAAAATATACATGTTTGACTATTTATACTAACATTTAAATAGTCTGCAACCTGCAATTTAGCATGAAGAAAAGCGCCGGGATTACGACCCCTAAGCTGACGCTGCCCAAGCACGCGCTTCTGGTTGTTGACATGGACGTAGGCCAGCCCATGAAGGGCCCGCCCGGCCCGAGCCCCGAAGACCTCAGACCCCTGCGTTCGGTCATTTCCGTCGCCAAGGGCCTGGAGATGCCGATTTTCTTCTTTGCCCGAGGCATCCTCGAGGTCAGGAAAGACCGGTTTCCTTCGGAATTTCTAAAAGCGGCCGGCTCGAAAGCCCGCTTCGTTCTCAAACACAATTTTGACGCATTCGATTCCACCGGACTGTCCGAAGTACTCAAAACCGAAGGCATCACCAACCTCGTCATTTCCGGCTTCGACTCGGCGTATTGCGTCTACCAGACCAGCAGAAGCGCCAAAGAGAAAGGGTATGAGACCATCACAACGGAAGACATTCTATTCACGGTGCGGGAGCGAGGCCGATTTTTCAATCTCACCACCATGAAAAAGGAATGCTACCCGCGCTATGATACCCAGCTGGAATACTATCAGTATGAATGCACGAACTTCTTTTCAAGCGCACAGGAATTGAACACCGAATTGGTCGGTCGGGCGAAGAGCGCATAAGCCTGCTCAGCCGATTTTTGTGACACAGCATTATATACCCTCAAAGAGCGATACCAACGCCGATCCGGTCCAAAAATGGATGGATGGGCGGAGGAGAGTTCAATGAGAGCCGAACGAACCGGAAGAGGGGTTGTGCCCATGGCCGCAAAGGCAGTGGACATGCCAGCGCCCGCTATGCATCCGGAAACCAAATCGTTTGGCAATTGTTGGACCTATTCCAATAGATACCGGGCCGCCGAGTAGCTGGCAACGAGGGCGGCCTGCTGAAAAAAAAGGCCGGGGCCGGCCGGAAGTGCTGGACGAGCAGACCAGGCGCGAGATTTTGCGCATCTACTGGACCCAGCTCGTTCCGCTGCGCGACATCGCGCGCCGCTTCGCCGTCTCGCACAGCACGGTGTGGAGAACGGTGCAGGGCAGCAGCCCCATGGCATGATTCTTTCTTTTCATTTTCTTTTTTCTCTGGGCGGCGAACGAGTGGAAAGCAGGCCTGCGAATACAGTTAGCCCGCGCCGTCTTTTCTGCAAACATGGTTTTGCTGCTCAAGCACCACGCGCTTTTGTGCCCCTCGTGCGGACAGGTGCAGGCCAGCTCGGTGAGCAAGCGGGCGCGCTGCATGGGCTGCGGGCACAGCTGGGCGATTTCGCAAAAGGGAATTACGAGGGGCGTGCTGGGCTCCTATTGGCGGCCGCAGGAGGCGGGAGAGCACGTAAAAAGGGCGAAAGAGGCGAGAGTGGGGGAATTGGAAATTTGCTCTATTCTTTCTGCCGCGGGTCCTGCCCGGGCGGATACAGGTAGTTCTGGTCGTCCAGATGCCTCTTCTTGCCATGCAGCAAAATGTCAAGCCGCTGCCTAGAGTATTCGAGGTAGTGCGGGTCGTCGGAGTGCACTTCGAGCGTGATGGTGCCGTCGTATTTGGACTTGAGGGTTTCGACCGCCTTCTTGACATCCATCTTGCCGGCTCCAAGCGGCAGGTGGTCGTCATTCACGCCCATGTTGTCGTGCAGATGCACATGCCGCACCCGGGGACCGAACGCCTTCAAATAGTTGTCCAGCCCCTCGCCCTTGGCCGTGTGCGCATGGCCGACGTCGAGCGTCATGCCCATGTCCACTTCCGAGAAAAGGGTTTGGAACTCCTTAATGGACATGGATTTGGCGTCCAGATTCTCAATCAGCAAATCCAGGCCCAGGTTCATGGCCTCGCGGTGCAGCACTTTGAGCGAGGAGATGGCGTTCTTCACGCCCGACTCGCGGCTCTGAATAGATGGGGAGAGGGTTTCGGAGTGCAGGGTGATTTTCTTGGCGCCCAGCAATTGTGCGGCCTTGAAGGCGTGCACGAATTCGGCATTAATGGCCTTCTGGATGCGCTCGTAGGGATGCGCGATGGAGAAATACCACGGCAGGTGCGCCAGCGTGCCCAAATTGTAGGAGGAGAGGGCGTCGAGGATGTCCTTCTTGTGCTTTTCGACATATTCGGGGCGGGCGTGCGGATTCTCAATGGTGATTTCCGCATAATCAAAGTTCATTTCACCAAAGAGGTGGATTTGCTCAATCAGGCCCTTGTGGGGATTGTTCATGGCGCCGATAATCATGAAGAAGAACAGGACAAAAGAGGCTTATTAGGCTAATAGATGTCCTCGACCGGCTGCTTGCGCCCGCCAATCACCACGCTGGGACCCTCGGCAGATGAGAAGCGCACCCCCTGCAGGCGCACCGAGGAAACGGGCTCGCACAGGCAAAGCTCGACACCGGCGGAAGTCTGGACCAGGCCGAAGCTCAGTAAATCCTTTTTCATACATTTATTACAACAGATAAGATATATAAATAGAATGTTAGAAGATGAAAAGTTGTGTAATTTATAAACCACTCGGATTTAAATAGTGTCATATGCCCATTAGGGCCCAGCACACACTTATCGGTGATAATCGAGTTGATTTTAATGGAAAAGCTGTTTAACTCGGCCAAAGAGCTCAAAGAGGGCAAGTACATCCTCATCGACGACATCCCCTGCCGGGTGGTGTCCATTGACACGTCCAAGCCCGGCAAGCACGGCGCGGCCAAGATGCGCGTCACCGCCATCGGCGTGTTCGACGGGCAGAAGAAGCAGTGGCTGGGCCCGTCCGACCAGGACGTCGAAGTGCCCATCATCGACCGCGGCAACGCCCAAATCGTCTCGGTCAACGGCAAGGTGGCGCAACTGATGGACACCACCACGTTCGAGACCTTCGAGCTGGAAATCCCCGAGGAAATGCTCGCGGACGCGCAGCCCGGCAAGGAAGTCGAGCTGCTCACGGCCATGGGCCGGCGCGCGATTCAGCGCGTGCGCTAGAAAAAAACGCTTATTTGGTGAATGCATGAACATCTCCATTGAATCCAAGACCAACAACGCCCTGCTGGGCCGAACGGACGTGAGCTTCGCGCTCACCTTTGAGGGCGCCGTGCCCTCGCGCAAGCAGGTGCGCGAAGCCCTGTCCATGGCCCTTTCGGTGCCGGCGGACCGCCTCGCGGTGGTGCGCCTGGACAGCTCGTTCGGCACCCATGCCGCCAAGGGCCTGTGCCACCTCTACCCCACGCCGGAAGCGGCGCTGAAAGGCGAGAAGGCGCACATTTTGGTGCGCGACGGCCTCAAGACCAAGGAAGAGAAGAAGAAAGAGGAGAAGAAGGCCCCGGCCAAGAAGTAGGCCCGGCTGATTTCACGAGATGATTTTCATGGCAGACGAGAAGAAAGCACCCGCCAAGAAGAAGAGTTTCAAGCCCTACAAGTCGGGCAAGTCCTGCCCCAAGTGCGGGCCGGGCATCCGCTTGGCAGACCACAAGGACCGCCGCGCGTGCGGCAAGTGCGGCTACTTCGAGAAGAAGTAGGCGCGAAATCGAGAATAAAAGAAAAAGAAATTGTTTTGTTTTTCTCTTTTCCATTTTTCAATTCTGTTTTTCAAGCCTTGTTGTATGCCCAGGCGATGACATATCCGGCAGCAGCGCCCAGCAGCGCGCCCCAGACCATGCCGGACTCCCAAGCGAGAGGCGCAAAGACCCAGCCGCCCCAGTAGCCGCCCATCATGCCCCAGCCCCCCATCATGCCGCCGGCGCCCATCAGGCCCATGGAAACCGCGCCCCACAGCGCGCCGGCCATGGCGAGCTTGCGCTCGTCGAGGCGCAGGGCGGACTTGGAAGAGCTCGCGTTTTGTTTCTTCACCATCTCATCACCGGATGGGGAAACAAGCGGGGGAATAAATAGGTGCCGCCCCCCGCTCACGCGGCCTTTTGCAGCAGTCGCGCCATTCATTCCACCTGGTCGATTCTCCACTTCTGCTCATACCACATCTTTTCGGGCGCGATGGCGGCCGCTTTTCCTTTGCGCTCCCACTCGCGCGCGCCCAGGAGCGCAATCATGCCGCCGTTGTCGGCATTGTACTGGTTTTCGCAGGTGCCGCACCGGGCGCCATGCGTTTCGGCCATTTGCTTCATCTTGGAGAGAAGAACGGGATTTTGGGCCACGCCGCCGCACACCACCACTTCGTCCTTGTTGGTCATCAGAAGCGCGCGCTCGGATGCTTCACACAGCTCGGAAAAGGCGGTTTCCAT
Source organism: uncultured archaeon (assembly GCA_902384555.1). GTDB lineage: Archaea > Micrarchaeota > Micrarchaeia > Anstonellales > Anstonellaceae > CAIXYX01. Next base: position 14,309 of record CABMCD010000041.1, on the reverse strand, counting down.
CAGTGAATAGCACAAGTCGTTGGCCTCGACCTTTCCCACCAGCTTGGCGGCCGAAGTCGACAAGCCCGAAAAAGCGAAATTCATGCCTTTCACGGTGTAGGGCAGCTCGTGGTAGTTCTTGCCCTCGGCAGCCATTTTGGCCACCACCGAGCCGTGGGCAAATTCCAGCTTGAGGGAGCGCGCAAAGGAGTCGAAGAGGTTGCCGATGCCGATGTCGAGGGTTTCCCCAAGAACGACAAAGGGCGGACCAAAGAACGAAGAAGGGCGGCTCGGGCCGCCCCCGGCGGGCCGTTTGGTCTTTGTCCCTGTAATAATCTGCGTGTTCCCGCCGCTCACATAAAGCGCGAGCGGGTCGGAGAATTTCATCTGCCAGCGCGCGGCCTCGATGTGGGCGTGGCCGTGGTGCACGGGAATGAGGGGCTTGGAATGCAAACCGGCGAGGAAGGCGGCCGCGGAGGCGCCCACTTGGAGGCAGGGCCCCAATCCGGGGCCGGCGGCATAGGAAATGGCGTCAATCGAATTCCAAGAGAGCGGGCGGCCTTCGCCCAGCGTCTGGCCCGCCTGCTCCAACGCCTGCTTAATCACGCCGTCCCCAAGCTGGCGGTGATGCTCGGCCACGACGACGGGAATCATGCCTTGTCCGGGAGGAGATTTGTAAAACGCTTTGGGGTTGGCGAGGATTTTGTCCTGAACCGAATCGTAGATGCCGACGCCGAAGGTGTGGGCCGTGGATTCGATGCCAAGGACGCGCATAGGCAGCAACCTAGAATTCAGAGCAGGCTGATTCGCTTTCCGCCGCGCACCAGCGTCACGCCGGGCTTGGAAATCACGTGCCCGACAACCGAGGCGCCCAGCTTGTATTTCTTCGCCGTTTTCATCACGGCTTCTTCCGTTCCCTTCTCGCAGGCCAGCACCATGCCGACGCCCATGTTGAAGGTGCGGTAAAGCTCGTAGGGCTCGCCCACCTTTTTCTCAAGTTCGGCAAACAAACCTTCTGGCTTGGGCAGGGCGTCCAGCTCGAAGCCGGTGCCGGCATGGGCCCCGATGCGCGAGAGCTTGGAGAAGGCGCCGCCGGTGATGTGGGCAATGCCGTGAATGGATGAGGGGGAGGCGGAGAGCATCTCCAGAACGGCCTTGACATAAAGCCGGGTGGGAACCAGCATTTCCTCGCCCCACTCGGAGACGGGCAGGAGTTTGCGCGCAAGCGTGTAGCCGTTGGAGTGCAGACCGGAGGAGGAAAGGCCGATGAGCGTGTCGCCCGCCTTCATGCTCTTGCCGGTGAGCGGCTCGCCCTCCAGCGTGCCCACCACCGTCATGGCCAAATCGTAGTCGGCGCGGGCGGGATTATTCTTGGACGAGTCGCCCGCTATCATGTCGGGCAGAATGGCCGTCTCGCCGCCGATGAGGGCCACGCCGGCTTCCTTGCAGCCGGCCACCAAGCCCTTCATGACCTGCTCCAGCAGCCCCTCGTCCATCTTGGAGAGGGCAATGTAATCCACGCCCACGATGGGTTTGGAACCCACGCAGATGAGGTCGTTGGCGTTCATGGCGAGGGCGTCTATCCCCACGGTGTCGTGCCGGTCCAGCGCCTGCGCCACCAACAGCTTGGAGCCCACGCCGTCGCAGTGCATGGTGAGCTTCTGCCAGCCCGCCTCGAACACGCCGGCATAGTGGCCGGCCAGAAAGTCGGGCGTGTGCGCATTGGAGGTGGAGCCGATCAGGGCGTTGATGCGCGCCTGAGCGGCCTTGACGGCCTGCACGTCCACGCCGCTTTGCGCATAGGTGGGCTTCATGCGTAGACGACGGAGCCAATCTTTAAAAATAGGGAATGGGTGGAATGGCGCACGAGAGGGGTGCCTGATTTTTTTGCCGGATATAGACTCAGGCCCCAGAAGGTGATTTGGCATGACTGGCAGTATTGAAACCATTATCGGACAGGCCGCCGTCGGCGTGGTCGCCGCCATCCTCCAGCTCCTCATCGGGCTTGGACTGGCCATGAGCTCGGTGTATCTGGGCCTGCGCATGTTCGACCGCATGACGGAGGGCATCAACGAGATGGACGAAATCAAGAAAGGCAACGTGGCCGTGGGCATTCTCATGGCCGCGGTGGTGTTCTCGATTGCGAACGTGGTGCAGCGCGGCGTCGCCAACCTCACCAGTTCGGTGCCGCTGGACATGGGCGTCGGACCCATGATTGTGGGCCTGGTGGTCGGCGTGCTGCAGCTGCTCGTCGCGCTGGCGGCGGCCGCGTTCTCCATCAGCCTGGCCGTCAAGGTGCTGGACAAGATTACGACCGACATCGACGAGATGAAGGAGCTCAAGCGGGGCAACGTGGCCGTGGCCATCCTGATGGCCGGCGTGCTGCTGGCCGTCTCGTTCGTGATTTCCTCCGGCATCGAGGGGCTTTCGCGCGCGGTGGACCCCGTGGCGCTGGCGGCCGCGCTGGGCTTGTAGAGAAAAAAAGAAGACGTGCAAGCGGCGCGCCCGGGCGCGCGCCGGCCGCCCCGGGGGCGGCCGCTTTCTTTTTCCGCCGCCCGGCCCAGCTCTTTTTTCTTTTTTCCCCTCTTTTCGTTTTTTTCCCAAAACCCACCCCCACTTTTATTAACTTGTATTTTAGCAATAGTCCCATCATCCTCTTTTGCATCCAAAAGAGCCATGAGGTAGTGGATATGGTCAAAATCTCTGAAGTTCGCGCCGGCACCGGCAACGTTTCCGTCGAGGGCGAGGTCGTCGCCAAGGAGGAGCCGCGCGATGTGGTTTCCAAGTACGGCAAGCGCCTGCGCGTCTGCTCTGCGACGCTGCAGGACGATTCGGGCACGATTACGCTCTCGCTGTGGGGCGACGACATCGACAAGGTCAATGTGGGCGACAAGGTCAACATTGAGAACGGCTGGGTGTCGGAGTTCAAGCAGCAGCCCCAGATTAGTGCCGGCAAATACGGCAAAATCACGATTTTGGGCAAATAAGAAAAAAGCTCTTTTCGATTTTACTTTTCTATTTATTTCGATTTTTACTTTTCTAATTAATACGATTTCTTGCAGATAGTTTCAGGCCTCGAACTTTTCTTGAACTCGTTAGCGGCCTTGAGGAGATTGTCACGGAACTTTTGATCCGAGGCGTCCAGCGTAATCGTCTGGCCGGCGGGCGAGGTAAAACTGTCCGAACCGCCGAATGCGCCAATGGGGTTGACGCGGTTGGTCTGAACGCTCCGGCCAACATTCTCGCGGACCACAAGGCCGTTGGGCTTGGCCGTGATGACGAGTTCGGTTCGGGTAATTCTTTGTTTCATGGTTTTCCCTCTAGCGTATGATTAGTGATAGAATAGGTAAAGACATGTTTAAAATGCTGCCGGACGGGGCCCCATGCACGGCTGGCGAGCGCAAGCTTTTTAATTTTCTGTCAATATCGTATTGACAGTCCGGGAAGCCACGAAGAGAACGGGCGCACGCCGCCTGCTTTTTATGGTTTCTTGCCGAATAGAGCGACAAGGTGTTTTGAGGCATTACCCAAATAGGCGATGCCCTCTCCTTGTCCAAAATTTCAGGATTTTGAGAAAATAGAGGTGTTTTACAATGGCAGAGCGATTGCAGGGACAGGCCCTCCCCGAGGGCAGCCAGCGCGTGCTCGGGCGCGACGCCCAGCGCACCAACATTTTGGTGGGCTACGCCGTGGCCAACATCGTGCGCACCACTCTGGGCCCCAAGGGCATGGACAAGATGCTCGTGTCCGACATGGGCGACATCATCATCACCAACGACGGCGCCACCATCCTTGAAGAGATGAACGTCGAGCACCCGGCCGCCAAAATCATGGTCGAGATTGCCAAGACGCAGGACAAGGAGGTCGGCGACGGCACCACCTCGGCCGTGGTGATTGCGGGCGCGCTGTTGAAGAACGCCGGCGATTTGCTCGACCAGGACATCCACGCCTCCACCGTGGTCAAGGGCTACATGGAGGCCGCGCACAAGTGCGACGAGCTCTTGGCGGCCATTTCCCAACCCGTCAAGCTCGAGGACACCGCCTCTTTGGAGAAGATGGCGGCCATTTCGATGGGCTCCAAGTCCGTCGCGGGCGGAACGGCGAAGGACCAGCTGGCGAAGCTGGTGGTCAAGGCCGTGACGCAGGTGGCCGAGAAGAAGGACGGCAAGTACTTTGTGGATGACGAGCTCATCAAAATCGAGAAGAAGGCGGGCGGCGACATCCACGACACCACCCTGATTTCGGGCGTGCTGGTGGACAAGGAAATCGTGCACTCGGGAATGCCGAAAGTGCAGAGCAAGTCCAAGATTGCGCTCATCGACTCGGCGCTCGAGATTGAGAAGACCGAGATTGACGCCAAGATTGACATCAAGTCGCCTGAGCAGATGCAGGCTTTCCTCGACCAGGAGGAGAAGATGCTCAAGGACATGGTGGAGAAAATCGGCAAGTCGGGCGCCAACGTCGTCTTCTGCCAGAAGGGAATCGACGACATGGCCCAGCACTTCCTCTCCAAGAAGGGCATCATCGCGGTGCGCCGCGTCAAGAAGTCGGACATGGAGAAGCTGGCCCGCGCCACCAAGGCGCGCATCGTGACCAGCCTCGACGACCTCGCGGCCAAGGACTTGGGCGAGGCCGGATTGGTGGAGGAGCGCTCCATTGCCGGCGAGAAGATGGTCTTTGTCGAAAACTGCAAGGACCCCAAGTCGGTGACGCTCTTTGTGCGCGCCTCCACCGAGCACGTGGTGGCCGAGGCCGAGCGCGCCATTGTGGACGCCATCGGGGCCGTCTCCTCCGCGATTGAGGAGGGCCACTATGTCTACGGCGGCGGCTCCACCGAGATGGAGCTCTCCGCGCGCCTGGGCGAATACGCCAAGAAGGTGGGCGGCCGCGAGCAGCTGGCCATTCAGGCCTTTGCCGAGGCGCTGGAGTTCATCCCCCGCACCCTGGCGGAGAACACCGGCATGGACGCGATTGACACCCTCGTGGCCCTGCGCGCCAAGCACGGCGCGGCCGGCAACGCCTCCTGGGGCATTGACGTCTATACGGGCAAGGTGGCGGACGTCAAGGCCGTGGGCGTGCTGGAGCCGGCGAAGGTCAAGCGCCAGGCGATTCAGTCCGCCTCGGAAGCCGCGCGCATGATTTTGCGCATCGACGACATGATTTCCTCCAAGTCCAAGGCCCCGGCGGGTGGCGCCGGCGGGCCGGGCGGCATGGGGGGCATGGGCGGCGGAGACGACTATTAGGGCGTGAAATAAACGCCAAATTTTCCTTTTTCTTTTTCCTCTTTTTTCGCTCCTTTTCCCCCGGACGAGTTAAAGAAGATATATAAACGTGTTTAGTCATAATTTTTTCCATTCTGCCACCTGGCCGATGGGGAAGTTCGGCCTTTTGGTGAATGGAACCGGTTCAATCGCGCGCATCGTCTTATCGCATCGCACGCGTCTGGCCGTGGGACACTTCCATTCCCATAAAATCACCCCAACTTCCCAGTCCGAACCCCAAATTCGGCCCTTTTGCAGGTGGCGTTTTGCCCGCCCAAGCCCCAGCACCGGCCAGCTAAAAAGGGGGGTCCGGCCATCGACGTGAAAAGTCAAAAATTGTGCAAAATTTGGTCGCCGGAGCATTTTTTGACCATTTTTTAGCCAGTCCGTTTGGCAGTTATTCGGCTAATATCGAATTATTTCCATTTTTTCCAAAAAAAACGGCAAAATTAAACATAGCTATATAAGCATTTCATGCGTTAGAAGGACACAGGTGGAGGTCATGAAACAACTCACAGTCTTAGTGGATGATAAAGTCGGATTGCTCGCCAATGTCTCCTACCTGCTGGGCCGCTCGAAAATCAATATTGAGTCCATTTCGGTGGCCTCGGTGGCCGGCAAGGCCATCATCAACATCAGCGTCAAAGACACCAAGCGCGCGATGGACGTGCTGGAAGCCAACGGCTACCGCTGCTTGGAGACCGACAATATCGTGGTTCGCCTGGCGAACCAGCCGGGCGAACTGGCCAAGATGACGCGCCTGCTGGCAGACGAGAAAATCAACCTCCAGCAGGTGACCGCGCTCAGCCAGGACGAGAAGACTTCGATTTATTCGCTCCGTGTGGACAAGCCCGCCAAGGCCGAGAAGGTGCTGGGCACCTATCTCAGCCTCGAGGGTGGAGCATAAAGGAGGAGGATGAAATGGAACAGCTCACCATAGTCGAGAACGACCGCCTCGGCCTGCTGGCCGACATCGCGGGCATCCTGGGCCAGTCCCGCATCAATATTGACATGCTCCATGCCGAAGCCGCCGATGGCAAGGCCATCATCATGCTGGCCGTGTCCGACGGGCGCAAGGCCCGCGAGCTTTTGGCCTCCCAGTTCGCGCTCAGCGTGGAACAGGTGGCCGAGGTCAAGAGCCCGATTCGCTTCCACCCTGTAGCCGTCCAGGCCCGTGACGGCCCTGCCCGGCTGGGAGCATGAAACAGCTCACCGTGATGGGTCCCGACAAGCTCGGGCTGCTGGCCGACATATCCTACATCTTGGGCCGCTCCAAAATCAACATCGAGACGGTATCGGCCGCGTCGGCGGGAGGCAGGGCCTTCATCATCATGGGCCTCTCCAACACCGAACGGGCGGCCGCGCTGCTCAAGGCCAACCACTACGAGGTGATGGAGGCCGACGTGTTGGTGGTCAAGCTGGAGGACAAGCCCGGCGAGCTGGGGCGCGTCTCGCAGATGCTCACCGATGCCGGCGTCGCGATTCAGAACGTGTCCATCCTGGCCAAGGGGCCGGGCGTGGTCTTTGACGCGATACAGGTGGACAAGGTGGAGACCGCGCGGCGCGTGCTCAAGGACTACTTGGACATCGAGAAGTAGGCCCAGCTTCATTCATTCTTTTTTAAACTCTTTCCTCCCCTAATACATCAGCCAGCCCCTTCGTCTAGCGGCAAGGACATCAGGCTCTGGACCTGAGGACATCGGTTCGAATCCGGTAGGGGCTAAAACTGCAAACTTCCAGCGCAAGCGCGGCGCTTTAAAGCCAAGCCGCGCTTATCTAATTCGGCCGGACCCGTGGTGGAATGGTTAACACGTCGCTCTTACAAGGCGAAGACTGAGAGTTCGATTCTCTCCGGGTCCAACGGCTTTTTATGGCGCCGGTTCGCTCTGAACCCATGCGCCTGCTCGTCACGTCGGTCCGAAAAAGCACGGATGCGGCACGCCTCTCTAAAGCGCTCGTCTTGCGGGGCCTGGCCGCCTGCGCCTCGTTCTGGCCGGTGCAATCCGCATACAAATGGAGGGGCAAGCTCGTGCAGGAGAAAGAATATTTGCTCGAAATCAAGACCGCCAAGCCGGCGGCGGCCCGCAGGTGGCTGGAGAAAAACCACCCCTATCAGATTCCGATGATTTACAGCCGGCCCATGGGAGGCTTGGGTGCCGCCTATTTGAAGTGGGCCGAATCCGGAGGATGAGAGTATGAATAAGAGCATTTCGCGCATCCGATGCCGTTTGCACCAGCAGGGGCCCGAGCGCGTGCTGGCGGCGGCCGATGAGGATGCTTTGGGCAAAAAGCACGCCGGCGGCGGGCGGGTGCTGGACTTGGCCAAATTCGCCGCCTTTTACGGCGAGGAGACGGTGGATGAGGAGGAGCTTGAAGCGCGTTTTGCCGAATGCTCGTCCGCCAATTTGGTGGGCGAGCGCGCGGTGGGCGTCGCCCTCAAAATGGGGCTGGCCGCTGAAAGCCAGGTGGTGCGAATAGGGGAAGTGCCCCATCTGCAGCTCTACCGCCCGGCGCCCTGATGCGAAAACACCTCGATTTTCCGTCGTGGAGGGGCAAAGCTATTTAAAATAAAAGGTGGTAGCGCATGAATAGAATATCGTGCAGGTGGTATTCATGCCCAAAATCGTTATTGCCAAGCAACTGGCCGGCAAGAAAATCATTACCAACGACGGAGAGGAGCTCGGGAAACTGATTGACCTCAACGTTCACGAAGTGTCCGGCAAACTGGAGAGCATGCTGGTGGAGCCCAATCTGGACAACGCCACGGCTCGCTCGCTCAACAAGGAGGACGGGCTGATTCTCATCCCCTACTCCTCGGTGCTGGCCGCTTCCGACCACGTCATTGTGGACAAGAAGGCCATCCACTAAGAAAAAGTTTTTTCCTTTCTTTCCATTCTCTTTCTAACCCGCGTTTCTTCGAGTTTGATCAGCACTCAAGATCTTCTCCATAAGCTGGCCGGAGTCTCTGAGGTTCCGGCCGTCGGGAATACCTCGATGTCATCATTTCGAATAAATGAGGGCGGCAATGGTTTTAACCCCACATCCCCATAGGGAGGACATGAAAATCGTGGTGGCCGGCGCCTCGGGGCGCCTGGGCCGGCAGGTGTGCGCCGCGCTGATGGCGCGCAAGGCGCCGGTGCTGGCGCTGGTGCGCACAAAGGAAGCGGGGCTGAAACTTCCGCCAAAGACCAAATTCAGGGCCGTGGATTATTCCGACCTGGAGTCCCTGCGCTCGGCGCTGGAGGGCGCCACGCACGTCATCAACTGCACCGGCCTGATTGACGAGGAGGCCGGGGAGCAGGCGCTCTATGAGGCCAACGTGCTGGCCACGCGCCATTTGCTGCAGGCCTGCCCCGAAAACCTCGGCCGGTTCGTGCACCTCAGCTCCATTTCGGTCTACGGACCGCCCCAAGAGGGGCAGATGCTCAATGAATTCTCGCCCCGCAACCCGTCGGGCGCGTATGGGAAAAGCAAGCTGGCGGCCGAGCGCGAGGTGCTGGAATGGGCGCACCGCCTCCCCGTGGTGGTGCTGCAGCCGGGCATGATTTATGGTCCCGAATTTCGGGAGGGCTTCTGGCCCATGCTGCGCCAGCTGAAAAAAGGAAACGCGCGCCTCATTGGAGAGGGCGACAACATCATTCCGCTGGTGCATATCCAAGACGTGGTCAACGGCATTTTGCGTGCGCTGGTATCGCGCGTGCCCTCGGGTTCGGTGTTTTTGCTGGTCAGCGACGAGCGCGTGAGCCAGAAGCAGGCCATGGAGCGGGCCGCGAAAATGCTGGGAAAGCCGGGGCCTGAAGAGAAGATGGGCGTGGGGCTGGCCTATGGCTTGGCGGCGGCGTACGGGCTGCTGGCCAAGGTGCAGGGCCGCAAGCCCTCGCTCACCCCCGCCATGATGCTCCAGCTGTCCGCCAGCCGCGTATTTGACACGCACCGGGCGCGAAAATTCCTGCTCTGGCGGCCGGCCATATCTTTTAAAGAGGGCCTGAGCCAAGTCATTAGGAAATTCAAAACAGAATCCTGAATGGAATGGGATTGCTATGGCTGGAAAGACTTACCAATATCTTCTGGACACCCTGCAACAGCGCGGCGCGCTCTTGGCGGCGCTGATTGACCCGATGGATTATGCCAGTCCCAAAGACGCCATCAAGGCGGGCAAGGAGGCGGGCGAAGCGGGGGCGGATTACGTATTGATAGGAGGGTCGACGGGAGTAGGGGGCGAGCTTTTGGACTTGGTTGCTTCGGAAATAAAATCCGGGCTTTCGGTTCCGCTGGTGCTTTTCCCCGGCAATGTCACCACCCTCACCAAGCATGCGGATGCCGTGTATTTCATGTCCATGCTCAACTCGCGCAACCCCTACTGGATAAGCGGGGCGCAGACCTTGGGCGCGCCCGTGGCGCGGGCTATGGGATTGGAGTGCATGCCCATGGGCTACATCGTCTGCGAGCCGGGCGGCACCGTGGGCTGGGTGGGCGATGCGAATCTCGTCCCAAGAGCCAAGCCGCAGCTGGCGGCCGCGATGGCGATGGCGGCGCAGGCCATGGGCATGAAGCTGGTGCTCACCGATTCGGGCTCGGCGCCCGCGAACGGCCCGCTGCCCCCGGAGTTCGCCAAAGTGGTGGCCGGAAGCATCAAAGTCCCGTATATCATCGGAGGAGGAGTTCGCACGCCGGCCCAAGCCTCGTCTCTTGTGAAAGCGGGGGCCGACATCTTGCAGGTGGGCACGGCGCTGGAAAAGGACGGGGACGTGAAAAAGACCATCTCGGGCTTGGCCAAGGCGATTCATGACGCCGGAAAGGGAAGGAAGAAACAGTTTGAAATCTAATTGTATTTTGTTTTTCAATAATCGCTCATTTTCTTTTGCCTCAGATTCTCCAGCGTCGCCCATTTCCAGCGCACATAGGGCTTCACCCGCCCATCGTCCAGATGGCGGGCGAGAAAGGCCGTGGTGACGGGGTCGGAGGTGTAGCCGGAGTTGAAGTCGAATCCGACTTCTTGCTTGATTTTCTCGATTTCGCGGTCGCGCTCCACCTTGGCGATGATGGAGGCCGCGGCCACGATGGGGTAGCGGTCCTCGGCCTTGTTTTCGCACACCAGATGGGGAAGGGGGTGGCCGGAGGGAGAAAACTTTTTCACCCGCTCGGCGAACTTGATGGGCACGTTGTCGGGCGAGTCGATGAACACTTGCGAGCCGGCCGGCGCGTCCGCCAGCAGGCCGGCGACGGCCTCGGCCTCGATGTCGTTGAGATTGAGGGAATCCATTTTTTGGGTGAGCGTCTCGGCCGAGAGGTGGTGGGTGCGGATGTCGCACAGCTCGCGCACCGGCCCCTCCAGCGCCTCGCGCTGGCGCGCGCTCAGCTTTTTGGAATCCTTCACCCCAAGGGCGCGCAGCTCCTTTTCCGCCTTTGGCTCGATGCCGGCGCGGCAGAGCACCAGCGGCCCGATGACACAGCCCCGCCCCGCTTCGTCGAATCCGAAAATCATCCAATCGACCCGTTCATCTGGGTGCAGAGGGTAATATTATGGGTTTGGTCGAACGCGAGGTCGGTGTCGCGGCAGGCGTAATGGTCGAAGATGAGCTGGCGGATGGGAGCGGGGAAATACCGGTCTTCCGCATAGCAGGCCGGAATGCCGCGGATGGATTGAAGCGGCGCGGTGACCACCACATAAGGCACGTGGCCGGCCCTGAATTGGGTGGTGAAATCCTGAATCAGGTCCTCGCGCAGCCAGGGCGTGCTGGTGAAGACAAAGAACGAGAAAAAGTATTTGCCCGGATAGGTGGCGTTGAGAACGGAGTAGAGCTTGTCGCCGCCCAAATCCCCGGCCCAGATGGACTGGCCCCGCAGGCTGGAAAGATTTTGCTGGATTTGTTGCGTGCGCGCCTCTCCGTACGCGTACTGGCGCGGCAGGTCGAGGTTGAGATAGGTGAACCAGGCGGCGGTCGCGGCCAGCACGCAGACAATGAAGACCAGCGCCAGCTTCCGGTCAATGCCGCTGAACGTTTCGTAGAGCGCGGCGAGGCCCAGCGCGTAGAGCGGCAGGGTGAGGATTTCGTAGTGGATGAGCTCCAGCCCGCTCACAACGCGCAATAGCGTGGGCAGGGCGGCCAGTGCGAGAAAGGCCAGCGCCAGCGGCCGGTAGGAGGCGAGGTTTTTGCGCAGGAAGGGCAGGGCGGCGGCCAGCAGCAGGGCGTGGCGCTTGAAATTGAGCAAGATGAGCAGGACCACGGCCGACAGCGGCGAGAGGCGCACGAAGGTGCTGATGGAGCCATTGTAGCCCACCGTCCATTTGATATAGTCAGTCAGCGCCGAGCCCTGGATGAGGACGGCGGCAAAGAGCAGCAGGGGAAGGGCCGCACCCAGCAAAAAGGGCGCGTCCAGCTTGATTTGCTTGAAAAACCACAGGATGAGCAGGGCGAGCGGGGCGGGCCAGAAGAGAGAGTTGGTCAGCAGCGCCAGCGAGAAAAGCACGCCGGCCAGCACAGCGCCGGCCGGGCCGCAAAGCGCCGGGCGGATGGAAAAAGGGGGGTGAGAAGAAGCGGGTTTGTCCTTTAATCTGTGGAGCAGCAGGGCGAGCGAGCCGAGGAAAAAGAGCATGCCAACCGTTTCGGTGATTCCGAAGCTCACAAAGCCGCCCATGTCCGGCAGGGCGGTGTTGAGCATGAAGGCCAGATAGGTGGCCATGGCCGCCAGCGCGCCCCCGCGCGCGCCGGCGCGGCGCACGATGAGATAGAGCAGGATGGAGCTGGCGGCGATGATGCCCATGAACACGAGGCGCCAGAGGATGGTGTTCAGCCCGAACGCCGAGAAGAGCAGACGGTAGAAGACGTAAACAAAGGGCCCCTTGTTGTCCGAGAAATCATGGTAGGGCAGCTTGGCCAGCGTCATGTGCTGGCCCACGTAGAGAAAGGCCCACTCGTCCACGTTGGGGGGGTAGAACAGGGCCGGGATGCCCAGCAGAAAGAAGGCGAGCAGGATGGCCACGAACGCCGCCCGGTGCCGCTCGGAGAGGAAGTGGCGCAGCGGCGCAATTTTCAGCATCGCAGGACTGTGCGCTCTTATTTATTTATACCTATGGAGCGAATAGGTGGCTGGAAAGATTTCATGGACGACATTTACGCAACGGTGGAGGAGGACTTTTACGACAAGTCCCTGCGCTCCCCCAACCCATTCACCCGCCACTACCACCGCCAGCGCTATGCGCGCATCCGCGGCTGGGTGGGCGAACTCTATCAGCCCGGCATGCAGGTGCTGGATGTGGGCTGCGGCTCGTGCGAATGGAACACCGCCAAACTGCCGGCATGGGGTTTGGACAAATCGGAGAAGCTGTTGGAGCGCGGGCGCAAGACCGGGCATCTGGCGCACCCCATCAACGCCGATTTCGAGCAACGCCTGCCCTTTGAGGACGGCAAGTTCGGCATCGTGGTGCTGGGCGAGGTGCTGGAGCATCTGGAAAACCCGGATGCGAAACTGCGCGAAATTTGGCGCGTGCTCGCGCCGGGCGGGCGCCTCATTCTCACCGTGCCCTATGACCGGTTCCCCAGCCTGTGGTCGATTCTGTTCCCCTTGCAGTGCGCCTACATGGGCACCGTGCGCAACGACCCGTATTACAAGGCCGCGTGCGGGCACATCAACCACTTCACCCCAAGCAGCCTGCGCGAACTGCTGCACACGTGCGGATTTGAGGACGAGCGGATGGAAACGTGGCTCACCATGAACATCGCGGCCATGGCGCGAAAGCCCGAGAGTGCGGAGGGCTGAGCATGCCGTTTGATTACGCCGTCATCCTGCCCACTTATAACGAGAAGGCCAGTTTGGAGCGGGGGGCGGGAAACATCCGCCGCATGGCCGCCGGCATCGGCCGGCCCTATGAAATCATCGTGGTGGACGATGACTCGCCGGACGGGACGGGCGCGGAGGCCAGAAGGCTGGGCTTGCGCACCATCGTGCGCAAGAACAGGAGGGGCTTGGCTTCGGCTATTTTGGAGGGCTTTCGCGCGGCAGAGGCGCCCAACGTCTTTGTCATGGACGCGGACGGGCAGCACGACTTGGCCCGCTTCCCGCAAATGGTGGAAATCCTCTGCTCAAACCGGGCGGATTTGGTGGTGGCCAGCCGCTACTTGAAGGAGGGGCAGATGAAGATGGACCCCCTGCGCCGGGCCGTGTCGGGCGGGGCGGCGCTCATCGCCAAACCCCTCTTGGGTGAAATCACCGACCCCATGAGCGGGTTTTTTGGAGTAAAGAAAAAACCGTTGATGACGGTGCGGCGCTGGTCGCTCATCGGCTTCAAGCTGCTGCCCGAAATCGTGGTGCGCTGCCCCGGCCTGCGCGTGGCGCAGGTGCCCCTGCAATTCAAGGAGCGCCTTGGTGGGGAGAGCAAGATGGACGGGCGCGAGGTGCTCAACTACCTGCATCTGAGCGCCCGGCTCTATCTGGCGCGCCTGGGAATAGGATAAACGGACTGTGGGGGGCGGGCCTTATTGGCCGGGCGCAACGGGGGAAACCCCCAATCACGTTTTTAAATTCTTAGGTCGCCTAACGTAGTCAAACCTTACATTCGAGGTGCGATGGCTATGAAGAACTTGGATTTCCGTGGATGGGCAACGCGCGCCGGCGCGGCCGGTCTGGCATTGACCACGATTGCGGCTGCAGCTAGCGGCTCCGGATTGGCCGGTGTCGCGGTAGCCATGAACAACATCTGCGGCCAGCTCATGGGCATCCTGCCCCCGCTGTCGATGCTGTTGGTGGTGCTGGCGGCCGTGTTCTACGCGTCCGGCAAGCTGGTGCCCAACCCCGAGTTCGCGGGACGCGCCTCGGGCTTGGCGGCGGCGGCCATTGCGGCGGCCGTCATCTGCATCGTGATTGTCCTGCTCATGCCCAGCATCCTGGTGGCGCTCTATGGCCACAGCCTGACCTGCGGCTCGGCGACATTCAGCGGATAGAGAAAAGCACGGGTCGTTTTGGCCCGACTTTTCGTTTTCCTTTTCATTTTTCCATTTTTTCGGCCCTTTCCGCCCCTTTTTTAAACCCCCTCTTCTTAGCGCACAACATGGCCGTTGACTTTCACAT
>CABMCD010000040.1 GCA_902384555.1 uncultured archaeon | reverse complement strand
CCTGCAAAAAAACGAGGGCATCGAGCACCCCCTCCTGCCGGTCAAGATGGCCGAAGTGTATATTCAGGAAATCGAGCGGGACATCAATTTCCTGCCCCGGCTGTCGCCGAGCGAGTTCCGGCAGCTGCCGGCCACCGAGAACCGGATGAACTAGGCGGCCCTTTGCGCCTTTCTTTCTCAATTCTTTATCAGGCCCGGATAAATGGGGAATTCGGCCGTCATGCGGCGGATTTCCTCCTTCACTTTGGCGCGCACCTGCTCGTCTGAGGGGCTTTTGAGCACCTCGTCCATCCAGTGCGCCACCATCGCCATCTCCTTTTCCTTCATGCCGCGCGTGGTGAGCGCCGGCGTGCCCAGGCGCAAACCGGACGTGATGAAGGGCGACTGCGGGTCGTTGGGAATGGTGTTTTTGTTGGCCGTGATGCCGGCCGCATCCAGCGCCAGTTGCGCCTCCTTGCCCGTCATGTTCCTATTGCGCAAATCAATGAGGATAAGGTGGGTGTCGGTGCCGCCGGACACGAGGACGAAGTTGAGGTCCATGAGCGCCGCGGCAAGGGCTTTGGCGTTTTTCACAATCTGGCGCGCATAGGTCTTGAATTCGGGCTTCGCCGCCTCGTGGAAGGCCACGGCCTTGGCCATAATCATGTTTTCCAGCGGCCCGCCCTGCAATCCCGGGAACACGGCCTTGTCAATCAGTTTCGCCGTCTCCTCGCTTGGGGAGAGGATGAAGGCCCCGCGCGGCCCGCGCAGCGTCTTGTGCGTGGTGGAGGTAATCACGTCCGCGTGCCCCGTGGGCGAGGGGTGCGCCCCGCCGGCGATGAGGCCGGCCACGTGCGACATGTCGGCCATCAGCTTGGCATTGACGGACTTGGCGATTTTGGCGAACTTTCCAAAGTCCACCTGCCGCGGATAAGCCGTGAAGCCCGCAATCATCATCTTGGGCTTGTGCGCCTCGGCCTGCCGCGCAATCTCGTCATAATCCAGCAAATGCGTCTCGGGGTCGACGTTGAAGGCCGCCACCTTGTAGAGCTTGCCGGAGAAATTCACCGGCGAGCCGTGCGTGAGGTGCCCGCCCTGCGACAAGTTCAGGCCCATCACGGTGTCGCCGGGCTGCAGCAGCGCGAAGTAGGCGGCCATGTTGGCCTGTGAGCCGGCGTGGGACTGGACGTTGGAGAAGGGGACGCCGAACAGTTTTTTCGAGCGCTCGATGGCGAGCAATTCCACCTCGTCAATCCATTCGTTTCCGCCGTAATATCTCTTCTTGGGGTATCCTTCGGCGTATTTGTTGGTGAAGATGCCCCCGGCCGCGTCCATCACGTCGCGGCTGGCGTAGTTCTCGGACGGGATGAGCTCGAGGCCCTCCTCCTGCCGCCTCCATTCCTTCTGGTAAAAGTTCCAAATTTCGGGGTCGGATTGAGCCAGAGTCATGTTTTCACCGCCGTATTTTTCGTTCATTCAAGCCTCGTCATCGACCGCCCGCTTCACGATTTGGGGCGCCTGCCCCACGTAGGTGGAGGGGTCGAAGAGGGCCGCCAACTCCTTGTCCTTGAGCAGGCGCTTCACTTCCGCGCTCTCGCGCAGCACGTCCAGCAGGGGCTTGCCCATGCCGGCCGCCTTGTGGGCCGCGGTGCGCACCAGCTCGTGCGCGTCCTGCCGGCCCATGCCTTTCGCGGACAGGGCCATCATCACCCGCTCGGCCAATATGCCGCCGCGGCTGAGCGCGAGATTGCGCTCAATCGCCGCCTCATCGAAGGTCAGGTTCGAGAGGATTTTGGCCAGCTCGAGGAG
This sequence comes from uncultured archaeon, assembly GCA_902384555.1. Taxonomy (GTDB): domain Archaea; phylum Micrarchaeota; class Micrarchaeia; order Anstonellales; family Anstonellaceae; genus CAIXYX01. The sequence continues at coordinate 3,559 of CABMCD010000040.1, read as the reverse complement.
CATGAAGTCGGTCGTGCAGAACACGGTGGGGAAGACGTAGCGCTCGGCGGCCGAATTGGTCAGGTCGCGCTCGTGCTCGGAAGGAATGTTCTCCAGCGCAATCGGGATTTGGGCGCGCACCACGCGCGCAAGCGAGCAGAGGCGCTCGCTCTTGTGGGGGTTGCGCTTCTGCGGCATCGTCGAGGAACCGACTTGCTTGGCCCCAAAAGACTCGGCCACCTCGCCGATTTCGCTGCGCTGCAAATTCCTAATCTCTTGCGCCACCTGCTCGATGCTGGTGGCGATGAGCGCCAGCGCGAACAGCACCTCGGCGTGCCTATCGCGCATCACGATTTGGGTGGAGACGGGGTCGGCCTGCAGGCCCAAGTCCTTCATCACCAGCTCCTCCAGCTTGAATGCATCCGCCCCGAAGGTGGCCATGGTGCCGGTCGCGCCGCTCATCTTTCCGAAGGAGACGCGCTCAATGGCCGCATCCAGGCGCGCCAGATGCCGCCCAAAAGCGGCGTAGTGAAGCGCGAACTTCATTCCATATGTAGTGGGCACGGCGTGCTGGCCATGCGTGCGCCCGACGCAGACGCGCTTGGCGTTGTCGAGCGCCAGCTTCTTGAGCACCGCGCGCAGCTCCACCACGCGCTTGCGCGCCAGCCGCGCGGCGTCGCGCAGGGTGAGGGCGGTGGCCGTGTCCTCGATGTCGTAGGACGTGGCGCCCAAATGCACGTAAGCCCCGGCCGCGCCCGACTGCTCGGTGAGGGCCTTCACCATCGCCATGAGGTCATGGTGCGTTTCGGCCTCGATGGCCTGCACGCGCGCAAGCTTCACCTTGCCCATGCCCGCCTCGATTTGGGCGGGCGCCTCCTTGGGAATGTGGCCCAGTTTGGCGTGCGCCCTCGCCAGCGCGACTTCGACGCGCATCCACTGGCGCAATTTGGCCTCCTCTTCGAAGTAGTCCGCCATCTCGGTGCGGTACCTGGTTTCAATAGGAATGAGCGCCATCCCAAGTCAACCTCCCACGATGCCTGTCTCACGTCGCCAAAGTTAAAAAAACACGCCGCCCCCGCGGCCACGGCTGTTTATCGGTATCTTCCGGGCATCCATCATCGGCTCTTCAGAGCCGATGGTACAATCGAAACGCCTCGGCGTTTCGGTGCGCCAAGAGGCCGCGGCCTCTTGGCCGCGCCACCGGCCCAAGGGGCCGTTGCGCGCGCCGATAATCATTCGTTTTCCAAGGTTTTTTCGCCCAGCGAAAAAAGCTCAATCGTATCCGCCTTCTTTCGGCCTGAACGGCCAGGCCTTAGTGAGCAGGAAGGCCGCCCCGCCCAGCACCAGCGCCCCGCCCACGATATAGATGATCGTGCCGCCCGAGGACGTGTCGGCCGTGCCGCCGAAGCGGTTGGAGAGGCCGCGGCCGAGGCTGTCCAGCAGGCCGCTGACGTTGACGCTGTCGGCCTGCGCCGGGCCGGAGCGGGAAGGGCTGGCGGCGAGGCGCACCATCTGGTGCTTTTGGATGTAGCTATAGGGGCTGATGTTGATGAGCTGGCAGAGGGAGCCGCTGCAGCTCAACTCCGTGAGCAGGCGCGCCGAGTCGGCCTCGGCCACGGCCTGGAAATAGCAGTCCTGGTCCACGCACACCGTGACGCCGTCCAGCGAGCGGGTGACGGACACCTGCGGGGGCTTCTGCCCCGTAAGTCCGGTCGTCTCGTTCTCGGTTTCCGGCATCGGGATGGGGGCCGGCAGGTAGAGCGTGTCGGTCAGGTCGGAGAAGCCGCTCTTGGACAAATGGAGCGTGTATCTTCCCGGCGCAATGTCCATCTGGGCCAGGCCGCTGCCGTCCGCGCCGCTGTTGTAGGCCTTGCCCAGCAAATCCACCATGCTCATGGAGGCGTATGCCTCGGTCTGCACCTGCAGGCGCGAGCCGTTGTAGGACCAGCGGTAGTTGAGGGGCTTGAGGATGGGTCCGATTGCCGCGCTGCTCGGCGGCGTGATGGAAAACACGTGGAAGGTGTAGGTCTCGTTGAAGTAATACGGCAAAAAGAACTGGAAGTCGTAGCTCTGGTTGTCCATGCCCACGGCCGTCTGGCTGGGCACCACGAAGATGAAATTGCTTCCCGCCTGCCCGATGCCGACGCGGAAGGCGTGCGTGTCGTTCTTTCCCGGAATATAGAGGGTGGGCAGGTTCAGCGTCGCGCCGGGCGTGCTGGTGCCCGCCTGCAGGCTGAACTGGCTGGTGTCATTGAAGACCAAAGCGGCGGATTCGCGGCTGGAGAGGTTGAAATGCTGGTCAAACGCCGTCAGGTTGGCGGCCGCCATGGTGTCGGAGAAGGGGTTTTCGGAATCCGAAATCAGATAAAACCCCGACGTTCCCGGCAGGCTGACGGCCTGGAATTTCCCGGACGCCCCCAAGTCGCTGCCGCCCGGAACCGAGATGGTGTTGTCGGCGCTGCCGTTGGTTGCGCTGTAGAAGAAATACCACTGCGAGAGCGGCTGGTTCAGGTCCAGATTGGCGGAGGTGATGTTGCCGCCCCCCGCGCCCGCTTGGGCGTATGCGAGTGAGCCAATCAGCAGGGTGAAAACCAGCGCGCGCGCGAGCATCGTCAAAGACATTGGAGCCAAATTTTTAAACCAATAACCCGTCCGTCCGGCCAAAAAGGGAAAAAGGAAAGAAAAGAAGCGGGCCAGCCCCCCGCGTCTTTCGCGGGGGCAGACCTCATTCGCGGCCCTCAACGCCCGCCCGCTTCAGCGCTTGGCGCGCATCTTGGCCGCGCCCGCCCGCTTTTTGGCGGGCTTCGCGTCCGAGCGCCAGCGTCCGGGCTGGAAAAGCAGGGCCACCGCCATCACCAGCACGATAGCCACCACGCCCATCCACAGCGCCGACTGCGGCTCGGAGGAGTAGGCGCCCGACCAGCCGGATGAGCGCTCAACGGGGACCTGGCGGTAGGTCAGCGCGTCCACGCTGCTGGCGGCCGTTGAGGGGCCGGAGTAGAGCTGAAGGTCGGCCCGCGAAATGAAATTCCCGTCCGCCAAGCGGCCCGCGTCGAGAGGCACGCGCACGGTCCGCTGTCCGCCCGCCTGCACCTGCGCCTGCTCGGACGAGCCCGACTGCCCGCCGGGCAGGCTGACGGCGGCGCGCACATACAGCGGCGCGTTGCCGATGTTGCTCACCGACACGGCGAACTCGTGCGCAAGGGCGTCATAGCGCAGCCCGTCCACGCGCGGGATGGCGTCCGGCCCGGGCAGGGGCATGAGCGCCGCCGGCTTGACGGCCGCGTCGCCCACATATCCCTCGCCCAGAAGCGCGAAAACGCAGACTCTGTAATCCTCATGGATGGTCTGCAGCGCCGCGCCGATATCGGCCTCGCCCTGCACGGCCAGCCCGATGCGGATTTTGCGGCTCTTGAGCCAGTCGGCCGAGGCCGGGGGCACTTCGGTGCGCCCCACCAGCACCACCGGCAGGCCGGAGAGCACCATGGACTTCTCAAACGTCTGCCCGGAGGCGAATATCACGCTGCTGCCGGGCTTGATGGCGGAAAAGCGGTTGAGCATCTCCAAATTGTCCGCATAT
>CABMCD010000039.1 GCA_902384555.1 uncultured archaeon | reverse complement strand
GGTGGTGTGTGGTTTTTCGCGGGATGCGGTTGCGGTTTTTCAATTCCCGGGCGTGGTCCCGCCTAGACTCGGATCACTGGGGGGGCCGCCGGAGGCGTGGGAGCCGGCATGGGCAGGCGGGCCGGGCTCGATGGTTTCTGCACGGGCTGGACGCGGGCGGAAGGAGACCGCCCGGACGGCTGGCCCGAATTTCCAAACAGAGGAGAGGAGGGCTTGGCGGACGCGGAAGTGGAGAAAGGCCTCGAAGTCGGGAGAGGGGCGAGGGGCTTGCCGAAACCGGGAGGCGGGGCAGGAGGGTTGGAAGAGGAACCGGATGGCGGGCGGGGGGAACCCGAAGGCGGAGGGGAAGACGGATGGCCGGAACCGCCCGTCGGAGGGGCGGGCGGCTGGCCCGAAGAGCCGCTGCCCGGCGGAGGCGATGGCGCGCCAACGGGCTTGGGCGGCAGGGCCTCTAAACCGGAGGGTTTGCTGAAGGTGCGGGCGGAAGAAACGGCCGGTGCGGGAGGATGCACAACGGGCGGAGACGTCGAAACCGGGCGGATGGGAAGCCCGCTCGGGAGTTTGGGCGCGGAAGGCTTGGTCTTGGGGAAAAGCAGATGGCCGATGGAGGAGAGCAGGCCTTTGCGCTTGGACTCGGACAGGTGCAACTCGGGAGGCGGGCGGGAAACCGGCGTGCCGGCCGGAAGGCGCGAGGCCAGCGAAGCGGGCTTGAGCGGAGCAAAAGCCGTCGAGCGCGAAACGGACGCCGGCGGGCGGGCGGAGCCGGAAGGCGGGCGGCCCGAATCAGAATGGGAAGCGGAGGGGATGGGCGGCTGCGCCGCTGAAGCGGGAGGGGAAGAGCGGGCCGAGGCGACGGGCTGGAAAGCGGCCGGCTTGGGGGAAAGGGCGGAGGGCGTGAAGGCCGGAGGATGAGGCGAGGGAGCGGAGGAAGGAGAAAAGGCCGGGGGCTTGGGAGGGGCGGCGGAAGAGCCGCTGGATGCGTTGGAGAATGAAGTGCCAAGCGCGGATTTGGAGAAAGCAGAGGTCGGCAGGGAAGGCATCTCGGAGGGGGAGTCCGGACGGGCAGGAGAGGGGGCAGGCCAGGAGAGAACGGGCTTGTTCGCGGCCAGCGGCGCAGCCGGCGGAGGCGAGGCGACCGCAGGCGTGCCCGGAGAAACCGGAGCGAGGGACGGGGGCTTGGGGGCCTTGGCCACGTCCGCCTCGGCCGCCAGAAGCGGCGAGCTGAGAGAGATGGAAGGAGAAGAGGGCGCGTGGGCGGCCTCGCGGTCCATGCGGGCGATTTCAGCCATCTGCGCCGCCGTGTTGGAGGGCGCGGACTGGGCCGCCAGCGCCAAGTCGCGCGAGGTGGAGCCGCGCTTGGAGCCTTTGGATTTGGAATCCAGCGAAGGATTGGGCGGCCACTGGCCCGAGCTGCGCGCGGATTTTTTGGAAGCGGGCGAAGGAGAGGAAGGCCGGAGGATGGAGGGCGTGGCGCCGGAGCCGGGTTCGCCCGAATCGTCGCGGGGGGGCGGAGGGGGCGGGCTGGGGCGGAAGGAGGCGGAAGGCGGAGGCATCTTCGGAGCGGAGGAAGAAGCGGCCGGCGGGGGCGCGCGCGCGGGCGCGCCGAAGGCGGACGGCAACGGAAGCTTGGGTGCCGAGGAAGGCTGGGGCTTCGAACGCTCGTCGTCTTCGTCATCCGGCGGCGAGGGCGGCTCGCCGGCAGGATGGAGAGGGGGCGGGGCGGGCGGCTGGACGCGGCCGAACCGGTAGGACGGCTCGCCGGAGCCGGACGCGGCCGGGGAAGCGGGAGGCCCGGCCGGTTCCGCCGGGGCGGGGCGGGAGAGGTTGTCGATTTTTTTGGGCTCAGGGAGGGGCGGCGGGCTTTCGGAACCGGCCGCGGCCTCGGGGCCGCTGAGGGGGAAGGGCTCGAAATCCTCGTGCACTTCCTTCCGGACGGGCGGCGCCGGAACGGCGGAAGGCTTGGAGAGGGGAATGGATGCGGATTTTGAAATGGACGGAAACTGCCGGCCGGCCGGGACCGCCCGGGGCGGGTGCAGGGGCTTGAGCATGTCGTGCAGATGGACGCGGCGCTGGGGAGAAACGGGAGAACTGGAACTGGACGAAGTAGCTTTGGATGCACCCCGACGGCCCATAACAAACCCAAGGCAGAAACAACGGCTAGTTTAAAAAGCGCATCGGCAGGCGCATCGAGAAGGACGGCAGGGAATAGGCTATAAGGCCCGGCACCCAAATTTCGTGCGGCAAATGATGTCTGAGTGTGATCGTTGAGCCGGCCCATTCAGCCGCGCAATGATGAGAGACGGACGGACTGATGCCTTTTGCTGTGCCTGACCGACAGGCGGCGGTAAGCCATATAAGAAGAATTTAACAAAGGTAAACTTATGAGAAAAACTGCTGATAAGTTCACAAAAGATGAACTTGGGGAAGCACTTGTTACAATATCCTCCATGATTCATAAGATAGAAAAAGCTAAGGAACATTTTTCCCGGGGCACCCCACAGCACACGCTTGCAAAAAACAGGCTCAAAGCACTCCGAATTGCATCGGCATTTATAAAAAAATCATCCTAATTTCCTCGGAATTGAGGTGTCGGGCACTCGGCAGACGAGTTCTCCCCTGACGGACGGACTGCTGCCAAACCAAACGGCCACGCCCTAGCCTATCTTGTTCAGCACCATCGTCAGGCCTTCCCGCTTCGGCTGGGAGAGGCAGTTTTGGCAGGTCAGGACCTCGAGGTTCGCATCGTCGCTCTCCGGCCGGAAACCGGGCAGGGACCAGTAGATGAGCTTTTCATGGTCAGACTGGTCGGCGCGAATCGCCATGCCGTCCGAATCCACCAAAAGGGGCAGGACTTGGATGGCCTTGCCGTTGGGGAAAAGCAGGAGCATCTGCCCGCCCCGCTCGCCGGGCAGGGGGAGGGTGGCGATATTGAAGCCATCGACAGGCGGCAGCGCGCATCCGTTCGTGCATCCGAAGTAGGGCTCGTTCGTCCGCGCGCGCGTGATGTTCATATACCAGACCGAGCGGTTGTCGCGGGTGCCCGCCTCCATGCAGGAAAGCTCGAATTCCAGAGAATAGGTCACGATGTAGGGCGTGTGCTCGGTGTATTGGTTGTCGGCGTCCAGATGGGTGTTTTGCCCGGAGCCGGACACCGTCCCGCTGTAAATGCCGGAATAGGGGCAGGAAGCGGGCGGCGGGGAAGGCGGGACTTCGGCAGGCGCGGGAGATGGGGCTGGAGCGTTCGAGACGCCCGCGGGCGGAGAAGACGGAGCAGGTGGCGCGGGGGCCGCGCAGCCTGAGAGCAGCAGCAGGGAAACCAGCAGGGAAAGCAGGACGAGCGCGCGCATATCACACCACCACCCAAGCATGGGAGTTTGGAGCAGATAAAGGTTCGCGGAGGAAAGCCGGACTATCGGGCGGATTTCTCTCTCGCAACCCGCACGATTTCGCGCAGAAGCGCGCGCATGGTGATGAGGCTGGTCTTGTTGCGCCGGCCCCAGCCGAAGGTGTCGAGCGCGGACTGGATGGCCGCATCGGAGGAGAGTTCTGCTTCGAGGGCCGAAATGCCGGCCAGCCTTCCCTCGCGCTCGGCCTGCCGGTAGAGTTGCACGGCGGCATCCGCTTCCTTCCCGCTTGCGCCCAGACGCTTCCAAGATTGCTTGATTTCATCGTCAGTGGCCATCGGCAAACGCTCCGCTCAGGATTTGGACTGGCTGGGGTCGTAGCGGTTCAGCCACAGCTGCACCAGCGGAATGGAGAGCCAGCACAGCTCGGCCAGGCTGACGCTGTAAAAAGCGACGGGAATGGAGAGCAGGAAGATGGCGGGCGTCACCAGCTTCACCACCAGCGCGTATTCGCGCGCCTTGGGAGAGAGGCGCTGGCGGTGGTAATGCTTGGAGATGACATAGCGCCAGAGCCACACCAGAATGAGGCCGGCGGCCGCCATGTTGAGGGCAAAGACGGTGACGGCCCACTGGTTGGACGGGTAGTCGCCGAACATGGCCGAGGTGATGGCCAGCAGCACCACCGAGAGCAGAAAGAGGATGTTGATGCGCGTGACGCCCCCGTCGCAGACCGCGAGGCCGCGGAGCAGCTTGTTGTGCAGGGCCCAGTACATGCTCACGATGAGGAAGGCGTAGCCGAACACCACCGCCTGCGGCACGGTGGTGGAGAGCAGGTTGTCCAGAAACTGCTCGCTGGGAACCGAGGCCGGATTGGGCAGGGCGACCAGAATGGCCATCAGCGTCATCGAAAAGGCGATGATGCCGTCGCTGAGCGCCAGCGTGCGGTCCAAGTCATAGGGGCTGCGCCGGTCCATGAAAGGCATGAAGAATGGCGAGAATATAAGACTGACGCGCCGCCGGGGGGCCGACCGGTGCCTATTTATGGGTCCGAGCCGTGCATCGGCCCGACTCAAGGGGTGAGCATATGGGAACCAAAGCACGCGAGATTGCCGGACCGAACGTGAAAGAGACCGTCGAACTGCTCAACCGCGCGCTGGCCGACGAATGGCTGGCCTATTACCAGTACTGGGTAGGCGCTCAAATCGCGCACGGGCCGCTGCGCCCCGACGTGCAGAAGGAGCTCAACGAGCACGCGGCGGACGAGTTCAAGCACGCGAACATGCTGGCCAAGCGCATCATCGAGCTGGGCGGCGAGCCCCTCAACGACCCCAAGGACTGGGTGAAGAACTCCACCTGTGGCTATGATGCGCCCACCAACCCCTCCACCATCAAGCTGCTGCAGCAGAACATCAAGGGCGAGCAGTGGGCGATTGGAGTCTACAATGACATGCTCAAGAAAATCATGATAAGCCGCGACCCGGTGACTTACCACATCATCCGCAAAATTCTGGAGGATGAAATCGGGCACGAGCAGGACCTCGAGGACCTGCTGGTGGACATCAAGGCCTCGCGCTGAGAAACAGCAAAAAGGGCTTAACATTCTTTTTTTTCTTCACACACCCAGATGGAAGACCATGCCCAGAATAAAGGGCAGCAGCGCAATCAGGCCCAATATGAGGGCGAACCAGTAGAACTTGATGCGCTTGGCCAGCTCAAGCATGAAAGACATGGTGGCATAGGCCGTGACGGTGGAGGCCACGATGCCGGCCGCCACCAAAGTCAGGTTGAGCGAGCCGTAGCCGTCGGTGAAGTTGAACATCACCACCGCCGCCACGATGAGGGGCAGGCCCATCAAAAAGCTGAGGCGCACCGCGCGCGCCTGGTCGATGTTTTGCAGCAGCATGGCCGACTCGGTGATGCCGCTGCGGCTGATGCCCGGCAGCACGGCCAGGCCCTGCGCCAAACCGGTGAGCACGGCCGCGCGGATGCCGGCCTCACCCTTGCCGCTCGCCGCTTTGGAGAAATACATCAGCGCCGCCATGCCAATGAGCAGCAGGCCGGCGAATGCGAGAAGCGTGGAGGCCGCCAAATCCGTGAGGGTATGGCGCAGCAGCAGATAGGTGGGCAGGCCCACCATCGCGCTGCAGGCGAGAGAGATGGCGAGGAAATAGGCCATGCGCTTGTTCTCGTCCAGCGAGGAATAGTTTTTCAGGTCGGAGAGGGCGGGGCGGACGGAGAGCATGGAGAGGAGGTCCTTTCTGAAAAGAACCACCAGCGCGATGATGTCGCCCACGTGCAGCGCCAGCGCAAAGGCCAGCAGGGTGGAATAGGGGATTTGATAGAGCAGGGTGCCGAAGATGATGACCTGGGTTTTGGAACTGACCGGAATCCAGGCCGTGAAGCCCTGAATGATGCCCAGCACTATGGCTTGGATAAGTTCCATGCGAAGAGAATGAAAAGAAGAATTAAAATCACTTGGTCCGCGCCCGCTTCGGGGATTTCGGCCCCTTGTTTTCCACCACTTTCAGCCCGCAGTAGGGCGGCCGCTCGCGCCAGGGCATCTCGCCGGCGCAGTAGCGGCGGAAGTAGGCCAGAAAGCAGGGGTCCTCGCCGAACAGGTCGATGAAGCGCACGAAGCGCTCCATCTGCCGCATGGTGGGGCCGGACAGGCCGCTCTCCAGCGCCTGCGCGTCCTGCTCCACCAGGTGCGCCGGCGCGCCGATGCGCTGCAAAAAGCGCATGAAAACGGCGGCGCGCGCCGTGAGGGTTTTCACAATCGCCTCGCCCTCCGGCGCAAGGCGCGCGCACTCGTATTTCTTGTAGAGGATGAGGTGGCGGGCCGAGAGGCGCTCGAGCATGTTGGTGACCGAGGGCGGGCGGATTTTGAGCACCAGCGCGATGTCGCGGGTGCGCGCCACGCCCTTGTTGAGCGAGATGTGGTGAATCGCCAGCAGGTAATGGTGCAGGGCGGAGCGCTCGCCGTGGGGGCGGGTGGAGGTGGGGGCCATGGTCAAGTTTGGAAAGAGGGGCTTATAAGATTTAGTCTCGCCTAAATTGATTAGGTCGAGCTATAAATAAGGCTAACAGCCACGTTTTGCTCTTGTTGATTGGAATGGCATTCTCCGAACTGCTGGGCCTGGGCGCGCTGGCGGGTTTCACCATCTATCTGGGCCTCCCCCTCGCGCGCATCCGCTCGGCGTCGGAAAAGCTCAAGGGCCTGCTCAATGCGGCCGCGGTGGGCATCCTGCTCTTTTTGCTGGTCGACATCATGGGCGACGCCATGGAGACGGTGGGGGAGAAAACGCTTCAGGCGGCCGGCGGGATTTCCAGCGGGGCGCAAGCCGGTCTGGGCGGCTGGAGCGCGGTTATTTTCTATCCGTTCATCCTGCTCATTGGACTGGCCTTGGGCCTGCTGGGGCTGGTGTGGTTCGAGAAGCGCTACATCTTCGGCCAGGTGCCCAAAAAGGCCGTGATGTCGGCGCTGGCGGAAAACGCGCCGGCGCACGCGCTGCCGGAGGACAAGGCCCGGCGCATCGCGCTGATGATTGCCATCGGCATCGGCCTGCACAATTTCTCCGAAGGCCTCGCGATTGGGCAGAGCTGGGCGGGCGGGGCGATGAGCCTGGCGCTGCTGCTGGTGGTGGGCTTCGGACTGCACAACGCCACCGAGGGCTTCGGCATCGCCGCGCCGCTGTCCGGCACGCGGCCGGGCTGGAAGTTTCTCGCCATTTTGGGGCTGATTGGCGGCGGGCCGACCTTTGTGGGCGCCATCGTGGGCAGCTTCTGGGTGTCCGAGGCGCTGAGCGTGTTCTTCCTCGCGCTGGCGGGCGGCGCGATTGTCTATGTGGTCAAGGAGCTGCTCTACCACGGGCGCACGCACGGCGAGGGCCTGCAAGCCATGGGCTTTCTGGTGCTGGGCTTTTTCGTGGGCTTTGCCTCCGATTTGCTGATTAAGTTCGCGGCCGGCGGATAGGAACGGATTATTTTCTGCCTTTTTCCCGGAATGCCAGCATCCAGGCGGCGGCCGCGAACGCGATAAGGGCCGCGCCGCCAAACGCGACGCCCGCGCCAAGGGCCGCCCACGCGGCGCCGAAGAGCGCGTTGGCCGGCAGATAGACGGCGCCCATACCGGTGTTGTAGGCGCCAAGCGCGGTGGCGCGCCGCTCCTCCCCGACCAAATCCGAGACATAGGCCTTGTTCACCGACTCGTCGGCCGAGACGAAGACGCCGTAGAGCGCGAAAAGGAGCGCGACTTGCCACCATGCGGACACGAGCGCGAAGCCCAGGCAAATCAGGCCGTAGAGCGCGAACGAGGCGGCAATCACCACCCGCCGGCCGATGCGGTCAGAGAGCGCGCCGATGGGAACCGACACCAGCGCGTAGATGAGGTTGTAGAGCAGGTAGAGCAGCAGGATGTCGGGGGCGCTGATGCCCAGCTCTACGGCGCGCACAATGAGCAGCGCGAAGCTGAAATAGGAGAGCGAGAAGAGGGCGGAGATGAGCAGAAAGCGCCGGTAGTTGGAATCGAGCGAGCGCAGAGCGGCAAAGAAAGGAAGCTTTTTGCGCCCGGAAGCCGGTTGAGATTTTTTGCCCGTTTCTCTCTTCGGCTCGCGCAAAAACAGCACGATAATCAGCACTGCCACAAAGGCCGGAAGCACGGCGATTCCGAACACCGTGCGATAGGCCGATTCACCGCTGCCCATCAGCGAGAGGATGACGTACGCGACGGCCGGGCCGGTGATGGCGCCCAGCGTGTCCATGGCCCGGTGCAGGCCGAAGGCCGTGCCGCGGTTGGACGGCGTGCTGGACCTGGCGATGATGGCGTCGCGGGGGGAGGAGCGGATGCTTTTGCCGATGCGCTCCACCCCGCGCAGCAGCAGCACCTGCGGCCAGGTGGCGGCCAGCGCGATGCCGAGCTTCACAAAAGAGGAGAGGCCATAGCCCCACGCCACGAATTTCTTGTACGACCCGCGCCGGTCGGCCGCGTAACCGATGACGATGTCCAGCAGGCTGGCGGCCGAATCCGCCACGCCCTCAATGAGGCCCACCGCGGCCGCGCTGGCGCCCAAGAAAGTGGTGAGAAAAACGGGAAGGAGGGGGAAAATCATCTCGCTGGACACGTCGGTGAAAAAGCTCACCGCCCCCAGCAGCAGGACGGTTGGGGGGAAGCGCGAAAGCCAGCTGCGAAAGGCCGCGAAAACCATGAAAATACCGTCATGGCTGCCGCGGCGCAGGATTATCAAGCTTCGCATGCTTGGGCAGACGGTGCGGACATGGAGGACCTCTTCTCGCCGTTCAGGCAATGGCGCCAGGCGCGCTGGATTATCATAGTGGCGCTGCTCTACGGCGCGCTCCTGCTGCCCTTCAAGCCCTTGGTGGTGGTGCCGGGCTTCACCGAAGTGCGGCCCGCCAATTTCATCCCGCCGCTGGCAGGCGTGCTGCTGGGGCCCGCGGCCGCGTGGGGCTCGGCGTTCGGAAACCTCATCGCCGACCTCTTCGGAGGGACGTTCAGCGCCGGCAGCCTCTTTGGATTCATCGGCAACTTCCTCTTCGCATGGGCGCCCTGGAAGGTCTGGGAATTCACCCGCGAGAAGGGGGAGGAAAAGAAGCCGGACCTCCACCTGCTGGGGGTTTTCGTCATCGCCAGCCTGGCGGGCAGCGCGGTGTGCGGGCTGGTCATCGGCATCGGGCTGGGGGTGCTGGGCCTTCAGATGCCGACGCAGGCGCTGTTCATGTCCATGTTCATCACCCTCAACAACTTCATGGCCTCCCTGGTGCTGGGCTCGATTGGGCTTTGGCTGCTCTACGGCAAGCTCAAGGTGTGAGCCATGGCGTCTCCCCGCATCCTGGCCATTGACGTGGGAGCCAGCAAATTGCAATACGGAATTTGGAAAGGCGGGAAATGGGCCGGCACGGGAAGGATGGAGATAGGGAAAAAGACGGATGCCGTGCAATTGCTGGCCGGCCTCGAACAGCTGATTCGCATTTCCCGCGCCAATTTCGTCTCGCTGGCGGTCGCCGGATTCGTGGTGGACGGCAAGCTGGTGCGCATGCCCAACCTGCCCAACGTGGAGCCGGCCCGCCTCATGGCCGGCCTGCGCGCGCTGAAAGTCCCGATCCATATTGAAAACGACGTCAAGTGCATGGCGCTGGCCGAATGGGTGCAGCGCGGGCGCAGGGCAAACGACGATTTCCTGCTCGTGGCGCCGGGCAGCGGCATCGGCGGCGCGCGGGTGCGCGAAGGAAAACTGGTGCGCGGAACCCACAACACGGCCGGAGAAGCCGGGCACATGAAGCTGGCGGACGAGCGAGGACGCATCCGCAACTGGGAGGAGCTGGCCGGCGGATTCGGCATCGAGAAAACGTTTGCAAAAAAAGGCTGGGACGCCAAGAAAATACTCAAATCAAGGCAGGCGAAGGCCGCCAAGCTCGCCGCACAGTCGGCCCGCTATTTCGGAGTGGGATTGGCCAGCCTCGCCAACCTCTTCGACCCCGGGCAGCTGCTGGTGTGCGGCTCGGTGGGGCGCGCATACATGCGCACGCCGAGGCTGAAAAAAATAGCGCTCGAGGCTTATGCGCAAAACGTCATCGCGCCGCTCTCGGGCACGCGCCCGCACTGCGCCGCCAGCGCCTACCCCGCGCTGGAGGGGGCGGCGCTCATGGCCATGAAAAACAAGGACAAGAAAATCAGGCGCTTTATGCAATAACTACTTGCCTTCGGCCAAAATCCGTTTCGTCTCCTTCTTGTAGGCCTCCACGGCCGGCTGGTCGAACGCGTTGAGGTGCATCAGTTTGGCGAGAAGCATCATTTCCACCATTTCCATCTGCATAAGCGCGCCCACCGACGCTTCGGACGTGTTGGGCAGGCGCACGTGCGCATAGGGGATGGACTGGGCGCGGTACGCCGCCTGCACGCCGCCGGAAATGGCTTCCATCAGATGCGACAGCCGCTCGCCGCCCGCGTGTGGCACCAGCGCGTCCAGTTCGGGGGAAGCCGGCACCATCGGGTCGGGGGAGG
>CABMCD010000038.1 GCA_902384555.1 uncultured archaeon | reverse complement strand
GTGGGAATCGGCAACGCCAGCCCCTAGAAGTCACGGCTATTTGACCAAGAAAGGCATAAGCCCGGATGGCCTGAAACTTTGCACAGGGGGCGATTATGCGGGCTGGCTTGTTGCGCTTGTCTATGGCCCGGATGGTGATATTCAAAGCCTGCAATTCATCGCCCACGACGGCGCTAAACGCTTCCTGAGCGGCGGGCGCATGAAGGGCGGGCATGTGTGGCTGGGCAGGCCGGAAAACGGCGCTACGGCGCTTCTGTTGGCCGAGGGCTGGGCAACCGCCGCCAGCCTTCACCAAGCAACCGGCCTGCCCGTGTGCGTGGCCTTCAACGCGAGCAACCTGGGCGACGTGGCCCGGATGGTGCGCAAGCAATACCCGGCGGCGCGTCTGCTGATTTGCGGCGACGACGACACCCAAACGCCGGGCAATCCGGGGCGCACCAAGGCGACCGAGGCGGCGCAAGCCGTGGGCGCGGGCGCGGCGTTCCCTCCCGGCGGGGGCGACTTCAACGACATGGCCCAAACGCAAGGGCCGGGCGCGGTGAAGGCGCATGTTCTGGACGCCTTGCGGGAACCTGTGGGCGGCGGGGGTGTGTTGAACCTTGCCGACTGGCAAGCCGAGCAGCGATTTTCTGGCCCGCCGCCGGAACGGCAATGGCTTATCCGGGGCGTGTTCCCCTTGGGCAAGGCCGCTTTGCTGGCGGCGGCGGGGGGCGTGGGCAAGTCGTTTTTGCTGTTGGAGTTGGCGCGGGCCACGGCGGCGACCCGGCCCGGCGACACGCGGTCTTTTTGTGCGCTGGGCAGTCTGGAAACCGGCGGGGCGGCGGTCTTGATTTGCGCGGAAGACGACGCCATCGAAATCCACAACCGGCTTGCCGCCCTTGGGCCGATACCGCCGGGCCTGCACGTCATACCCTGCCCCGACGCCGGGGGCGTTCCGTCTTTGTTTGGCCTAGACCCGCACACCAGAAGCCCGGCGACAATGGCGGATTTTGCCGTGCTGGCCGCGCAGTTTCGGGAATTGCCGGGCTTGCGGCTGGTTTGCCTCGACCCGCTGCAAGCCCTGTGCGGCGGGCTGGATTTGAACCTGCCCCAACACGCGCAGCATGTTTGCGGCGAACTTGCCAAGCTGGCAAGCGAAACCGGCGCGGCGGTCATTGTCCCGCACCACTTCCGAAAAAGCGGCGACATTGCCACGCCGGAACAGGCGCGGGAGGCGGTGCGCGGCAGCGGCGGGCTGGTGGACGGTGTGCGCGCCGTCTATGCCCTGTGGCCTGCCGATGAAAAAGACGGCAAGGCCAAATGCCGCGCCCTTGGCATTCCTTGGCGGCGCGGAGGCGTGGTTTATGCGGGCGTGGTCAAGGCCAACTTTGCCGCCGATTGGGGCTTGGCGGTGCTTGTGCGCGACGACGGCGGCCTATTGCGGGACAGGCGCATGGAATTGGGCTTGCTTGCGCCCAAGCGCTGCGACTTGCAAGACGCCTTGCGCGATGCCGTCGCCAAGGCGGCGGCGGACATGCGCCCGTTCACCAAGACGGGAGCCAGCGGCCTTTACGTCCGTCGCCACGATTTGCCGGGGCTGCTTCACAATACGAGCAAGCACGACCTTGAAAGCATGGCGCAAGAGTTGTTGAACGCCGGGGCGTTGGCGCAATATCGCATGAAGCCCGGCGAACCGGCGGCGGGCAAATGGTTGGACATTCCCGGCGGGGCAGTGGCCGGGCAATCGGAAGAAATCGCCAAGGCCGAAGCGGCAAGACGCGCCGAAGCGGAAGAGATTGACGGGGCCGGGGAAGAAGACGGCAAGCCATCGGAAGACGAACTGCAAGGCATCTTGCGCGATGCCATCGCCAGCGCGGCGGAACGCGGGAAGCCATTCACCAAAACGGGGAGCAATGGCCTTCATGCCCGCCGCCACGAATTGCCCGGAAAGTTTCACGACATGGGCAGGCCAACGCTGGAAGGCATCGCCCAAGCGTTGCTGAACGCTGGCGCACTGGTGCCGTATCGCCTAGCCCACCGCGACCCGCAAGGCGGCCAGTGGCAGGACGTTCCCGGCGGGGCCGTGGCCCGGCGGGGTGAAGCGTTCGCAAAACCGCTCAAGGACAAAAGTGGCGCTAAATCATGCATCACCATGACAGGGGAAGATGGCCCAAGCGCCGACGAATCGGGCGGGGATGGCGGCGAAAGCATGGGGGAAGCGGCTTGAGCATCGCCAATAACCATACGCGCATTATGGATTCCCGGAACCGTTCCCGCCTTCCCGGAACCCTTCCCGGTTTGGCGCTTCCCGGCCTTCCCGGCGGGAAGTGGCCCTTTCCGGGAACGGGAAAAGGGGCCGGGAAGTGATGGGAAAACCTTACAGAATCAACCTTCCCGCGTTCCCGGCCCCGTTCCCGGCTTCCCGGCAAAAAAGGCGGGCCGGGAAGAGTTCAAAAAACGCGGGAACCCTTGTAAAACAAGGCTTCCCGAGGCGCTTCCCGGCTTCCCGGCTTTTTACCCTCCTACGGAGGGGGAAGGCTACCCGTGAACCGGGAAGCCTTCCCACAGCAAGAGGAGAGAGTCACACCATGGCGAATAGAGAACAGACAAAACCGGCGACTGCGCACACCCCCACTGCCCACAACCCACCTAGGAAATCCCAACCATGAAGAGAACAGGCCGAACCATAGAAGCGGAAATCGACACGGCGGCGGGCAAGCCGGATAGGGCGTTTTATGACGCGGCGCAACGCCCCCTTAACCGCGCGCGACGGCGGGTGTTGAAGGCGCTGGCTAGAAAGCCGGGCGGGCTTGGCGACATGGTTACGTTTCGGCTGACGGAAAAAAAAGAGATGACCTCCCGACGCCCCGCCTTATGCGGTTTGCCATCGAATGCAAAAGGCGGCGCGTGGTCACGCCGGGCGATTTGGGCGCGTTCTGGCGGCAGGCGGAAGAGCAGGCCGCCAAGGCCGCTAGGATGCCCGCCTTGGCGTTTAGGGAAGACAGGCGGGTTTGGGGTAGTGGTTTTGCCGGTACGCGCCATAAGCCCCGATTTTGGGGCTTGGGAGGGTATCGAATGGACGGCGGCGCTATCCGTTCCGGCATTTTGCGCCCTGGTGCGTGAACTGGTGCGTGAAATCGCCG
>CABMCD010000037.1 GCA_902384555.1 uncultured archaeon | reverse complement strand
CGGCGTAAAACCGGGGCCCCGCGGCCCGGAAACCCCCCAACCATGGCCCCCAAGCTGGGGGGCTAATTTTTTAAAAAAAAAAAACCCAAAAATAAGTGGGAGGGGGGTGGGGGGGGGGGTGAGGGCATTGGAGGGGCGGCCCGCGTCGTGGCGCAGGATGTCTTTTTCCTCCTCTGACCAGCCGGCCCGCTTGGTGCGCACCACCGGCTGGCCAAAATAGCCGCAGTGGGGGCAGCGGAAGTTGTCCGGCGCCCAGCCGCGCAAACCGATGGAAGAATAGTCCGAGGCGCGCGGAGGGCGGCCGCACTTGGGGCAGATAGAGAGGGAAGTGCCGGGAGCGGAGCGGGAAGAAGTGCGAGAAGCGGGAGGCGTGGCAGGCTTCTTTTTCATAGCCATCGGCTCATCTCTTGTACACGCACACCACGTCCCCGTCTTTCAAAACGTGTTCCAGTCCGACTTTCTGCCCGGGGAATTTGGCGGATGGGCCCCACACCTGCGCATACCTAAAGAGTTTCCTCAAATCACGGTGCAGCTTGTCGCACATGTCGCCCACCGTGGTGCCGGTGCGCATCATCATGGGCACCGAATCCGCATCCTCGTTGCGCCGCTTGGTGTAGATGCGAATCAGGCGCAGTTTCTCCCAAATGGCTTCCTTGAGCTCCTCCACGCCCTTGTTTTTCTCGGCTGAGAGGGAGAGGAAGGGGTAGGGAATGGCCTTGAGGAATTCCTTTTGCACCAAATCCACTTTGTTGAGGATGGTGAGCGAGGGCGTGTATTTGCGCGTGCCCTCCAATACGTCGATGAACTGGTCCACGGTGACGTCCTGGCGCATCATCACTTCGGCGTTGTGGATGCCCTGCTCGTGCAAGATGCCGATAATCATGCGGTCGTTCAAATGCGTGAGCGGCACGGTGGCGTGGATGTTGACGCCGCCGCGCAGTTTGGGCGTGATGATGATGTTGGGCGGCTCCTGGTCGACGCGGATGCCGATGCCCTCCAGCTCGGAAATCAGCTTGGGTCGATAGAGCGGGTCGAAGACGTCGAGCATGAGAAGGATGAGGTCGGCGTTGCGGGCCACGGCCAGCACTTCCTTGCCTCTTCCGCTTCCCTCTTTTGCGCCGGCAATGATGCCGGGCAGGTCCAGCAATTGGATTTTGGCGCCGCGGTAATCGAGCGCGCCGGGCACCACGGTCAAAGTGGTGAAATGGTAGGCCGCCGTCTTGGATTTGGCGCCGGTAAGCGCATTGAGGGTGGTGGACTTGCCAGTAGAGGGAAGGCCGATGAACACCACGGTGGCGTCGCCCGACTTCTTGACGTCGAATCCGGCGGAGGAGATGCCGGATTTTTTGGGGGCGGAGACGGCCTTTTTGAGGCTGGCGATTTTGGATTTGAGGATGCCGATGTGGAACTCGGTGGCCTTGTTTTTCTGCGTCCTGGCCAGTTCTTCCTCTAGTTCCTTGAGTTTGTCGGCTGCGCCCATAGAGAAGAATGGAGAGGGTGGAGAATAAGAGGGTTGCGGGGGCTCCCGGGCGCGAGACAGCCGGGCGAGGGCGGGTTTTTATTCGGCAAGGACTTGATAGGCGCATGAAAAAGAAGCCAAGCCCGTTTGGGCGGCATTTGATGTATGCGGTGCTGGCCGGCGTGCTGCTGGCCCTGCTCTGGGCGGGCTTGACGCATTATGTGCTCAAATCGCCGGCCAAACAGTCTTACGAATACTGGACCATGGAAGCCTCGCCATGGAGAATCGCCAACCAGTATTTGGCGGCCGACAGCAAAGTGCAGGTCATTGAGCTGGTGAACGAGGCCGGCGTGCCGCTCTTTCTCAAACAGGTGGATGTGAATGGCACCCATGGCGCGGGCAGCCTGAAGCTGGAGCCCAACCGCTTCGGGCCGGGCGAGAGCAAGCTGGTGATGGTGCCCGTCCAGACACCCTGCCTTGTGAATGAGACTTTTTCCTACCGCTTGCGCGTGGCATATGCAAAACAGGCGCAGACAAATGAAACCGAAACGGAAGAAGGGCGGCTGCCGGTGTACGGGCGCTGCGAATAGAACTCAGGATTCGGCCGGCTCTTCTTGCGTTTCTTCCGGCGCATCCAGCACCTCGTCGGGCTGGCGCGGGGCGGGTTTTGGCTTTTGGGCTGGACGGGCAGATGAGGGAGCGGGAGCGTTGGGAGGCGGGGCGGCTGGGGCGGAAGAGCTGGAAGAGGCCGGGGGCCTCGATGCGTTCGAAGCGGGCGGGCGGCGCGGGAGTTTGGGTTTGGAAACGGACGGGGAGCCCGAAGCGGGCGGCAGGCCGGGAGTGGAGGGCGAGGCCGGCATTGATTTCGGAGTGCCGCGGGGCGGGGCGGCAGGCGGCGGACTTTGAGCAGAGGGAGCCGAGGTTGGCTTCGGCAGGCCGTAGGACGGAGCCTTGCGGGTTTTCTTCTCCTGCCCCGTATCGGAGGCCGTCTGCTCGCGCTGCTGCAATTCGACCTCCAGAATCTGGTTGAATTCCTGCACCATGAGCCGGTCATAGGCGCCCCAGTCCGGCTCCTGCCCGGCGTGCTCTTTGAGGATGCGGTTGGAGGCGTTGAGGCATTTGAGCACGAAATCCAGCTCAATGAGCGAGGGCTCTTCGTAATCGACCGAAGCGTGATAGACCAAGTCGTAGAGCTTGCCTTTGTAGAAGGCTTCCATCACATAGTCTTTCACCGGCAGGCCGGTCTCGTCCGCGCGCCGCTGCAGGGCAGGCGGGACGAACTTGAGCTTGAGGCGCTTGGAAATCGAGCCCAAATCGGAATTGTAGAGCTCCTGTGAATTGGCTTCCGGCAAATCGCAGAACAAACATTCCAGCACGGTCTGCTCGATGGTGTCGCCGCGGTGCAAATCAAACACTTCGGCATACTGGCGCTTGTCCAAATCGGTCTCGTATTGGAAGCCCAGCATGCGGTAGACGCGAGAGCGCCGCCCGAAGCGCACTTTTTTGAGGAAGGAGTAGCGGTCGGTGGAATACATCGAGGCGGCCGGCATGCCGAACACCAATTCCAAGCGGTCCTGAATGTCTTTCAATGACTGGGCGTGCAAGTTGTAGA
Source organism: uncultured archaeon (assembly GCA_902384555.1). Classification (GTDB taxonomy): domain Archaea; phylum Micrarchaeota; class Micrarchaeia; order Anstonellales; family Anstonellaceae; genus CAIXYX01. The sequence continues at coordinate 36,547 of CABMCD010000037.1, read as the reverse complement.
GGAGGAAAATGCCCGGCTGGGTGTTGAGCATGTTGATGACACCCTGAATGGCGGTGCGCGAGCGGATTTCGTTGATGATGACGCAGGCGTCGCCCATGCGCAGGGAGGCGTTGGTCATGGACACCAAGTCCAGTTCGGAGCCGGAAGCCTGCTGCTGCTCCTCGCGGTCGGAGGCCGCCACGCGCACGGCGCCGATGTGGAAGCCTCGTTTCCGGTAAGCCCGCGTGGGGATTTCCTCGATGTCCTGAATCGGCAGGATGCGGCGCTTGAGGCCGATGGCCGAGATTTTGGCTGACGTGAAGGCCGTCTTGCCCACGCCTTTGAGGCCCAGCACGGCCTCGGAGCAGCCCAGGCCCACCATGATGTCGTCATAGCCGGCGAAGAAGGGGGTGAAGGAGCGGTATTTGAGGTATTCGGAATAGGTGAAGGGCTGCTCCTTCATCAGCCGCAGCGCGGCCTGCAATTCGCCAAAGGTGGCGGGCGGGCGCTGGAGGTGGCAGCGCATCGCCAGGCGGGTGAGCACGACGTCAATGACGGGGTTGTCCTTGTCGAACTTGCGCCCGCCGCCCACGGTGGCCACCACGTTGCGAAACGCGCGCTCCAGCATGTCGGCCGAGTACTGCCACAGCGTGTGGCAGAGGCCGAACTTCTGGTGCTCAATGTAGATGGGGGCGTTGGGCGCATCGATGTAGATGTCGGTGAGGTTGTCACGGTCGAGCGCGAGGTTTTCGAGCGGGGTGCCCAGACCCACGGTCCAGGCGGCCGCCTCGCGGCCCATGGCCAGCGCCTGCTCGGAGGTGATGGCGAGGTTCTTGAGCTGGGCCTGGTCGATGAAGTGCTGTCTAAAGGTGCGCATCTTGGAGTCGAAGATGGTGGTGTAGTCCACCGTCTCCTTCACGGCCTTGAGCTCCTCGTTGATGGTCTCCTGCAAAAGCGTGATGAGCTCTTTTGGCAGATTGTCGATGGCCGCATTTTTCTGCACATAGAGGTAGGCCTCGGCCCCGGGCACCTCGTAAATCTCCACCTGCACCCCGTAGGGCAAATCGTATTGGCCGCCCTCGATGAGCTTGGCGGCCGCGGGAACGGTTTTCACGAACGTCTGCGAGTAGGGCATGGCCTTGAGGCCGAGGAGGTCGAGGAACAGCTCGCGCAGGTCGGTCTGCTGCAAGGAGAGGGTGTAGAGGCGGCTCTGTTGGTAGGCGGCCAGGATGCCGTTCACCCAGCCGCGGAAGGTGCGCCACCCCTCCACAAACACGGCGCGCTCGGGCGAGGGCTCGTTGTAGTCCTTGAGGATGCGCACGGCCTCGACGGGGCTTTGGAACATGAATTCGTAGAATTCCCGCAGCAGCTTCTGCCGGGCGCGGTACTGGTCGTCCTGCACGTGCCCATACACTTGGGGGTTGAGCATGATTTGCTCGACCTGGCGGATGATGGCCACGTATTCCCAGAAGACGGCCGCCCGCTCCTCGTCCAGCTCGACCAGCATTTCCTCCTCATAGCGCATGGTCTTCCAGGGCTTGTCCAGCGTGGCGATGGTTTTGAGGTGGGAGTTGAGGCACGCGGCCGAGGAGAGGCCGAGGCCGCAGGTGAGGCAGTCCATCACCAGGCGGTTGCCTTGATAGGAGGGTCGGCAGGCCATGCTAAGGGCAGGGATGGGAGGTTTTTATAGCTAATGAGAAGAGAAGTATGACTTATGGCTCATCCTTCAAACGCGCAGCTGGAAGTCTGCAACGGCTGCTGCTGCGGGCACCCGGAGAAAGGCAATCCCAAGATAGATGAGGGGAAGGTGCGCGAAGCGGCAAAGGAAGCCGGACTCCCAGCGACTTCTCTTTCCTTCCCCTACTGTTTGGGCCCCTGCTCGTACGCCAACGTGGCGCGCGTGAAGGCGGGCGGGCGCGTATGGACGTTCGCGGGCGTCAATGACGAGGGGCTGCGGCGCGAAGTGATGGAATTCGCGAAAGCGCCCTCGGACGGGAATTTGGGGCCGCGGCTGCGGGAGCGGCTGCTGGACGGATACTGATTTTGAAAAACAAGAGAAAGACTAGATTGGAAAAAGAGAATTGAGAAATAAAAAAATCAGAAGTTGGGCAGGATGCCCTTCTCGCCCTTGGAGGTCTTGTAGACGTCCCACACAATGGCGATGTCCAGAGCCAGCAGGAGCAGGAGCAGCAGGGGCAGGCACAGGAAGCCGATGCCCATGGTGGCCAGCCCGATGATGAAGCCGATGGCGATGAAGACGGCGGACAGCACCCAAGTGCCCAGCAGGTAGATGAGGCCCTTCTTCATCTGGCCCATGTAGATGTAGCCCAGCGCGGGGGCGCCCAGAATGAGCAGGCCCACGACGCTGATGAGGGCGGCGATGGCGGGATCCTTGGCGGACGCGGGGGCGGAGGTCTTGGATGGTGATGCCATAAACAACACAGGGAAAGGTCGCGCAGGGAGAATAAAAGCTTAACCTGTGCCCATACATTGATGGACATTTCCGCTTTTATCCAGTCCTATTTCATCGACCCCGTGTGGGAGCGCACGGGCTACAACGCGGTCAATACGGTGGTGTATGCCGCCATCGCGCTGGGGGCCCTTTATCTCATTTGGCGGTTTTTCGAGAAAAAAAACATTTCCATCGACCGGGCGTTCTGGGCCGGGGCGATGGGATTCGTGCTCTGGGGCTCGTCCTTGCGCGTGCTCACCGATTCGGTGGATGCCGGCACCATGGCCAAGACGCTGGGGCTGGCGCAGGCCGGATTGGGAGGGTGGTTCGGCGGCTTGGCGCAGGCCGCATACCCTCTGCTGCTTTCCAGCCATTTGCTGGATTACGGGCCGCTCACCGTGACGCCGGGCATCTATGTGATGACGGCGGCGCTGTTCCTGCTCTGCATCGGCCGGGGATGGGCGTTCAAGAGGCCCTATCTGGCGGCCGGCGTGGGGCTGGCAGGCGGGGCGCTGAATTTGCTGCTGCTTCTGCCCATGATGAAGCACTGGGACTATGCCGCCATTCCGATTGCGTTGAGTTTGCTGGCCGGCGCGCTCTTCTACTATGGATTGAAGTGGAAGGACCGCAAGCATCTCTTGCCGGTGATGGGGCAGGCGCTGGACGGGGCGGCCACTTGGGTGGCCATTGATTTCTTCGGTCCCGCGTCGGGGCAGAATTATTTCGAGCAGCACGTGCTTTCGCGCGCCATTGGCGAGGGCACGCCGCTGGGTTTTGGGCTGTTCTTTTTGCTTAAAATCGGGTTTGCGGCCCTCGCGGTGTGGGCCATTCGAAAAGAGGATTTGGATGTGCGGCTCAAGAATCTGGTGCTGCTGGTGATTGCGATTATCGGGTTTGCGCCGGGGCTTAGAGATTTGCTGAGAATGCTGTGCGGGACTTAGAAGCAGAGCAGAAGAAAGAAGAAAGAGCGCCGGACGCTCGGGTGCCCGAAAGAAAATAATACGGCCAGAAGCGAATCTGTTTTTCTTACTTTTTCTTTACGTCCCGCTCACCCGCGGCTCCGACACCTCGAAGTGCCCCGTCGAGTAGAGCAGGTTTTCCACGTGCGGCCGAATGGACATCAGCGCCGTGGGGTTGGGGATGGTGTCGGTGGTGAGGATGCGCGTCGCGCCGGCCGCGTGCAGCTTGTCGAGAGCCCCGTGCAAAAAGAGCCCGTGCGTGGCGGCGCAGGAAACCGATTCGGCCCCCATTTCCAGCATCTTCTGGGTGGCCTTCACCATGGTGCCGCCGCCCGCAATCATGTCGTCCACCAAAATGACGGGCTGGCCCGAAACCGTGAAGTCGGCCTCCATCTTGGAGACGGGGCGGAAGGCCTGCCGCGAATCGGCATAGCCGCCGCGCTCCTTGCGCATGAAGAGGCCGGTGTCGCCCACCAGATATTTGGCGCCCGCGTCGGGAGAGACGATGAGCGAGTCGGGCTTGGCGGCGCGCATGAACGCAACGAGTTCGGGGCCGGCGCACAGGTTGTAGAGTTTCATGTTTTCAAAAAAGTGCACACCCGGCTTTTTGAGGAAGTGGCAGTCCCAGGTGGTGATGGAGCGGGCGCCGGCGAAATGCAGCAGCTTGATGAGCAGGCGCGCCGAAATCACTTCGCCCGAAAGCCAGACCTTGTCGGCGCGGGCGTAGGGCAGGTAGGGCAGGATGAGGTGGATGTCCTTGACGCCGTTCTCCTTGGCCCCGTACATCATCTGCAGGAGCGTGACGAGGTTCTGGTCGGGGTCGGGGAAGAGGCGGTGCAGCAGCACGGCATCCTGCCCGGCGAGGCCGTCCACGCGCTCGAGGCGGCAGTAGCTCTCGCCGTCCGGGAAGCGCTTGCACACCACCGAGGGCGGGGCGATGTCGGCGCAGTTGGGAGACACGATGGGGAACGCGCCCTCCCACTTCGGCAGTTCCGTCCGGAGCCCGGCTTGGTCATCCATAAGCTAGACCTTCTAAGAAGCGGGGGCCGCTAATGGAGCAGCGCCCACTCGATGAGTATCTTCTGCACGCCCAGCTTGATAAACTCGACGGCCACGGCGGCCAGCAGGATGGCCATGACCTTGGAAATCACCGCCAAACCCGTCTTGCCGATGAGGCGGTGGATGGGGCTGGCGAGGAGGAGGACGGCGAGGGTGAGCAGCACCACCGCCGTGGCCCCGGTGAAGACGTAGGCGATGCCGAACTGGCCGGCCAGAATGACGGCCGTCGTCATGGCGCCGGGGCCGGTGAGCAGCGGCGTGCCGACCACCACGGCCGCCACGTTGAGGTCCTTCTCCTGCGAGCTCTTGATTTCGATGCCCAAGAAAGACTGGACGGCCATCACCAGAATGAGCACGCCGCCCGCGATTTGGAAGGCTGGCATGGAGACGGAGAGGGCCGACATCAGGGCGGGACCGATGAGGGTGAAGATGACCAGCACCGCCCCGGCCACGGCGGCTGCGATGAGGGCGGAGTCGCGGCGCTGCCGGTCGTTCTGCTTGCGGGTGAGGGTGAGGAAGACCGGCAGGCTGGCCAGCGGGTCCATGATGACGAAAAGAGCCACGACGCACTTGATGAGCGGGTCGAGGGGAAAGCCCAGCATGGCGGCCTAGACGAGGAGGGCGCTTTTAACGCTGCTTATCCGCCGCGCGAGTAATAGACGCAGAACTGCTTGTCGGCGCTGGTGTTGAACACGTTGCAGGCCGAGGCGTCCTTGACGTTGGTCGCCGTGGTCAGGATGCAGGAGGAGCGCAGGTCCGGCGAGCCGATGAGGGCGCAGAAGGTGAGGTTGCGCTGGTCAACCGCCAGCTGCTTGGCGCACACGTCCGCGGAAGCCGTGGCTTTGGGCGAGGCGGCCACGCACTGGTCGATGGCGGCCTGGGCCCGCACTTCGGGCGAGTTGGGCGAGACATAGGCCGGCGTGGGAGTTGGGGCGGAGTTGGACGGGGCCGGGGCCGGCGTGGCCGCGGCGGGGCGGCGGGGGTTGGAGGAGGGCAGGGCGCCGTAGGCCGCGTAATTGTTTTGCAGCTGCTGCGAGGCCGCCGTGTCGGTGGAGGAGTTGAGGCAGGAGAGGCGCGCGGGCATGTCGTTGATGTAATAGCAGGTCTCCGGCTCCTGATACCAGGTGGCGTAGAAAGTCAGGCAGCCGGTGCGGTCGGCGCTGCCGGTGCAGCGGTCCACCGATGCGGGCTGCAGGCAGCCCATCCCGAAGATGGCAAAGGCCAGAAGGCCCAAAACGAGAATGGAGAACGGGCTGGCGCGCATAGACGAGGTTTCTGGTGCAGAGATTAAAAAGGATTGGGCGGGGGGCCGGAAAGAAAAAGAACGCGGGTGCGGGAGGGGCCGGAGGTGCGCCGGGTTTTGGATTGGCCCGCCTTTCTTATTTCAGCCGCTTTTTCATGAACCCTTCCAGTTTGTCCATGGCGGCCGCGAGCTCGTCCTCCTTGGACAGATAGACCAGGCGCAGGAAGAGGCCGGGCAGCTGCGAGGAGAAGCCCGAGCCGGGCACGCCCACGATGCCGGTCTGCTCCATCAAATCATAGACAAATTCGGCATCGGTTTTCCACGGACCATCGGTCACTTGGGGGAAGATGTAGAAGGCGGCCTGCGGCACGGTGGTGCGGATGCCCTCGATTTCATTGAGCCGGCGCGAGATGAGGTCGCGGCGCTTGCGCAATTTGGCGAGCGCGGCCGGCAGGTGGTCGGGCGCGTGCTGGACCGCTGCGATGGCTCCGCGCTGCATTTCCCAATTGACGGAAAGCCGCGCGTTGCACAGGCGCTGCAGCGCGCCCGCGAATCCGTCGAGGCCGGGGCCGTGGAGGGCCAGCCAGCCTACACGGGCGCCGGGATAGAAGAAATTCTTGGAAAGCCCGCAGCCGCGAATCACGGGCACGTCCTGGGCCAGTTTGTGGACCGGACCGGGTGAGGCGGACGGGTCGAGCAGCAGCTGGTCGTAGATTTCATCGGCCACCACCGGTATCTTGTGCTCGCCGGCCAAATCCACAATCGCTTGCAGCGTCTTGCGCGGATAGACGGCGCCGGTGGGGTTGTTGGGGCTGATGACCACGATGGCGCGGGTGCGCTTGGTGATTTTTTTGCGCATGTCCTCCACGTCGGGCTGCCAGTTCTCGTCGCATTGGTAGAGGTTTTCCACCCCGCCCAGCACGCGCGAGAGCGAGGCGTAGAGCGGGTAGTTTGGGGAGGGCAGCAGCACGTCGTCGCCGGGGTCCATGAGGGCTTGCAGGGTGAAGGAGAGGCCCTCCGAGAGGCCGTTGGAGATGAAGATGCGCTCGGGGGAGAGGCCTTCGGATTGGGCCACGGCCGCGCGCAGCTGGGGGTCGCCCTCGGATGGCGCGTATCCGCTGTATTGCGGGTCGTCCAGCGCGGCATGGATGGCCTGCGTCACCCACGCGGGCGGGGCGAAGTCGAAGCGGTTGGGGTCGCCGATGTTGAACCAATGCATCGGCGTGCCGCGCGCCTCGATTTTGCGGGCCTGCAAGACAATGTCGCGGATGGGATAAGAGACGTGGGCCATGCGGTCGGCCACGCGCACGAGTGGAGAGGTCATGGAGTGCGGATGGGCGAGATAGGAATATAAGCACATGTTTGTGGGCCGTGTTTTTTACGTCGAAAAACGGAAAACAAAAGACCGAAAAAGTCTGTCAGGAAAGCGGCGCCTGCTGCAGGAGCAGGAACTGCAGCCGGCCTTCGCGCCACGCGCCGCGCTGAAGCGAGCGCAGGGCGGAGAGGTTGGAGAATGAGGCGGCGCAGTCTGGGGATGAGAGCGCGTAGCTGGAAGAGCCAAGGCTGGAGGGCGATTGGGAGGGTGAGAGCCAGGCCCAGCGGTAGCAGAAGGGTTGGGGAGAAGAGAAGATGCGGTCGTGCAGGGCGGCGTTGTCCATGGTTTGGCCGGCCAGCGGGGCCGGGCCGGCATCGGCCCCATATTAGGCCAGCAGGGCGGCGCGGGCCTCAAGCTGGAAGAGGGCGGCCGCGTCCTGCAAGTGGGTGGTGGGGGCGGGCGAGTTGAGCAGGAGGAGGAAGGCAAAGGCCACCAGCATGGAGGAGAGCAGTGCTTCAAGCCACATCATCAAAATCACCTAAGGCTCGCACACCCATAACGCGTGCAGCTGCCCCGAAGAGGCATCCATCATTTGGCGCGAGACGCAGATGCGCGAGGGGCTGGGGGAGGGGGGCGGGGAGCGGCTGAACGACCAGTTTTGCAGCTCGATGGGGAGGGATTGCTTGAATGCGGCCAGCTGTGCCTCATCGTAATAGCCGGCCATCGCGAAGGGCGCGGAGCCGATGGAAGAGAACACGGAGGCGGCGCGTGGAGGGGAGGCGGCCTGCCAATAGGCCTGCTCGGAGAGCGTGAGCGCGGCTGAGAGACGGGAGTTGTAGTCGGCCCGCGTTTGGGAATAGGTTTTGTCCAGCAGCACGGGCGTGAGCAGGCTGGTGAGCAGGGAGAAGAGGAACAGGAAGGTGAGCATCAAATCAAAACTCAGCCAGATGCCGCGCGTGGAATGAGAAGAGGGAGAACGGAGAGTGAATGGGCGCGTGCAAAGGGTGGAAATTCTCATGCAGGCACCTTGGGGGACGAGAGCGCGGACGACCAGGGGATGATGACGCTGGCCCCGGAGCTGGAATTGAAGCTGAATTTCCCGCCGCCGGCTTGATGGTCCGGCACCCAACCGTCAGGAAGACGGACAGTGGGATGAATGGGCACGAGCAGAACGGCCAGCGACTGCTCGGCCAGAGACTGGCGCTCGAAGGAAACCTGTCGGGCTTGCACGACTTCGCGCGAGGTGCGCGAGACGGCGGAACCCAGGATGGAGAGCAGGACGAGCAGCAGTAGGAAGGCGCTGAGGGCTTCGACCGTGAGTTGGGCGCAAAGAGGGGGGGAATGTTTGGGAGGTCGGGGGGAGGGCGCGCACATGGAACATGCACCTCCGCGGCGGGCAGGGGGCCGGATGCGCTCAGGTTTTCGATGGAAGAGTGGGTGAGGCGCACCGACCAGGCGCCGTCCAGAACCAGTTGGGGCGGGGCGTCGGACCAGGAGAGATGGGAGGCGCAAGAGAAATAGGGGGGAGATGGAGTGAAATCATCCCCACAGGAGAGGCGGGCCTTGAAATCGGAGTGTTGGTTCCAATCGGCCAGAAGCTGCGACCAAGTGTCGAACACGCGGGCGCGCACCAGACAGGTTCGCTCATAGAAGGACAGGCCGCTGAAAGAAAGGACGGGGTCCGGGTTGCCGGTGAGCAGGGATTCGGCCTCGAAGCTGGTGGGCGCGCAGCTGGGGTCGTTGGGAAAGCGGGAGAGGACCGCCGCGTTGTAGGTGGTGAGGTCCAAGGCGCTCAGCTCGGCTTTGGCAAGCGAATCGCGGGCCGACACCAGCAGGGCGCGCTTGAGGGCCACCTGCTCGGAATCGGCGCGCAGCAGGGCGGCCGGAAGCGGGGAGGCGGAAGCCGGGGCGGGGCGCAGCAGAAGAGGCGTGAGCACCAATAGGGCGAGCGGCACCATGAGCAGGAAGGAGACATAGCCGCGCCGGGCAGGGGCCATGGCAGAGAGGATGGAAAAGAGGGATAAAAAGAGAGAGGTTGGGGGGAGGACAGAAGAAGATGAGGGGCGGGCGGAGTATGCACTCAGCAATTGACCGGCGTGCCGGCCAGCTGGCCGAGGATGTCGGGCGCCACGGTGGCGATGATGAGGCCCAAAATCGCGCCGGTGATGCAGGAGGTGGCCCACACCGAGCCCTTGGCGCGGATTTCGGCGTTGCCAAAGAGCTGGGCCGAGCCGTAGAGCACCGAGCCGAGCACCACCAAGAGCATGGAGGCGGTCGGAATCATGTCCTGGATTTGGACGCAGATGTCGCTGAGCGCGTTTTCGAGATAGCCGACCGCGTTGGAGCCGAAGAGGATGGGCGTCAGCAAAAGAGCCAGAAAGACGAGCTGCAGTGCGGCATGGATGCGGCGTCGGTTCATGGCCATCCTCTCTCGATTGTTGATTAGCGTTGTCTGGTTGAGTATATATAAGTCTATGGCTGGGCACCCAGAAGCGTGGCGCGCACTTTCTCGACGCCCAAGATATGCACCAGGCGGCCCAGTTTGGGGCCGTGCGGCTTGGCGATGAGGTCAGTGTAAATCGACTGGAACATGGCGCCGGTCTGGATTTTGCGCTCGCGGGCGAAGTTGAAGACCGAGTTGTGAATCGCCAGCGCATCCATCTGCGGTGTGAGAGTTTGGACCCACTCGCGCACCTGCGGGCTGGACGCGGGCTTGTTTTGGAATTTGAAGCGGTAGATGTCGGGAATGAGGTTTTGTTTTTCCCACTCCAGAATGTAGGGGGCGAGGTAGCGCACGTCGTCGGGTTGGTTCAGGGCCGCGGCCACGCGCTCGAGGTCGCCATAGAGGCCATAGTAGATGAGCAGGTCGGAGAAGGGAATGGACCACAGCGGGCGGCTGGCGGCCAAGGAGTAGGCCAGCGCGCGCTTGCGCTCGGCGCGCGAGACCTCGGCGGCAGGAGAGGTGGATTGGTGGACCAGCTGGGAGGATTCAGATGAATCACTTTTCTCCAACAAACCCATTTGCGCGGCCAGCGCGCCGGCCTCTTCATATTCGGCAATCAGGCGCAGCAGGTTTTCGGAAGTGGGGTTGATGTCGCGGTTTTCCATCAGGTCGGGGCGCAGCAGCGCGTAGGCCAGAACAGGAGCGGGCTGCAGTTTGAGCAAATCGGAGAGGCCCATGCCGATGCCTTTGGATTTGGAATATTTCTTGCCCTGGAAAAGCACGAAGCCGAACTGGTAGCCCACCGGGGGCTCTTGATTGAAGATTTCGCGGAACACGGCCTGGGCGGTGTCCCACGAGCCGCCGCGGGTGTGGTGGTCCATGCCCGCGCCCTCGATGGAGGTGTGGAAGTGTTTCATCCAAGCCGGCCAGTGCAGGCGCCAAGTGAGCTTGTAGCGGTGGTCTGAAATCGAGTTGGAATCAGAGTGACCGCAGCCTTTGGTGTATTTGACGTCCTTGTCGCAGGTGTAGTGGTAGATGTCGCCCTCTGTTTTGGTGACGCGGGTGGTGGCGATGCGGCCGCAATTGGAGCAGATGGGCATGAGGGGGTGCCAGTCGGCCGGCAGCTCGTCGCGCAGGGAGGTGCGGGCGACCAGCTCACGGGCCTGCTCGCATTTGGAAACAAAGAGGCGGGCGCTCTCATCCATGGCGCCGGAAGTGTAGAGCTCCTGCGCACGCACGAGCTGGGGCGAGACGCCGAATTGCTTGGCGATGCCCAAAGACTCGTTGAGGAAGTAGTCGCCAAAAGAGGGATAGCGCCCCGTCGGGTCGGGCACGTCGCAGAGCGGCTTGCCCAAATGGGGCTCGAGTTGTTTGGAATAGGGCTGCATGGCCACCGGGACGCCGTCAAAGGCGTCGAGGATGTCGGCAATGAAGATGTAGCGGACCTTCTTTCCCATGCGCTGCAGGTGGTGGGCGACGGCTTGGGGGTAGAGCATCTCGCAGAGGGTGCCCATGTGCGCGGGCCCCGACGTGGTCATGCCCCCCGTGATGGTGTAGGGGCCGGAGCCGCGGTCGAGAACGGATTGGCCCAGCTGCTCCACCCAATGGCGATGTTCCGCAATAGGGGGAGTGGGAGTTTCTGTCATGAGATAATGAGGGAGAAATAGGATTATAAAATGCGCTTGCCTCTATGGGCCAGATAAGGCCGGTGATGAACCACCGTAAGCGACCAGGTGAGCACATGACGACCAAAGTTTCGAAAATCTATGGCATGGACATTTACACCGACGCAGGCAAGTTCCTGGGCCGCGTGCAGGACATATTGATTGACCTCGAGCAGGGCAAGATTGTGCGCGTCGCGATGGAGCCCCTCGCCAACGTCTCCAAGGAGGAGGCCAAGCGCGTGCTGCGCGAGAAGAGCGTGCTCTACAGCTCGGTGAAGAGCGTGGAGGACGTGGTCGTGGTCTCCAAGGTTGGAGGCATGGGCGGCGGCGAGATGTAAGGCTCGCCTCTTTCATTTTTATTTTGATTTTTTCAAACTCATTTTGATTTATCACATTGATTTATCCAATCGTTTTGAGCCTAGGGACCCCCCTTACTTCCACTAATAGGAAAATAGGGGGAGGGGTGGTTCAATAGATTTGCTCGAGGGAGTCTAAATGGCTCTTAAAGAGGCGCAAATCTTCCTTATATTTTGAAAAGAAGAGATCTAGCTCTGCTTCTCTTGAATCTTCAACCAATAGAACTGATTTTGACCTAAAGAAGCTGTTGTTGAGCTTCTTTTGCCTTAATTCATAGTAAAAACGCCTCTTAACAGCATTAAACCTCTTATTCTCCTTCATTAATATATCAAAACAATATATTATCATATTGTAACTATAGATACATAATACATAAAAAGCCATGCGTTTCTTGTAATTTTGAAGCAAAATCGGCGGTGCGCTTCCTCAAATCCTATTAGTGGAAGTATGGGGGGCGTCTGGCACTAAGAAAATTAATAGTAAACGATTTTGTATCGATCTGGATTCAATTCACACACTTTCTTCTGTCCTTCTCGTAACTCTTGGTCCTTTTTCTTAAATTCAATAAAGCATACTATTCCATCCTTAATCCCAACCCTATCACAAACAACAGTGGGTGAAAAGATTTCCCACCCCTCCCCCCTCAACTTTTCAGCCAGTGCTTCTTCAACCTCCAACTGCCGGATACGTCGGTTTTGCTGGGTGTAATGGTCGAAATTACGTAGGTTTTTTCTCCTGGCTTCGTCCTGCTTCTCCGTCATAATCCTCTATATTCTCTAATCACTAATCTTTGTCTTAGTTTCGAGACTAATTTTCCACTGCTATTGGATTATCAGAAGAAGAATTTAGTGGGAAGTGGATTTGAACCACCGATCTCTGGGTGTCTCAGCGCGCAAAACACGCGCCTATGAGCCCAGCGGGCACTCCAAGCTACCCCATCCCACTGTTTACAATATGGAACCCTGACCTTTAAATAGCCCGCGCCGGGTGGCGCCTATTCCTTCTTTTGGGGCTCCAAAAATCTCAAGTCCTGCCCGCACTGGTCGCATTTGAACATCAGCGTCGAGACCTGCTCAAAATCAAAACAGCGCCCGGTGCACGACTGGCAGGAATAGTGTTCGCCCTCTCCCATCGGGACTTCGGCCACCACTGTCTGCTCTTCCTCGGCCTGGACGCGCTCCTTGAGCCCCTGCGCGTGCTCGTTGTTCAGTTTCCAAACATAGGAGTACCAGCCGCTGTTCTTGTCGCGGTTGCGCAAATAGGTGGCCAGACCGTAGGAATGCAGCTTGTTGAGCACGACGCGCACGTCGCTGGCGCGAATCCCGCTCTTCTGGGCAATCTGCTCGTCGCTCATCGGTGTATTGAAATCCGAAATCACATGAATCGCGTGCTCGCCCACCGAGCGGATGAGCCAGCGGCGCACGTCGGCGTCCTGAAGAAGCGTGCTTTTCCACAAATGGTTGTGGCCGTGCGCATGATTTGAAGAAGGCTTGGCCTTTTGCGCCGGCGCGTGCAGTTTTGAAGGCCCGCGAGCGGGTTTGGCAGCCTTTTGCACACTCTTAATCCGGGGCACGTGCGGGGCCGCGCGCCGGGCTTTTCCCATTTTGGGCGCCGCATGGCTCGCGCGCTTGTTTTTCCCCCGCTGTTTTGCCCCCGTCGCCATACATTAATTTCCACAGCCAGCGTATTTATACCTGCCTCTCTTCATTACACGAAATGATACTTTTTCCAATCTTTGATGGGGCGACGCGCTTGCGCGCTCCGGCGAATTCACGCCGAAGCTCGGCGCCTTCGAAATACCGGTCCAAAAACACCGCCAGCGCCGCAATCTCCGAATGCGGCTGGTTGGTGACGCCGACATTGAAGTCGGCCATCTGATAGGCTTCCACCGGCACCTTCTGCGAGCCGACGAGCACCAAACAATCCTTCTCCCCTGCGCGGATTTCGCCGATGCTCTCCTGCAGCGGCCAGCCGTACATGGTGAGGTGCACGAGGATTCCGCCCTTTTTCTTGAACCGCTCGGCCTCACCCATCCAGCTCTTGGTGTGGCGTATCTCGAATTCACCGCCCCACTCCCGGGCGATTTTGCGCAGGCGCTCCATCAACGCCTCGTCCTCATCGCCCTCGAAAATGACGCCGGAGGCGCCCAGCGCCCGTGCCGCGAGCGCCACGTGCGTGCTGGCTCTTGCGTCGCGCATGCGCCGGTGCCCATAGCGGAGAATCCAAACGGCCATGCGACCATCAAAACAAGTGTTTTTCAAAAATTTATTCGGGCCCGGTGGGCGATGCCGGTCCTTCGGACCGTCCGCCCCCCGGGACCCTCTGCTTCGCGTCGGGCCCGGTGGGATTCGAACCCACGACGTTTTGGTTGCTCTGCCGATGAATCGGCCTAAGAGCCAAACGCTCTACCAAGCTGAGCTACGGGCCCAAACCGTTGAATAAATTGAGGCGTCAATAAATTAAAAGAGATGGGGTGCGCCCCAAAGGGGGTTTCGGGGCCCTCTGCCCCGAAAAACCTATTCGCCCCTGCCCGGGTGCGCACCTTCCCTCACTTCTGGCTGGCCCCCGCCGTGTCGTTCTCGCTCGCGTTCACGACCGGCCGGCCGTAGTTGGGCGCATAGCTGGGCGCGCTGGCGTTGGTCGCGCTGCTCTTGAGCGGCGCGTTGCCTCCCGTGCCGGTGCCGGAACTGGACGCCGTCGGGGTTGCGGGAGCCGTGCCCGTTTCATTCCCGCCACCCATGGCCGTGCTGTTCGCAGCCGTGCCGTTCACCGCCACGCCCCCTGTTTTGGGCGCCGTGGCTCCGCCCGAGGCGTTGGTTCCGGCCATGCTGCTGTTCTGGCTGGCCATCGCCTGCTCGCACTGCGCGCGCAGGCTCTCGTTCTCCACCAGCTGGCAGTAGCTGGCATCGTGTTTGAGATAGGCGACGTTGGCATAGCAGTCCGGCTTCATCGCGCCCGCCAGCTCGCAGAGGTCGGGGCGCAGCTGGTTGGGCTGCGTGGCCATCTTGACGACGCAGTCCCCGGCCGCCGAAGCGTTGGTGGACCACTTGCAGAACAGCGGCTCGTCATAACTCATGGCGCTCTCCTTGAAGCAGCGGTTCTTTTCCGTATCGTCGCGGCCCAGCTCGCAGCCCTGCAGGGTGCTGAGCTTGTGCTGGTCATCCAGCACCGCGCCCTGCATCTGCTCCAGCGTGACGTTTCCGCCCGGCTGGACGATATCCTGCGCGCCCAGCTCCAACTTGCTTACTTCCAACCGGTAGTTGGTGCGCTGGTAGCCCGTCGTGCCGTCTGCGTTCTGGTAGGGCTGGTCGTAACTCATGCTCTGGCTGAGCACCTCGCCATACTGGGCGTCCAGGCACACCTGCACCTGCGCGCTTCCCAAATGGTAGGCAATCTTCTCGCAAGGCCTCGCGGCCGCTTCGCCCGTGCTCACGTTGCCGTCAAAGCCGAAACTGGAATCCTGCATCAGTTTGACATAGCCCGCCCGCACCGCATTGGTCTCGTTGGTTGTGGGATAGAACAGGTCCTGCAAATGCCGGGTCTCGTCCGCCAGCGTGGTGCCGTTGAGAAGGGTGGCGTTGACTTCCACACACGCGGTCTCCTCATGCAGGGGCTGCTCGCACAAAAGCGTCCGGTTCTCCAGCCACACGTAGGTGCGGTTGTACAGGCGCGTCTCGATTCTCCCGATGCGCTGCGCGCCGTCGCTGGCCAGCTCAAGCTTCACCGTGTCGGCGCCGTTCTGCTCGGTCATCCACACGCGGTATGCGCCGGGAAACGCGGCGCTCTGGTTCACCAGCCGCATCAGCCGCTGGCCCTGCGGCTGGTTCACGGCCGGAACCTTGACTAGGGTGGTGTTGTTGGCTCCCACACCCGGTCCGCCCGGCGAGCCGCCCGGAATTCCATTGATGATCAGCAATGCGGCGCCCAGCAGGACGACCAGCACCAGGGCGCCCAGCAGCACGCGCTCGCGCCCGCCCGCAAAACCGGCAGACCCGCTGTTGGGGGAAGACGGGCTTCCCATTCCGCCAGAACCCAAACCCATCTCACGCGCCGGACCGGGCGTGCTGCCCGCGTGCGCGCTGATGTTCGTGACCGGGCCCGGCATCGGCTCCCCGCCCATCTCGGGCATCGGGTGGCCGGCTCCCTCTTTTTTGGTTTTTTTCGCGTTTTGGCGAGGCATACGCTCTCCTCCGTGTTTAAGTCCTATCTCGCGGCCACGATTTTAATGATATCCCCAAATTTGAGCACGTGGTCCTTGCCCACTCGTCTCTTGGTTTTGGCATCCACCGCGCCGATGAAGCTCTTGGCCAAATCGGTGTGCACGGCCGCCGCCATCTGCACGGCGGTGGTGCCGGCCGGCACCAAAAAGGCGTCGGGCAGCACCAATCCCTTTCTATCGGTGCAGTGGTTCTCGTCCTCCACCGGATAGACGACCAGCATGCCCAGTTTTTCAAACACCAGCTCGTGCAGCGCCGCCTGCACGCCGGTCCCGCCGTTCTCTTTCATGAATGCGCGGATGCGCTCCAAGGCCGCTTTCTGCGGCCCGTCCGCCGTTCCGCTGATTTCGAAATCCGCCGCCCCACTGGTGTATTTCACCATGCCGGCCTTGCCTGCCTTTTGCAGCACATGCTCATACATGGCCGAGCAGGGGCGGATGGAAATTTTGGGTATTGATTTTTGTGTTTCTTTCACCCGCTCCATCGCCCCGCCCAAATCGGCCTTGTTGGCCGCCACCAACATGGGCTTTCCATCGGCCCATAAATTCTTTGCAAATTGCGCCGTCTGCTCATCCGTCCATTGGATGCGCTCCAGCGGAATGCCGGCCTTCTGCGCGGCCACCGTAATTTGGCTCGATGTATATCCTAGTCCGGAAATGGCCTCCATCAGCTCGGCGAGGCCCCTATTCTTGTATTTGGCCTCGTTGCGCTTGAGGATGCCCGCCAGCCAGCCCGCCAGCTCGCCCTGCAAAAAGCCCACCTCTTCATCCAGAGGGAAATCTTGCGCCGCCTGTCCGTCCAAATCCGTTCGTCCCGACGCATCGACCACATGGATAAATCCGTCCGCCGTTCTCAAATCGTCGAGAAACTGGTTTCCTTTTCCTCTTCCTTCACTTGCGCCCGGCACCAGTCCGGCCACGTCCAACAGCGGCACGGCAATTTCTCTCATGCCGTCCTTGCAGTGGCCTCCTCTTGCATCGCATTTGGGCAGCCCCATTTCCACATGTGCGCATTTCACGCGCAGCAGCGCCACGCCCCTGTTGGGTTCAATGGTGGTGAAAGGGTAGTCCGCGGACGGCACTTCGATTGAGGTCAGGCAGGAAAACAGCAAAGATTTGCCCTTGTTGGGGGCGCCAATGATACCGACGAGCATAGGTTGGAACTTAGGCCGACAAAGGAATATAACTTGTCCATCCCCACTCATACCCATGCTCTTCTACCAGAAATACGCACCCTCCTCTCTCGAGCATTTCGCCGGGAACAAGGAGGCCGTATCCAGAGCGAAACAATGGGCTTTGGGTTTCACCTTGGGCACGCCCGGCAAGCCCCTGCTGCTCTACGGCCCGCCCGGATGCGGCAAGTCCGCGCTCGCGGCCGCGCTGGCGGCGCAGATGGAATGGAACGTGGTGTCGGTCCAGCTTCCCAGCCCCGAGCAGAAAGACAAATGGGACTCCAACCTCGCCTCCGCCTTTTCCAATTCCTCGCTTTTCGGCGCCTCCAATCTGGTGCTGGTCGAGGACGTCGACACCTGGGCCGCCAGCAAGGCGCGCAGCGCCATCACCTCGCTGCTCGCCCATCTCGCCAGCCCGCGCCTGCCGGTGCTGCTCACCGCCTCCGACGCGTACGACCGCTCGCTCTCTTCCTTGCGCACCCACTGCGAGCTGCTGCCCATGAAGGCGGTCAATTCGGCCGACATCACCTCGGTGCTCTCGCGCATCACCAAATCCGAGAAGCTCGCCGTCAGCGAAGACGAAATCCGCGCCATCGCCTCGAACGCGAACGGCGATTTGCGCGCCGCGATTTGCGATTTGCAGGCCCGCAACCCCTCCGCCAGCCGCGAGCGCTCCAAGGCCCTCTTCGAGCAGGTGCGCACCGCCATGCGCGCGCCCACCCTCGCCGCCACGCGCCGCCTGCAGGTCTCGCTCTCCGAGCGCGACACGCTCAAGCTCTACATCTGCCAGAACCTGCCCCTCGAGCGCCCCGACCCCGCCAGCCTGGCGGCCGCGCTGGGGCGCCTCTCGCGCGCCGACGTGTTCGACGGCCGCATCCGCACGCGCCAGTACTGGGGCTATCTGCGCTATTCCTCCGACCTGATGCTCTGGGGCGTGGCCTCGACGCGCCCGCCGGCCGCCCCCGCCTTCGTGCCCTACGCGTTCCCCTCCTACATCCAGCGCATGGGCGCCACCAAGGCCAAGCGCTCCCTGCGCAAAGCCCTCTCGGCCAAGGTCGCCGTGCGCGTGCATGCCACCACCCGGCGCGCCGCCGACTTCCTGCCGCTTTTGCAGGCGCAGGGGCAGGCCGGCGAGCCGGCCGCGCAGCAGCTGTCGGCCTACTACTCCTTCGACGAGGACGAGCTGGCCGGGCTGCTCGAGCGCGCGCCGGCGGCCAAGCCCAAAAAATCCGCCGCCCCCAAGGCCAAAGCTCCTGCCGCCCGCACAGCGCGCAAGAAAAAAGCCGCCTGAGCTTTTCAGGCTCGTTTCCCCCCGTCCGCCCTCTGCCGCAAAGCCCGGGTGCTCCTGCTCCCCCCATTCTTCGTCGGGCCCGCCCGTTTCCTTTCCTCCCCTGTTTTCTCCTCGAAGCCTCGTCGAGAATATGTTTATATACTTTATCCTCGTGGGCACGACGAACACGTAGGAGGTGTTTGTAATGGGTTCGAAAGTTGGATCTGAAAAGATAAAGCGCGAAGACGGCTTCCTGTACTACATCGGCAAGGATGGCTACGTCTGGGCCGCCCCCATGAAGCACAACAAGAAGGGCAAGAAGAAGAAAGTCGGCTCTGAGAAGGTCTCCAAGGAATCCGGCTACATGTATTACCTTGGCAAGGACGGCTACGTCTACAAGGCCAAGCTCAAAAACGCCTAGATGGCGTTTTTCCAACCTTTTTATTTTTCCTTCTTTCCTCTCGTTTTCAACCCCCCGTCATTCGAGCATTTTATATTCCCTATCTGCCCCGCATAGCCCATGCGTGAACCGACTGCGGCGAGCTTGGCCCATCCCCGGATGGCGCTGTTTTTCTTCCTCCTGTCCGCCAGCCCCGCCCTGTTCGCCTATTCGGTTTCGGCCGGCCCCTGGCAGCTGGACACCTCGCTCAACGAGTCGGCCTCCCGCTCGCTGATGGCCCAGCTCAATTTCCAGCTCCTGCCCGCCTCCGACGCCTGGCTCATCTCCTCCTCCACCTTGCTGCTCTCCAACCCGCAGGGCTTGGGCCCCAATGTCACGCTCTCCGCCTCCTGCTCCAATTCCAGCTGCAGCTCCGAGGCCGACGTCTACCAGTCGCTCAACGGCACCTTCCTGCGCGCGGGGCGCCTGCATTCCGCCCAATCCTCGCCCTTCCGCCTCCCGTCCGAGCCCAACACCTCGCCCTCCGCCCCGGCCGCCTCGCTCAACGAGTCCGACACCGTGCTGGGCAATCTGGCCCTGCCCGTCGGCCTGCCGATGGACTGGCTGTGGCTGGTCGCGCTGGTGCTGGTGCTGCTCATTACCTTTACGTTCCTGGCCCGCAACCGGGATTGAACTAAAAAAAGCTATTTTTTGGGCCAGGTCTTGAGCGCCCGCTCCATCAGCGTCACGGTCTGCGCAATGTCCTTGCCGGAGCAGACGCTGACGTTGGAGTGGATGTAGCGCGTCGGAATGCCGATGGCAATCGAGGGGATGCCGCCGCGCACGCTGTACACGCTGGCCGCGTCGGTCGCGCCGCCCTCCACCACTTCCAATTGCACCGCAATCTTGGCCTTGCGCGCCGTGTCCATGAAGTGCTCGCGCAAAATGCGGTCGGCCACATTGCCCATCGCCGAGGCTTCCACCAGCGTAATCACCGGGCCCTTGTCCAGGCTGACGCCGCCGGTGTCTTCCTCCGAAATCTCCGGGTGGTCGCCGGCCACCGCCGTGTCCAGCGCGATGAAGGCGCGCGGCTGCAAATGATAAGCCGAGAGCGCGGCCCCTTTGCCGAAGGCCGACACCTCCTCCTGCGTCGAGCCCACCAGCACCACGTCCTCATTCTTGAGCACCTCGGCCAGCTGGAGCATGGCATAGCAGCCCGCGCGGTTGTCCAGCGCCTTGGCCGTGATGCGCCCATTCGCGAGGTGGCGCGCCGGCATGTCGAAGCCCACGGGCGTTCCGATGCGGATGCCCATCTTCTCGGCTTCCTTCTTGCTCTTGGCCCCCACGTCGATAAACAAGTCCTTGGCCTCGGGCGCGCGCCGCTCACTGCCCTTTTTCTGCACGTGCGGGGGCTTGTGGCCAATCACGCCATAAATTTTCCCATTCTCCGTCGGAATCACCACGCGCTGGTTGATGAGCGTGCGGTCGTCGATGCCGCCGACTTTGATGAAGCGCAAAAAGCCCTTGTCGGTGATGAACTTGACCATGAGGCCGATTTCGTCCATGTGCGCGGCCACCATCACGGGGCTGGTCTTGCACTTGGGGCTCTTGGCAATCACGTTGCCGAAGCGGTCGATTTCAGTCCTATAGCCGCGCTTCTTGAACTCAGCCACCATGAGGGCGGCAATCTCGTGCTCCTCGGAGGGCACGCCGAACGCCTCGGACAGCTTGGCTAGCAGCGGAAAATCAACCATGGGAACACCTCTACGCGGCAGAATGGATGGGGTGGGGCTGGGATGATTATAAAATCACGCTTTCCGCAAAAGGTTATAAATGTCGTATTATGTATATTATTATGGGTTTTAAACCAATTATCCTCCCTGAAGCATGCAAACGCTGGGCTGATGTCAAAGAGCGCGGAATTGTCCTCGTCTCGCCCATTTCCGGTTCACTCATACCTAACTTTCACCAGTGGATCCAATGGAACGGGTTCAACCTGAAATATCACACCGGGTTTGATTATGCGGCCTACATCGATCGCACTTGCGGCCGCGTTCTGGGCTTGCCCCCTAATACAGAGGTCCGCGCCATCGCCGATGGCGAGGCGAGGGTTTTCCATCCGAACTATGGGTATGGCACGCAGATCACCATCCAGCACACCCACCTGAGCGTGTCTGGCGACGGTCTCATGTCTAGTTACGTGCATGTGAAACCGGTTTTCAGTGGATTCTCAAAAGAGGTCAAGGCCGGCGAGGTGATCGCCACTCTCCACAAGGATGCGGGCGCAGAGCGCGGCCGGTTGGTTCACCTGCATTTCGAGCTTGTCGCCAACTGGGATTATTATAAGAAAGAGATTGCCGACCCCGCCTCTATTTTCGATGAATTGTCGGCATTGCCAATCGCCAAGCCCCAACAAAGCACCCGGTTCTCGCTCTCCGGCGCAGGCTACTATTCAGGTTTGGAAATCGCCCACTTCAATCATTTGGAAATCGGGGCCGAGCCTTGGAATCCCGAATAGGGCCATCCTTTAAATGCGCGCCCGACCCATCTTTTCCTATGCTCGACCTCACCATTCTCGGCTCCGCGGCTTCTTCCCCCACCCCCGAGCGCAGCCTGCCGGCCATTGCCGTTCGCATCGACGGCGACGTCCTTCTGCTCGACTGCGGCGAGGGCACCCAGCGGCAGATGATGAAGCTCGGCGTGTCCTATTCCAAAGTGCAGGCCATCTTTGTTTCACACCTGCACCTCGACCACTACTTGGGCATCTTCGGGCTGATGGAAACCCTGCGCCTGAATGGGAGAACCCAGCCTGTCAAATTGTTCGGCCCTCCCGGCTCGGCCCGCGTGTTTGCCCGCTCCAAACTGCTGGACATCCACGAAATCGAGCCCTCTTCAGCCAAGCTCAAGAAGCCCCTCTTCACGATTAACGGCCATGACGTCTATGCCTTCCCCGTCGAGCACGGCGCGGGCGAACACTCGTTCGGCTTCAGCATAGTCGAGCAGGACCGCCGCCGCTTCCACGAATCCAAGGCACATGCGGCCGGTTTGAAGGGCCCGATGTTTAGCGAGATTCAGAAAAAAGGCTCGCTCAAAGTCGGCGCAAAAGTGGTCAAGCTCGACGACATCTCCTACATCCAGCCCGGCAAGAAACTCGTCTATTCCGGCGACACCACCTATTGCAAATCGCTGGTCAAGGCCGCCGAGGACGCGGATTTGCTGATTCACGACTCCACCTTCAGCGAGGAGGAGCGCGAACTGGCCGATGAGCGCTCACACGCCACGGCCGCCGACGCCGCGCGCGCGGCGAAAGAAGCCAACGCCAAGCAGCTCCTTCTCTTCCACATTGGCGGGCGCTTCCATTCCCCCGAGCCGCTGCTGGAGGAGGCGAAAAAGGTCTTCCCCCACACGTCCGCTGCCGAGGATGGGATGAAAATAAGTTTGTAAAAAAGAAAAGATTTTTTGGCTTCTTACTGCTGGTTCGCGTTGCCCAAGCTGATGCGGGGCGGAACCATCGGGGGCGCCAGGTTCACCGGGCGCACCACCAGCACGCCGTTCGTGCCGCAGGTGAAGTTAATCGCGTTGAGCACCAGCTCGGAGAAGGCGTCCGGCAGCTTGCGGTCCGCCGCCCAGCCGGCCGAAATCTCCTTGGCCTGCTTGGCCTCCTCGTGCGAGAGCAGGGAGCCCCGCATGCGCAGCACGCCGACCGGCGCGGGCGCCAAATCCAGCAGCGCGTCGGCGCCGGTGAGGGCCGCGTTGCGCACGGTGAGCACCTTGGAGGCGTCGTTCTTGGCTGCCGCCAGCTGCTCTTTCAGCTCCATCGCCAGCTTGTGCTGCTCGTCGCCGACCAGTCCGGTCTTGAAGCGTATGGCCGCGCCCTTGCCCACAACAGGCGAGGAGGGGTGGCCCACGAACGACAGCTCGACCTCCAGCGTGGCCGCGCCCACGTCCCAGCGCTCGACTTTGACGCTGGCGGGCAGGCGGCCGTTGAGCAGGCCCGTCTCGGCCATGTAGGACATGAGCAGCTTCTGCGCCTCGTCCGCCGCGCGGCCCTTGAGGCTCAGAATGCCGGCCTTGTCGGGGTAGGTGGCCACGTAGGTGAACTCCACCTGCACTTCGGGGCCGGTGATGTTGACGTTGTCCACGCTGATGTTGATGTCGAGCCCTTTCATCTCGGTCATTTTCTCGCGCCAGGCCTCGACCTTGTCAATGCGGATGCCGGTAATCATTGTCATACACCTCTGTATTCTAAGCGAAAAGTCGCTTGAGCTTGATGACTATAATGGAGAACCTAATGTTAATATGGGTTACTTTTTTCCTAGCTCGCATTCTGCCCTTTCTTTTTCCGGGGTTTTTCTTTCGGCACGAAAGAAAAAGCCCTAGGGCAGTTTCGCCGTCTGGCCCACGCTCAGCACAATGGCTTTGGTGTGCGAGCCCAAATCGGCGGTGAATTCCGACACTTCCTGGTTGATGCGCTCGCAGGTGTTGAAGTGCATCGGGATGGCGTATTTGGGCCGCATCTCTTTGCACACGTTGGCCGCGGCAAACGGGTCCATGGTGTAGGTGCCGCCAATGGGCACCAGCGCCACGTCGCACTTGATGCGCGCCATGTCGGGGTAAGAGTAAGTGGCGCCGGCATGGTAGACGCCATAGCGCGCCGAGCGCAGGATGTAGCCCACCGGATAGCTGGACTGGGGATAGACGGCGCGCACCACCTCGATGTCGAGGCCCTTGATGGTGAACTTGTCACCCGCGCGCACATCCACTTTGAATCGCTCGGAAATGTCGATTTTCGCCAAACAGGGCTTGGGGGCCACCACGGTGGCGAAGGTGCGCTCCGCAATCTCCTTCACCACGTCGGGCTCGCAGTGGTCGGGCTGCTCGTGCGTCAGCAAAATGAGATCGCACTCCTTGACCGCATGCGGGTCCAGCGCGGACGCGATGCGGCGCGGGCTGCCCAACACCGTCGAGCCGACGGCCGGGTCGATGAGAATGACGAGGTTTTCCAACTGCAGGCGGAAGGCCGAATGCCCCAAGTACTGGACGGTATTCATTGCCGCATCCCTCCCTAGACGAGCCCCTATGCGTTAGAGTGTTTAAAAGCGTATAGCCGGGTGTTTTGGGGCTCCATTTACGCAAAATGATGCCTGCAACGACACGTGAGGGGGCTCGCGCCGGGGTTGGGCTTTCCCCGCCCCTCCACCAAGCCGGCGGTTTCCCCGCGCCAATCCAACAAACGTATTTAAGGCTCCATGAGGTGGATTGGGCCATGCAACGCATCCCTCCGGCGCTGGCGTTCCTCCTCCTGCTGGCCCTGCTGGCCACTCCCTTCGCCTCCCCCCTCTCCCCCGGCTCGTTTTCGCTCACCCGCATGGAAGTGGCCATCACCGTCTATCCGGACGGCACGGCGCACGGGGTGGAGACCATGCGCCTGCTGATGAACAACACGCAGGCCGTGCAGCTGTACCAGAACACCATGCAGTCCAATGACCTCTCCACCTGGGTTTCGCAAACCGGCATCGGCGACTTGCGCGTGCACGTCAACCCCGCCTCGGTGGCGGTGAGCAACCTGCAGGTGCGCTCCCAGTCGCCGGACAACTGCAACTCCATCATGGGCATCTGCTTTGCCACCCTCGTTCTGGAATACGACATCCGCCCCTTCTCGGCCGACAAATCCGGCATCGTGGCGCTGGACGACTACAAGCCGCGCACCACCCGCTACACGCTCATGCCCGCCGCCCTGCTGCTGCCGCGCTCCTCCTCCGGCGACATCCTGCTCTCGACGCAGGCCACCCTGCGCCTCATCCTGCCCACCGACGCCACCAACATCCGCTTCAGCCAGCTGCCCAACAACCTGCTCAACGAGACCAGCCGCTTCCGCTACGACCCGCAACAGGGCTACTTCGGCTCCGAGCGCACCTTCACCTGGACCGACCAGACCCTCTCCAAGTTCTCGCTGATTTTCGACCGCGAGGCGCCGCTGGAGGGCGAAATCCTGGGTTATTTCAGCCGCATGCAGGCGGCCGTCTTCCAGTCCGCCTTCTCCTGGCAGGGCCTGGCGCTTTTGCTGGTGGCTGCCATCCTGCTGGTGTCGGTGGTGTGGATACACCAGATGCACCTGCAATAAGCTGATTTCATGGCCTCCCTCTCTCCCTCCGACGCGCGGCTGCTGGCCGCCCTGCGCCCGGCCGCGCCGTCCGAATCCGGCGCCCCTTCCGCGCCCTCCTCCGAGCGCGCGCTGGAGGAGCTGGCCTGCGAACTCTCGCTCAACGCCGACACGCTGCGCCGCAGCTCGCAGGTGCTGTCCGAGGCCGGCCTGATTTCGGTGCGCCGCGAGGAATCCGTCCTGTGGGAATACACGCCCGCCGGACTGGACGCGCTCGCGGCCGGCCTGCCGGAATACGAGCTGATTCAGAAGCTTTCCGCCGGCCCGGTGCCGGTCGTCGATTTGGGCACCTCGCAGGCGCGCATGGGCATCGGCCTCGCCATGGCGCTGCGCGCGAAGCTGGTGGCCCTGCTTCCCGACAAGCGCGTGTCGCTCACCGATGCCGGCCGCGCCGCCCTCGCGCATCCGGGCGCCTGGTCGCTCCCGTCTGTCGAGAAACTCTCTTCCCTTCCCGACGAGCGCTTGTCCGAATTCAAGCGCCGTAATCTGGTGAGTTCGCGCACGCATTCGAGCGAATGGCTTTCGATTACGCCCGAGGGCGGGAAAGCGCTGCAAGAGAATGAATCTGCCGCGACCTCCGTTTCATCCGAGGGCGCGGCCCCGGCGGCGGTTTCGTTTTCTTCTTCCGATTCCGATTCCATCAGCATCCTCAAGCGCGAGCATCTGCTTTCCGGCTCGTGGAAAAAGTCCGACCTGCGCCGCTACGACGTCACGGCTCCGGTGCAGCCCCAGCTGCCCGCCCGCCGCCACCCCATGGCGCGCCTGCGCGAGCGCGTGCGCTCCATTTTCCTCGGCATGGGATTCGAGGAGATGGAGGGCCCCATGGCCGAATCGGCGTTTTGGAATTTCGACGCCCTCTTCCAGCCGCAGGACCACCCGGCCCGCGACTTGGCCGACACCTTCTACCTGCCCGGCGAGTCGCCGAGGCCCGAGTCGGAGCTGCGCGACGCCGTGAAGGGCGCGCACGAAAAAGGCTGGCGCTATGAATGGAGCGAGCGGGTGGCGCGCCAGATGGTGATGCGCACCCACACCACGGCCGTGAGCGCGCGCACCCTGCGCGAGACGGCCGGCGATTCAAGGCCGCGCAAGTTCTTCTGCATCGGCAAGGTGTTCCGCAACGAGGCCACCGACTACAAGCATCTGGCCGAATTCTTCCAGGTGGAGGGCATCATTTCGTGGGAGGGCGCCACCTTCGGCCATCTCTTGGGCACCCTCAAGGCCTTCTACTCCAAACTGGGCTTCGAGCAAATCCGCTTCCGCCCCTCCTTCTTCCCCTACACCGAGCCGTCTTTGGAAATCGAGGTGTTCCACCCGGCGCGCCAGGCGTGGCTGGAGCTGGGCGGCGCGGGCATCATGCGCCCCGAAGTGTGCGAAGGCTTGGGCTGCCGCTATCCCGTTCTGGCGTGGGGCCTGAGCTTGGAGCGGCCGCTGATGCTGGGCAGCCAAATTGAGGACATCCGCACGCTCTATCGCAACGACTTGGGCTGGCTGCGCAATTTCCCCGTATCGGACTGAGCCTATCGAGGTGAAAACATGGATTTCAAGAGTTTTCTGGCCGGCATTCTGGCCGCCTATGGTCTGGTGAACCTGCTGGCGGTGTTCAAAATCAGCATTTTTGTCTCCATGCCGGTGGTGCTGCTCGGCTTCGACGTGGGCAACATCCTGCTCTCGCTGCTCGCACTGGGCATCGCGTTCCTGCTGCTGCGCGACTGAGCGCGCCCGGCCGGGGCCGAAGGTAGGTTTTTGAAATTCAGCTTCGTTTGAGCCCCATTCGAAGTCATTGAAGGTGATGGAATGGGTCTTTTCGACAACTTATTCGGCAGCTCCTCGTCCGAGGCGGCCCCCAAGGGCTCGCCGTTCGCGTTCAGCTATTCCTTCCGCCCCATGCGCCTCACCGGCCGTTCCAACAGCTCGGTGGACCTGCTGGTGGATTTGCGCAACGCGAGCAACAGCCCGCAGATGTGCTCGCTGGTGGTGGAGCTGCCCAAGGCGCTCGGCTTTGACGGCGTGGGCCTGCACAAGACCAAGGAGCTTCGTCTGGGTACGCTGGAAGCCGGCGCGCAGAAGAGCCTGCCCGTCTCCATCTGCGGCACCAGCCAGACGCAGCCCGGCGTCTACCGCCTCAAGGTCACCGTGTATTCCCATTACCGCGACTATGCCCACGTGCTCAACTCGGTGAGCAAAATCATCGAATTGAGAGTGGTGTAGGAAAAAAAGCACAGCGCGCGCCTTTCGCGCCCTTCTATTTCTCTTTCTTTTCTTCCTTCTCCGCCTTCTCCTTCTTCTCTTCCGCCCGCAGGGCCGCGGCCGCACCCTCCTTCTTCTTGCCCTCCTCCATCCGCACGCCCGGCCCGCCTTCCTTCTTCTTGGCTTCCTGCCCTTCCGGCTTGGCGGACGCGTGCTCCTGCTCCACGGTTCCGGCCGCCGGCGCACCCTTGGCCGAGAGCGCGTCCATCTTGTGCACCATCTCATCCAGCATCGAGGCCACGCTCAGCCCCGCCTCGGTGGCCACCACGGCCTTGAGCCGCCCGCGCTTTTCCATGCGCACCCAGCCGCCCTTCTCCAGTTTGTCCAGCCACTGCGTCACATACACGTACGAGGCGCCCGAAGCCTGGGCCAGCTTGGAGGGATACCACATCTGCCCCGTGTCCTTGAGGCACAGCAGCAGGGTGGTCGGCTTCTTCTTGAGCAAAAATTGTCGCAGGCTCATGTCATCCCTGCCGTCTCAATGGCATCCGAGGCTTTAACAAGCTTGAGCCGCCCGGTGCGCAGGGAGAGGCGGATGCGCTCCGCCCCCGCCCCCTCGCGCCGGCCCAGCTCCTCCATAAACGCCTTCTGCTCGGCCGCGTCCGCGAACACCAGCGCATGCGCCAGACGGCCGTGCTCCAGGGCCGCCAGTCCCCCGTGCGGCTCGTAGGCCTGCCATCTCCTTCCTTGCGCATCCTCCAGGCCGTTCCCGCCGCGGACGGGCCGCGCGCGGATGCCGGCCTCCACCAGCCGGTCGTGCAATTGGCGCTCCAGCGCGCGGCGGCGAATCGCCGTTTCTTGCGCATCCCCACTCCCGCCTTTCGCGCGCTTTTCTTCTTTCTCCGCCGGGCCGTACCACTCCCTCCACTTCGCGAGCCGCCCGCGGCGCACCAGCTCATCCAGCAGTTCCTGCGCGGCCTCCAGGCTCACCACCAGCGGCTGCTGCCCCACCCGCTGCCGCTGCATCAGCTCGGCCGCCTCCTCGGCGCGCAGCACCCACTCGCCCTCCGCCCGCCCGCCGTTCCATGGCTTGGAGCCGGCTTGAAGGAGGTCCATCCATTGCGCCGCGCCCAGCCGCACCGTCCTTCCTTGGGCGGGCGGCTGTTCCAGCAGCCGGATGCGGTAGACCGCGCGGCTTTTGGGCTTCAGCACCAGGTACAAAATTCCCGCCAGCAGCAGGGCCGGAAGCCCCCATCTCCAGGCGGCCGCCCATGGCCCGCCGCCCCCCAAATCCGTCGTGTACTGCAGCGTCACGCCCTCCGCTTCCACCTGCACCGCCTGCGCGCCCTCGCCCTCGGCCGCGAAGCTCACCACGCCGTTATGGACGGAGACCTCGCTCCAGTCCGCGTGCCCGGCCAGGCGCAGGCGCACCGTCCCCTCCTGCATCACCTGCCCGTCGCGCAAAATGCTCAGGCGCTGCACGCTGCCCGAAGCCGGCAGGGGCTGGAGGCGGTATTCCACCACATGCACCAGCGCGGCGGCATAGGTGCGCTCGAACTGGTCGCGGACGTCCACGCGCCAGTCGCCGCCCACGCTCCAATTGCGATAGGTGAAGGAGCCCAGCCACGCGCCGCCGGGCTGCAGGCTCCCCTCTCCCAGTTCCTGCTCGCCATACGCGCTCTGGTTGGGCATGACAAACACGGCCCGATAGCGCAGGCGCTCGGTCTGCGAATAGCCCGGCTGCAGGCGCACCTGAAACGCCGCCGGCCCGCCCAGGTTCACCTGCGCCGGCCCGTCCAATTCACCGGACTGGGCCGGCAGGTAAGCGTCCCACACGCGCTGCCAATTCCCCTGCGCGTCGCGCAGCACCAGGCGCACCTGCGCCGGCCGCGTCACGCCCTGCGGGCGCATCACCACGGCCGACTGCTCGCGCGCGCCCCAATTCACCGGAGTGCGGCTCTCCAAGCCCGGCTCCAGCGCGGTGACGGCACGCTCCATCAGCGGACCGGCCAGCGCGTCCAGATTTTCGTATTCGTTGAGCGTGTGCCCGATGCGCCACACCCGCGAGCCGTGGGCGGTTTGCAGCAGGCGCCCCCCCAGCGGCGAATCCACTTCCTGCCCGTCCGCGCGCAATTCGGCATCCACGCCTCCCAAGCGCACGCCGCCGTCCTCCTGCAGCACCTGGTCGTCCAGCGCGCCCAGATAGACGACCAAATCGCGGGGGCCGACCGTTTCATTCCAGCGCTCCATCAGGGCGCGCGGCCATGCGCCGGCAGGCAGGATGAGCACCCGCCCGTCCGGACTCGCCGTGAGGGTGCTGAGGTTTTGCACGCCCAAGCGCCACCCGGCCGGCGCGAGCGCGCTTTTGAGCGCCTGCGCAAAATCGCCCATGCGCTCACGCCCGCCGGCCCACGGCCCGTCCAGAAGAACGGCCTGTTTCGCCGGCGTGCCGTTGTAGAATCCCACCTCCAGCACGTGCGGCGCGGTGTCGGCCGGCGAGCGGCCCATCCACACCCAGACGGCGCCCTGCCCGCCGATGGTGAGCAGGCGCGCGTCGCGGAACCACACGCCGCCATATTCGCCAAGCGAGCTGTTGGCGGCCGCTGTCAAATGGGCAAAGAGGAGAAGCGCGAGCACCAGTCCAAACAGAACCGGCCGCCCGGCCCGGGCCTGCCGTTCTTTTCGAGCGTAATCCATCCGTTTTCTCTCCCTCCCCCCATCCTTTTAATGCTTCGAGCCAATCTTCTTCCTCATGGCTTCAGCCGCCCTTACCCGTTTCTATTCTCGCCTCGACTTGGTGGAGGCCGAGATGGCGCGCGTCGTGCCCAAGGACGCCCAGCCGGCCGAAGTCTACGGCCTGCTGTGGGAATTCCTCGCCTTGGGCGGCAAGCGCTTCCGCCCGCTGCTTGCCCTCTCCTGCGCCCGCGCCTGCGGGGGCCGCGAATCCGACGCCCTTCCGGCCGCCGCGGCCATCGAGCTGTTCCACAACTTCACCCTTATCCACGACGACATCGAGGACAATTCCCAGATGCGCCGCGGCCAGCCCTGCCTGCACATCCGCCACGGCGTGCCGCTCGCGCTCAACGCCGGGGACGGCCTTTTCATGATGGTGTGGCGCGCCGCGCTTTCCATCCGCTCGCCGCACGCCGCGCAAATCCAGCAGACCCTGCTCTCCTCCTTCACCGCCGTGCTGGAAGGGCAGGCCAAGGAGCTGGGCTGGCACCAGCGCCACGCCTGGGACCTCTCCGTTGACGATTACTTGGACATGGTGGGCGGCAAGACGGCCGCGCTGGTGCAGGCCTCCTGCGAAGTGGGGGCGCTGTGCGCCGCCGCCAAGCCGGCCCAAATCAAGGCCCTCTCCACCTACGGCCGCTCGATTGGCATCGCCTTCCAAATCCAGGACGACGTGCTCAATCTGGCCGGCGAGGAGGAGAAATACAAAAAGGAAATCGGCGGCGACATCCACGAGGGCAAGCGCACGCTGATGGTGCTGCACGCGCTGCCGCGCCTCCCGGCCGCCGACGCCAAGCGCCTGCGCGCCATTCTCGACTCCCAATCCGCCGGCGCGGCCGACATCGAGTGGTCCATCTCCAAACTGCAATCCACCGGCTCCATCGACTACGCGTCCCAGTATGCCCGCACGCTCATCGACGACTCGCTCGCGCAGCTGGCCAAGCTGCCCAAATCAACGGCGCGCGAGGAGCTGGAGGCGGTGGCGCGCTTCATCATCGAGCGCGAGAACTGAAAAATTCTCTATTTCAGCAATCCTCTTGCCGCCTCGTAATACACCAGGCCGAAGTCGGCCGAGAGCGGGGCGAAGATGAAGAAGAAGTAGATCGGGTAGAAAATCAGCATCGGCAGCGGCAGCACGAAGCCCACGCCCAAGAGCGCGAGCGCCACAAAACTGGTGAGCGGCGCGCCCATGCTGGTGCGGAACGCCAATCCGATGCTCGCGGCCGCGCCGTGGCGGTCCACCACCTGCGCCTGCATGGCCAGCCACACGGGCCATTGGATGAGGAAGAAGGCCAGCGCCGCCAGCGCGACGCCCAGCGCCGCCAGCGGCCCCCACACGCTCGAGAGCAGGGGGGAGAGAAGCAGGAAGGGCAGGGCCACAATCGAGCCCAGCGTCATCTGCACCATCCCGATTGCCCAGAAGCTGGCCCCGAACTGCCGCGCGTATTCCAAAAAGCCCAGCACCGTGATTTCGCGCACGCCGGCGCCGATTTGCGCGCAGGTGTGCATGAAGGCGCCCAGCGTGGAGAGCAGCACCCAGCTGCCCGCCACCAGCCCCGCCGTGAGCAGGATGCCGATTTCCAGCACCGCCAGCGGCTCATGCACCCACTCGCCCTCCACTCCGTAGGGGGCGGCGACGAACATGCTCACCAGCAGCGTGCCGGAGAGCAGGCCGCAGGCCACGAGCGTGGAGAGCAGCAGCGCGAAGCCGGCCAGCAAATGCCAGCCGATGTGGCCGGCGTAGAGCCTCAGGGTGGTGGAAATGATTTGCAGCAAGTTCATGGCATCTGCCTCTGTTCGGCCTCCTACGGCTCGAGGCATTAAAAACACGACGTTCCGGCCCATTTCTCGTCGTGGCGGGGGGCCCATAGACTTTTAACTCTTTACTTAGTGGTAAAGTAGTCGGGGTGGTGGAAAGAGAAAGTTTGAAGCCGCTTTTTGGGCCAGACGTCCAAAAGGGTTTTAAACTGTCCCGCCATAATAGTATGGTAGAAAATGTATTTAGATGAAACGCATCATATTACCACCCCATCTGGTGAGAGTTCATGCCCCGTGGAAAACGCATCGTCATCACGCGCCACCAAAAGGACCCCGTCGTGCACAAGCTGAAAGGGCTCAAGCCCTCCGAGCTGAAAAGCCGCCGTTCGGTCCGCGAGACCGAGCTGCGCGACAACATCGGCTCGATTGTGCGCACGGCCAACCAGCTCTACGAGCAGGACAAGCTCGACAAGGAGCGCCTGCGCTCGATGGGGCTCCTGAGCGTCGACGAGGCCTACTCGGAAGTGGCCAAGGCGGGCATCGACATCTCCGCCCGCGCCTTTGGCGGCCGCGTCGAGCGCCGCTCGATTCGCTCGGAGAAAATCGGCAAAAAGCGCCTGATTCCCAAGCCCGTCATCAACGACTGGATTAACCTGCACCGCGAATACTACTCGATTAAGGAAGCCTATGAGCGGCTCAAGAACCACGAGCCCGAACTCAACCTGCGCGCCTTCATCGGCCGCGTGGAGAAGAACACCGTGCCCTCCATCAAAATCGGCACGGCGCGCTGGGTTCCCCGCGACGTGGTGGAGGCCCTGACGCACGTGGCGCAGAACTACCACGACGTCTCGGCCGCGATTACGCTGCTGCAGAGCAAGGGCGTCAAAATCAGGCGCAACGCCTTTGAGCGCCGCCTCGACCGCAACCGCATCCCGCACGAGAAAATCGGCGGGCGGCGCGTCATTCCCAAGGACGTGGTCGAGGAGCTCATCAACAAGGAGCTGGCGCTGCAAAGCCGCAAGCTCTAGATTTTTTATTTTCTTTAATTTCGTTTTCTAATTCCCTTTTCTTGCAAAATAGAGATACGCCAGCGCCAGCCCTGTCAATACGGCCACG
This sequence comes from uncultured archaeon, assembly GCA_902384555.1. Lineage (GTDB taxonomy): Archaea > Micrarchaeota > Micrarchaeia > Anstonellales > Anstonellaceae > CAIXYX01. Next base: position 4,082 of record CABMCD010000037.1, on the reverse strand, counting down.
CCGCTTCGTGCAAAGGGGATGTCGGCCAGCACCTCGTGCATAAACATAATGGCGCAGCCTGCGACAATCACCAAGCCAGCCAGAATCTGCGGCCATTGGTTGGCGCTTAGGTTGAATGGTAGCTGCATCCTTCTCGCCTCTGTTTCCTATCCGCCGCCCATCATGCCTTGCAGCTTGTTCATGTCCATGCCGCTCTTGCCCATCATCTTCTCCAATTTCTTCCTCAAGCCGCGGTTCTTCTTGAATCCGTTCATGAGGTTGGCCACTTTCTCGAATTGGGAGAGCAGCTCGCGCACGTCCTCGGGCTTGACGCCTGCGCCCTTGGCGATGCGCTCTATTCTTCCTTTCTGTTTTCGCAGCACTTCGGCGTTATCTCTTTCATGCTGCGTCATGGAGCCGATGATGGCCTCGAATTTCTTCAATTTGTCCTCCGAGGTCTTCATCATGTCGGCCGGCAAATCGTTCATGCCCATCATGCCGAATACCGAGGAGAGCGGGCCCATCTTGCGCGCCGCCTTGAGCTGCGAATAGAACGCCCCCAGCGTGAGCTTGTCCATTTCCTGCTCTTTCAATTCGGCCTGGATGCCGGCCTCCTTGATTTTGTCCATCAAGGCCTCGAAATCGGGGAAGCCCAAGAGCCGGCCGACGAATTTCTTGGAGTCAAAGGACTCCAAATCTTCCAGCTTCTCGCCCCTTCCTATATAGAGCACCGGCACTTTGGCGGCGTGACAGGCCGCCAGCGCGCCGCCTCCCTTGCCGGAGCCGTCCAATTTGGTGATGATGACACCCGTCAATCCGACGGCCTGATGGAACTGCTCGGCCTGCCGCCCGGCCGTCTGGCCGATGTCGGCCGACATCACGAGGATTTTCTCCTGCGGCTGCACCTCGGTAACGATGGTCTGCAGCTGCCGCACCAGCTCCTCGTCAAAACCCGAGCGGCCGGCCGAATCCACAATCACAATGTCTTCCTTGATGAGCGGCAAATGGGTTTGCAAAATCTTTTTCACGTCCTTCTCGTTTTCCATGCCGTGGAAGGAGGCGCCGCACTTGGCGCTCAGCTGCTGCAATTGGGCATAGGCGGCCGGCCGGTCGGTGTCGGCGCACACCAAGGCGACGGACAGCCCCCGCTTCTTGTAAAATTGGGCGATTTTGCCGCAGGTGGTGGTCTTGCCCGAGCCGTAGAGGCCGAGGAGCACCACTCTTCGGGGCTTGAGGCTGGGCTCGTATTTCTCGCCCAAAAGGGCGACCAGCTCGTCGTAAATCGAGCGCGCCACCTGCTCGCGCAGGTTCAGCCCGGCCGCCTGCTCCTCGCCCAGCACCTTCTTCTCGATGCGCTTGGAGAGCTCGAAGACCAGCTTGACGGGCACGTCGTTGGCAATGAGGACGCGCTGGATGTCGCGCAAAAATTCCTTTACGGCCGCCTCATCCACGAGGGCTTTGCCGCTGAGTTTGGCCAGCGCCTCGCGCAGGCCTTTGCCCAAATCCATGTCTTTTTATAGCCCGTGTGTCCTATTATTCTTACCGGCTCCGATAGTCTAGCCCGGTCAAGGACGCTGGCCTTTCAGGATTGTTTTGCCCTCAAAACAACCGAAGCAAGCCGGTAACTCGGGTTCAAATCCCGATCGGAGCAATCTTCTCTCCCGTAAATTAGAGTAATTTTACTAAATACGGGTGAGAGCCGTATAGTTAGAGAACGTCTTTTGTATCCGCTACAACCCTTCAGCGTCAGCCCGGCATGCTATACACCGTCACGCCGATGCAGCCGGAGCCGCTTTTCACCTGCTCATCGTATTTGGCCGCAATCGCATACGACGGCCCGCCGGCGATGCTCACGGGCTGGTATTCGCCGGGGCTGAGGCTGAAATCGCCCACCACGGCATAGGGCTGGTTGTTGCGCTCTTCCAGCAACTCGAAGTCAAAGCGCGCGGGCTGCTCCATCAAATCCGCTTTTTTGAGCGTCAGGATGTGGGTGCCCAAGTCGATATTCTCCTTTTCGCACAGGGCGCGGTAATCCAGCGCCTGCTTGAGAATCGTTTGCTCGGCCCCATAGACCAGCTGCGGCTTCTTGAAGGTGGCGATTTGCTGCGAGCGCGGCAGGGGCGCCGGCGCGGCCGGCGTGGTGTTTTTCACCGGCGCCGGCTCCCGGGGGGCCGGCCAAGTCGGGGCCGGCGGGATGATTTGGGTGCCGTTCATGCGCTCGGTGGTGTAATTCGGAGCCGACGGCGAAGCCGGTGCGGCCGAGGCCGTCTGTTGCGTGCATCCGGCCAAAACCAGGCCCAACACCAGCGCGATTAGCAAAATTCGAAGCGTCATCGTTCCACCCGGCTTCTTTCTCGCCGTCCGGTGCATAAAAGGGTTGCCTCGATTTTTTGGACTCTTTTCAGCCCGCTTTGCGCCTTGCGGTTTTCCAAATCCACCAACCGCCGGCGGCCAGCACGCCGAGCGCCAATAGCAGGGCCAGCCCGCAGAACGGCCCGCCTGCCTCCAGCCATCCGCTTCCGGCCCCGCTGGCCGCCTACCAAAACCTCTGTTGTGCCTGCACGGCCTGCCGGCGCCTTTGCATCTCTTTCATCAGCTGCGCCGCTTCCGCCCCTCCATCCTCCGCCGGAGCCAGCCAGTCCAGCGCCTTTTGCAGATGCGCCTGCACGCGCGCCGGCGTGCCGGAATCATAGAACGGCTTTTGGCAGACGCGGCCGTTGAGCGGGGAGCGCAACACGCCGGCCGAGGCCTCCCATACGGGCTCCAAACTGAGGTTAAAGGCCCGAATCGCCGCGCTTCTCATCGCGTTGCGCGCGCCCTCGTATTCCCGCTCTTGGCCCGCGAGCGCGCCGTCCAGCGCCCAGCTGCGGTTTTTGTAATCCCAGATTTGGTAGACAAACGATTGTCCATTGGCCAGCGCCAGCGGCTGGCAGAACTGCACCGATGAGGAGCAGGCCGAGAGGCAGGTGCCATAGCTTATGCAGGGCTGGCGCAGGATGCCCAGCGCCTCCAAACAGTCGCGCTCGCGGGTGCGCGAGGCATTGTAGGCTTGCATCTCGCCCTCGGCCCCATCCAGCTCTTGGCGGGCCATCTCCACTTGCCCGGCCGCCCGGCGGTAATCCTGCGCCGCCTGCTTGAGCCCGGCCTCGTCTTCCAGCACCCGCGCCGCCCATTTTCCGTCCGCGCCCAAATCCGCGCGCACCAGACTGACGGGCGTGCCGTTGATGTAAAGCAAAAACAGCCATTCTCCCGAATTGACCTGTGCCGGCGCGGCGGAATAGGTTTCATTGGCCAGCCGGTATGGTGCGGCCAGCGCGCCCCAATCCAGCGAGGGGGCCGAATCCGCCGCCCAAGCCGCGAGCATCAGGGCCAAAATCGCCAGCAGGCCCAATAGTCCCTTCTGCCCGCCCCGCCCGCTCTGCCTTTCCATCCTCTTCGCCTACTGCTCAATTGCGGCGCGAATGTCAGCCGCCACGCGCGAGGGCGTCTGCGACGCATCAACGCGCACGTATTTGGAGCACAGGAACTTGCGCCTATAAAGCGCGTCGAAATTGGTGCGCACGTCCTCCAAGAACGCGCGGTCGGCCTCGTGGCGGTCGGGGCTTTTCTGCGCCGCCTTGCGCTTCATGGCTTCCTCCACCGGCAAATCAAGCCACAACACCAAGTCGGGCTTCACCCACTCGTATTTTTCCAATTGTGAAATGCGCTCCTCCAATCTTCCACCTGCCCCTTGGTAGGCGGCGGTGGAAATGCAGTAGCGGTCGGCCACCACCCACGCCTTCTGCCGGTCCTGCTCCAGCTGCGCCTGCCGGCTTTGCAAATCGTCGACAAAAGCGGCAAACAGCGCGTCCGCGTCGAGCGAGCCCTTTCCTTCCAGATGCCGGCGCACACCCTGCGCCGCGTCGGTGGGATATTTGTGCAGCACGAAGGGCTGGCGCTTCTTGCGGATGGCGCGCTCCAATTCGCGCGCCTGCTCGCCCTTACCGCATCCGTCGATGCCCTCCAGTACGATGAACGGGTATGCCATTGTCTCTTCTAGTAGAGGGCGGGGGTTAAATTCGTTGGCGGTGGCAAGATGGATATGGACTACAGCCTTTGCTCTT
>CABMCD010000036.1 GCA_902384555.1 uncultured archaeon | reverse complement strand
TCCGCCTGCGCGAGCCGGCACTCGTCGAGGGATTCCCGGGCCTCGGACTTGTGGGCACCATTTCCGCCTCCTACTTGGTTGAGAAGCTCAAGATGGAATTCGTAGGCTATGTGACCTCCGACCAGTTCCCCCCGCTGGCCGCCATCCATGACTACAAGCCCCATTTCCCGGCGCGCATCTACATCAGCAAGAAGCACAACCTCATCGTGCTGCTCTCCGAGTTCATCGTGCCGGTGGGCGCCTGCTATGAGCTGGCGCAGAAGGTGCACGAGTTCGCCAAAGACAACAAGGTGCGCCAGATCATCAGCTTGGGCGGCATCCATCTGCGCAGCGAGGAGCCCAAAGTGTACGGCATTGCCTCGCAGGAAAAGCTGCTGGACGCGCTGGTGAAGTCCGAGCAGGTGACGCTCATCAAGGAGGGCGCCACCACCGGCGTGACAGGCGTGCTGCTCGCGCAGGGCGCGGTGGAAGGATTTCCGGTGGTGTCGTTCCTGGCGCAGGCGCACGAGGAATACATGGACCCCAAGGCCTCGGCCATGGTGCTGGACGTGCTCAAGACGCATCTGAAACTGGACTTTGAGACGCGCACGCTCGAGAGCGAGGCGGCCGAAATCGAGAGCAAGATGAAGGACATGATGGCGCGCGCCAAGGCGTCGCACGCGCAATACAAGAAGTCGGCCGAAACGGGAACCGGGGACAGCCTCGGACCCATGTACGGCTGATTTTTCTTTTTGAAAAAAATGCAGGGGAAGGGATTCGAACCCTTGAAGGCGCTAGGCCACAGGATGTCTTCGAGCCCGATTGTTCGAAGACCGCTTATTCGGGCCTCTTAAGTCCCGCGCATTTGACCGGACTTTGCTACCCCTGCAAAAAGATTGGGCAGGCCGGGGTTAAAAACAGCTAGCGTGGCCAGGCCTCGATGTCTTGGAGCAGCCGCCGGCCCGGGGGGCTGAGCGAATAGAGCCGCTTTCGGCCCTCCGCGCGCAGGCGCAGCAGGCCGGCCGCCAGCAGAACCGAGAGGTGCTGCGACACCGCCGGCTGCGAGACGCGCACCCGCGCGGGCAGCTCGCAGGCGCAGATTTCACCGGAGCGGATTAGGCCGAGCATCCGCCAGCGGGTGGGGTCCGCGAGGGCGCGCAGGGCGGCGGGCGGGCTTTTGGCCATGCTTTTCATCATATAAGTCAATACTTATATGTTTAAAAGCTCCGCCGGCGGCATAAGCTCATGCTGGACCCGTTGCAGATGTTCGCCGACTGGCTGGCCTATGGCGTGCTGGGGCTCTCCCCGGATTCCGCCCTGGGCGGGGCGGCCGACTTCTTTGTCTATGACACCCTCAAGGTGCTGCTGCTGCTCGCCGTGATGATTTTCCTCGTCTCCATTTTGCGCACCTTTATCAGCCGTGAGCGCGTGAGAAAATGGCTGGGCGGGCGCAAGGAGGGCGCCGGGAATTTGCTGGCCGCACTCTTGGGCATCCCGACGCCGTTTTGCTCCTGCTCGGCCGTGCCGCTGTTCATCGGATTGGTGCGCGCCGGCGTGCCGCTGGGCGTGACGTTCTCCTTCCTCGTGGCCTCGCCCATGATTAACGAGGTGGCGCTGGCGCTTCTCTTCGCCCTCTTCGGCTGGCCGGTGGCCCTGCTCTACGTGCTCACCGGGCTGGTGGTGGCCGTCGCGGCCGGCGTGCTGATTGGGCGCCTCAAGCTGGAGGGCGAGCTGGAGCCGCTGGACGCGCGCGAGGCGGCGCTGTATTTCAAGAAAGTGAAAATGAGCACAAAGCAGCGCGCGCAATTCGCATGGGAGCAGACCTTGCATCTGCTGGGCACGGTCGGACCCTATGTGGTGCTGGGCGTGGGGGCGGGCGCGCTCATCCACGGCTTTGCGCCGGTGGATTGGCTGGCCGGCGTGGCCGGAAGAGACAATCCGTTTGCCGTGGTGGCGGCCGTGCTGGTGGGCGTGCCGCTTTATTCGAATGCGGCCGGCACCATTCCCATCGTGCAGGCGCTCATGTCCAAGGGCATGGCGATGGGCACGGCGCTGGCGTTCATGATGAGCGTCACCGCGCTCTCGCTGCCCGAGATGATGATTTTGCGAAGAGTGATGAAGCCCAAACTGCTGGCCATTTTCGCCGGAATATTGGCCGTGTCCTTTGTGCTGGTGGGCCTGCTGTTCAATGCCCTGTTGGGATAGAAAGAGAAATTATTTTTCCAGCAGCTTTTGCAGCACAACGGGAAGCTGCGTGGTGCCCTCGCTCGAGCTGAAGTGGCCCATGCCTTTTTTCACAATCAATTCGACGCCCAGGTGCCGCGCCACGTATTGGCCCTCCTCCAGCGGCAGGAGCGGGTCGTTGTCGGAATGCACGACCACAAAGCGCGTGGCGCGCGGGCGGATGAGGTCCCAATCCAGTTCCGGGGTGCAGAAGGAGGCCATCTCGGGCTTGTGGATGTCGCGCCCAAAGCCGGCCACCAAAATGACGGGCCCGACGTTCTGGCCCGCAGGCAGAGTTTGCAAATAGCGCAAAATGGCCATGCAGCCCAACGAGTGCCCCACCAGCGCGCAGGCGGAAGTGGGCGTGCCCACTTCGCGCGAAATCGTCTCCACCCATTCCCCGCATTGGGGATGGTCGGGGTCGGGCATGAAGGGCGCGGATACGGCCCAGCCGCTCTTTTCCAGCTCCTCTTTGAGCCAGGGCCGCCAGCCGTGCAGCGGATGCCCGCCAAAGCCGTGGATGAGAATGGCGCGGCGAAGGGGCCACAGCGGCTGGCCGGGGGCGGCGCGCCTAGACGATGCCATGGAGAATGGGCTCCTCATCCCGCTTGCTCGGCTCTTCTTTGGGCCGGCCGTGAGGTGTGGGGCGGGGGGCGGGGGGCTTTTTCTCAGCCGCGCGCGCCATCTTGCGCCCAAACGCCAAATACGCCGTGTACAGCAGGCCGGTGTTGGCCGGCCGCACGCCGTGCGCGCGCACCAGAATTTCGCGCACGTTGCATTCGCAGCAATACCATTGCCCAAAGCCGGCTTCCGTGCCGGCCTGCACAAAAGCCTTGAGCTGCTCGGCGTGGGGAAGGTAGCCCACCACTACGCCGTTTTCTTTCAGCGAGGAGAACGCATGAGTCAGCATTTGGTCCGAGTCCGCGAGGTCGAGGCAGATGAGGTCGGCGTCCTGCTCGTCAAAGCCGTCGGCCAAGACGTTGCGCAGGCGCACCTCAACATTGTCCAGCCCGGCTTTTTTGGCGTTGCCGGCCGCGATTTTGGCGAACTCGTCGCGCACCTCATAGGACACCACGCGGGCGGCCACGCGGCCCAGCTGCACGGCCAGCCAGCCCGAGCCGGCGCCGGCGTCCAGCACGGTGCTGGACTTGTCGATGCCGGAGAGCGCGATGATGAGGCCGGCGTCCTTGGGCAGGATGACGGCCGGGCCGCGCTTGAGTTTCGAGGCCTGCGCGGGCCAATAGACCGAATTGCTTTCTTCACGATGGCGTTTGCTCATCAAAATCACCTTCTTTATGCGGGAGGCAGGCACTCGCCCCAGGCGGTGCCGCAGGAATTGCATATCGAGAAGCCCCAATGGCAGCTGTCGGTGGAGCAGGGGATGCGCGCGCCGGGGTCGCAGATGCGCTCCGGCAGGCGGCAGACGCTCCACACCCCGCCAGTGCACACCGACTGGCCGGCGCAGCCGCGCGAATCGGCGCAGGTGCGGTTCGTGCCGCCGGCGCAGGGGGCGGCCGTCACTTGCAGCACGGCCGCGGCCGCGCAGGAACGGCCGGACAGCTGCACGCGGTGCGTGCCGGAGGCCGGCACGAAGGAGGCTTCCAAGCGTCCGTCCGACACGCGGAAGGCCAGCGGGCGGCCGTCGAGGCTGAGATGGAGGCCGGACGCGTCGGGGCATTCGGGAGCCAGAACGGCCTGCACGCGCACGCCCTGCCCCTCATAGGCCGGCGAGGGCGTCAGGGTGAGCGACACGGCCGGGCTCTGCACCAGCGGGCCCTCGTCTGCTGGCGGGGCGGGGTGAGGCCAGGCCAGGAACAGCACGGCGGCCAACACCGCCAGCGCCAGCAGGGTCCATTTGTAGGAGTCTTCCAAAACAACGGCACCTCTATTGGTAGGACAGATGCCAGCCGCCCGCCTGTTCCAGCGGAGGCGTGGCCAGCAGGCCGGAGAAGAGGCTGGAGAAAAGGCCGGGGCGCGAGCTGGAGATGGGGCAAAGCGGCAGGGGCTTGCTCTCATTCAGCATCGAGGCCAGACGCTGCTCGGCCATCTTTTGGGTGCCGATTTCGTCCACCAGCCCAATCGCCTGCGCCTGCCGGCCGGTGAGCACGCGGCCGTCCAGCGCCTGCTCAAAGCCCGGATGCGCCAGCTTGGAGCCGCGGCGCGCGACGACGGCGTCCTTGAATTCTCCGAAGGTCTCGTTCACGATGCCCTCGAAAATCTGCCGCTCGGCATCCGTCATCGGCCGGTCCGGCGTGCCGATGTCCTTGAGCTCGCCGGACTTGATGGTGGTTTCGTTGTAGCCCAGCTTGGAGAACAGGCCGCTCAGGTCGGTGATGGTCATGCGCACGCCGATTGAGCCGGTGAGGGTGTCGGGCTCGGAGACGATGTAGTCGGTTCCGATGGCCGAGTAATAGCCGCCCGAAGCCGCCAGCTCGCGCAGGTAGGAGACTTTGGGCTTGTCCGAGGCGCGCAGGGCGGAATAGATTTCGCGGCTGCCCAAGGAAGAGCCGCCGGGCGAATCAATCACCACCAGAATGCCGCGCACGTCGGGGCGCTCGTCCGCGCGCTGGATGAGTTTCGCAATCGTGGAGGAGCCGGCCTGGCCCTGCGAGAAGAGCGTGTCGGGCGTGTCGTCGGCCGTGATTTCGCCCTTGATATCAATGACGCCGATGCAGCCCCGGCCCAGACTGGGCAGGGAGGAGGCGGAGGAAAAGAACACATAGAGCAAACCGGCCAGCAGCAGGATGCCCAGCAGGCCGGCGCCCATCCAGGCCAGAGGCAGGCCGTTCTTTTTTTCGGCAGGCGTTTTCATCAACGTCGATAAGAGGCCGGAGATTAATAAAGCAAAAGGGCGCGCGCGGACGGCCGAAAGAGAAAGAAAAAAACAAAGGTTTGGGTTTTTGAAGCTTGACTCCCCCTCCTAGGCCATGCTCGACCCGTTCGTGCGCCTGCTGCTCTTCATCCTGCCGGCTTATGTGGCCAATGCCGCGCCGGTGGTGCTGGGCGGCCTTTTCCCCATCGATGGCGGGCGGCGGGCGTGGGACGGGCGGCCCTATTTGGGCTCCTCCAAGACCTGGCTGGGGCTGGCGGGCGGGCTGGTGGCCGGCCTGCTGGCGGCGGTGCTGGAAGCGCACCTGCTCATCGGCACGCCCTATGATTTGTGGGCCGGGCAGGGAAGCTGGTATCTGCTCACCGGCCTGCTGCTCAGCGCGGGCGCGCTGGCCGGGGATTTGCTCGGCTCGTTCGCCAAGCGACGGCTGGGTTTGGGAGCCGGGCAGGCGTCGTGGCTGCTGGACCAGCTGCCCTTCGTGCTGGTGGCCATGCTGGCCGTCCTGCCGCTGGGCGTGACATTCCAATTCGAGCCGCTGCCGCTGGCGGCGCTGCTGGTGCTCACCGTGGTGCTGCACCGCGCGGCCAACTGGCTGGCGCACCGCAGCGGGCTGAAAAAAGTTCCATGGTAGGACAGGAGACGTGTGGTATGAACAAGCACATCCAGAAAGCCATCCGCGACGGCCTTGCGGACGCGCCGCCGGAAATGAAAAGGCGGCACGAGGAGCTGGAGCGCGGCACGGGAGATGGCGGCGGGCTGATGCGCCAAATCGTGCTGGGCGGACAGGACGGACTGGTCAACGTGCTGGGCATATTGCTCGGCATGGCCTCCGGCACCGGTGATACCGGGCTGGTGGTGCTGGCCGGCCTCGCGGCCACGGTGGCCGAGTCGGTGTCGATGGCCGCGGTGGCCTATACCTCCTCGCGCGCGGCGCAGGACCATTACCGGGCGCAGGAGGAGCAGGAGCGCCGCGAAATGGAGGAAGTGCCCGACGTGGAAACAAAAGAGATTGAGCTTATCTATTACAAGAAAGGGTTCCGGGGCAAGGCCCTCGCGGCCGTGGTGAAGCAAATCACCTCCGACAAGGAGCTGTGGCTGCGCACCATGATGCGCGAGGAGCTGGGCCTCTATGAGAGCGAGTTCGTCGACCCGTCGCGCGAGGCGCTGGTGGTGGGCGTGGCCTCGGTCATCGGCTCGCTCATTCCCGTCGTGCCATTCATTTTCATGCCGGTGGGGCCGGCGATGGCGGCGTCGTTGGTGCTCTCGCTGGCCGTGCTGTTCGGCGGCGGCGCGCTGAAGGCGCGCATCACCACCGGCATCTGGTGGAAGTCGGGATTGGAGATGGCGCTGATTGGCGGCGCGGCCGCCGGTTTGGGCTACGCCGTGGGCCTGGTGCTGGGCGGAAAGGCCGTTTGAAGGTGATGACATGAAAGTCGAAATGCAATCAGCACAAAACGCGTTTGACGGAGAGGGGCTGGTGATGCCCTTCTGGGCCAATGCAGACGCGAAAAAGAAAGTGGAACTGCCCGCCTGGGCCGCCGGGCTGGTGGGGGCGCAGGAGTTCCGCGCGTCGCCGGGGCAGATGGTGCTGCTGCGCATGACGCCCGGACAGGGCGCCTCGCGCATCATCTTGCTGGGCTTGGGCGAGCCGGGCAAAAGCAGGGCCTATGCGCTTGCGGGCTGGTATGCAACGGCCTTTGGCGCGCTCAAGAATGCGAGGTGCAAAAAAATCGGCCTGCTGATGCCCGGTATCGACGTGTCCGAATCCTTCAACGCCGCTTCCCTCTCGGGCCTCATTGCCTCGCAGGCGGTGATGGCCGACTATTCGTTTGACAAATACAAACCCCGGCCCGAGGAGGGCGAGCCGGAGAAACCGCAGGTGGAGCGTTTGGTGCTGGTGGTGAGCCCGGCCGACACGGCCCTGTGCCTGCCGTCCATCCAGCGCGGGGTGCTGATGGGCCAGGCCGCCAACTTCGCCCGCTCGATGCAAAACGAGCCGGCGAATGTGGCCACGCCCGCGTGGGTGGTGGAGCAGGCGCAGGAGATGGCCAAGAAAAGGAAATCCATCAAGCTGCGCACCCTGGGCCGGCCTGAGCTCAAGCGCGAAAAGATGAATGCCATGCTCGCCGTGGCCGGCGAGGCGGCCGCCGAGCCCAAGTTGCTGGTGCTGGAATACCGCGGCGCGCCCTCCCGAAAGGGATGGGACGCGGCCGTGGTGGGCAAGGGCGTGACCTTTGATTCGGGCGGCATTTCCATAAAGCCGGCCCAGAAGATGGACGAGATGAAATACGACAAGTCCGGCGCGTGCGCCGCCATCGGCGCGCTGATGGGCGCGGCGGATTTGCAATTGCCGCTCAACGTGGTGGGCGTGGCGGGGCTGGTGGAAAACATGCCCGACGCGCAATCGTACCGCCCCGGCGACATCCTCACCGCCTGCAACGGCACCACGATTGAGGTGCTCAACACCGACGCGGAAGGGCGGCTGGTGCTGGCCGACGCGCTGGCGTGGACGGGCAGGGAATACGAGCCGGCGCGCATGGTGGATTTGGCCACCCTCACCGGCGCCTGCGCGGTGGCGCTGGGAGATTTGGCCTCCGGCCTGCTTACCCGGGACGACGGCATGGCGGAGGCGCTGGTCTCGGCCGGCGAGGCCTGCGGCGAGCGGCTGTGGCGCCTGCCGCTATGGCCCGAATATGACGAGAAAATCAAGAGCGAAATCGCAACCATTCGCAACATAGGCGAGCCGGGACAGGCGGGCACCATCTCCGCCGCTTCGTTCCTGCGCTATTTTGCCGGCGAGCGCGCATGGGCCCACATCGACATCGCGGCCACCTCCGACGGGACCAAACCCAAAAGCGGCCTCGCGCCGGGCGGGTATGGAACGGGCGTGCGCCTCGTGCTGGAATATTTGAGCGCCATCCGGCCGGAAGGAAAGAGGAAATAGGCCCCCGCCCCCGGGCCGATTTCGCCCCGGCCGG
>CABMCD010000035.1 GCA_902384555.1 uncultured archaeon | reverse complement strand
GCCGCGCCCAAGCCCGCTCCCGCAACCCGGCCGATGCCCGGCCGGCCTTCCGCCCCGCTGCAGCCATCCTCCCTGCCTTCATCTCCGGCTCCAAGTCCTGTTTCCGAAGTTCCATCAATGCCGGCCGCGGCTCCCGCCGCCAAGCCGGCTTCCAAAACCCCGCGCTCGTCCGCTTCGTCCCCGCCCGCCAAATCCAAATCCCGCAAAAAATCCGCCGCCCCGGCCGCCCCATCCTCTTTCGAAGTGGTTCCTTCATCTTCTCCGGCCAGCCCGGCCATTTCTTCCAGACCCGCCGCACCCATCGGTTCATCTCCTCCTTCCGCATCTCCCGCTCCACGCCCTGCCGCGCCCGTTTCCGCTCCGCCTTCCTCCGCTTCAGCTGCGCGCTTCACGCCTCCGGCCGCCAAGCCCCTCTCCGCCGCTCCGACTCCGGTCCATGAATTAGCCGCCGCCGCGGCCGATTTGGGCCAGTCGGCCAAACAGGGATTGAGCCGTTCTCCCGAAGTTTCCTCCGCGCCGTCGGGCCGCCGCATTTTCCCCTCGCGCGGCGGTGCCGGCCCGGCCTCCGAGCCGGCTCCCGCCTATTCCACTCCTTCATCCTACCGGGTTCCGGCTTACCCGTCCGCCTACCGGCCTCCGGGCGCCGCCCGCCCCGCGCCTCCCATCTCCTCTTCCGATGATTCGGACGACTCGGATGATGACGGCGACGATTCAAGCTCCGCCCCCTCCATCCCGCTTCCTTCGGGCGCCCCGCGCGAAGCGGAATCGCGCCCCCAAACCAAGATGCCTCTTCCACCCGCGCCCGCGTCCACCCCCCCCCACCCCCGCGCCCCCCGTCCACCCTACGCGTCCCGCGCCCGCCCTGGGCTGCCCCGCCCCCCCTCCCGCTCGTCCGCCCCCCCGCCGCCTTCGCCCCCGGCGGCCTCTTCCGCATCCTCCTCCGCTCCCCGCCCGCCTTCCGCCTCCGAGCCGCCTTCGGCACAGGCTCCGGCCTCCACCAAGGCCGCCGCCCTGCTCTCGGACGACCAGTCCGAGTCCGCGCTCACCGACGAGGTGTACTTTTCCTACGCCCGCCGCTCGCATCCGGGCCTGTACGAGATTTATTCGGTGGGCGGCATGACGCTGGAGGAATTCCGCGCCCGCGTCAAGGACAAGATGGACGAGGACAAGACCCGGGATTCGTCCGATTCATCCTCCGCTCCCTCCTCCTCGCCCAACGCGGCCTTTGCGAACCTTAATAAAGAACTCACCAAGAAGTTCAAGAAGTAGAAACAAAACGAAATGACCACGCATGCCGGGATATTTATGGCCAAACCTGCATCCAATCCTGAGGGTTCTGCGCCCCAGCCCATGCTGAGCACGCCCCTGCGCAATGCGCCCGCCCCGCGCAACGCGCCCCTGCGCAACCTCTACTCCGGCATGGCGGCCTCGATGCCGCTGCTCAAGAAAGAGCTGGACATGGCTGAAATCGGCATGGTTCCGGCCCAGTTCGTGGAATCCTGTTTCGTGCGCACCCTCCCCCTCACCCTGGCGCTCGAGGTGCTGCTGGTGCTGGCGATGACGCAGCTCACGCTGGAGCCCGTCGCCTTCTTCGGCGCGGCCGCGCTGGGCCTGCCGGTGTTCTTCTTCCTTACCCTGCAGTATTTCCTGATGCAGCCGCGCATGCTCTCGCGCCGGCGCGGGCGCAAAATCGACCAGGAGCTGGTCTTCGCGGGGCGGCATCTGCTCATCGAGCTGCGCTCGGGCGTGATGCTGTTCGACGCGATGCTGGGCGTGACGCGCGATTATGGCGAAGTCAGCCGCGAGTTCAACAAAATCGTCGAGAAGGTGACGCTGGGCGTGCCGATGGCCGCCGCGCTGCACGACGTGGCCGAGCACTGCCCCTCCAACTACGGGCGGCGCGTGATTTTGCAGATGGCCAACTCGCTCTCTTCCGGCTCCGACGTGGCCGACAGTTTGGAGTCGGTGCTGGAGCAGGTGTCGCAGGAGCAAATCATCCAGCTCAAGGCGTACGGGCAGAAGCTCAACCCCCTTGTGATGTTTTACATGATTTTCGGCGTCATCCTGCCCTCGCTTGGCGTGGCGTTCCTCATCATCCTGCTCTCGTTCGTCGGAACCGGCCTGTCGCACTACGGGCCGGGCCTGATGGTGGCCGTCTTCTGCATGGTGGCCATCATCCAGTTCATGTTCCTCTCGGTGGTGGAAAACTCCCGCCCGAGCTTCGATTTGTGATGTGATGCGCATGGCTTCCTCCAACACCCGTTCACAAACGCCGGCCTTCGAGCTGGTCGGCCGCCTGTTCGGGCGCGAGCGCATCCGCCGTTTGGGCGCCTTCCTGCACGCGGGCGGCTATTCCATTTCCCCCGAATCGTTTGCCGGCATCTACCTCGTGGCCAGCCTCCTGCTCTCGCTGGGGCTTTCCATCTCCCTGGCCGGCTGGTTCCCGCTCAAGCAGGCGCTCTACCGTTTCAGCCTGCTGCTCTTCGCGCCGCTGGTGGGCGCCTCCTCGGCCTTCGTTCCCACCATGGCCATCGTGCTCTCCTTCGTCGGCTCGTTCGCCCTCATCGGCATGCTGGCCTATGTCGTGGTGCGCATGGCGGCCGACTCGCGCCGCGCGAAAGTGGAGGAAATCCTGCCCGACTTTTTGCTTCTGGCCGCGGCCAACGTGCGCGCCGGCATGACGGTGGACCAGGCGCTGTGGTATGCGGCCAAGCCCGAATTCGGCACCCTCTCGACCGAAGTGCAGGTGGTGGCCAAGCGCACCTTCGGCGGCGAGCCCTTCGACAAGGCCATCGACCACCTCTCCGAGCACTTCAACTCCAAGTTCGTGCGCCGCACCGTGACGCTCATCAAGCAGGGCCTCTCATCCGGCGGGCAAATCGCCGAAATCCTCGAGCGCACCGCGAAAGACGTGCGCGACATGCAAATCATCAAGAAGGACATCGCGGCCTCGCTTTTGATGTACATCATCTTCCTGGTGTTCGCCGCCTCGGTCGGCGCGCCCTTCCTCTTCTCCGTCTCGGCGAAACTCATCGCGCTCCTCGAGCACGTGTTCGCCCAAATCCCGGACACCAGTTCCGTCACCGTCTCGTCCGGCATGTCCTTCATCCAGCCCCAGGCGCCGGTCATCACCAGCGAGCAGTTCCTGCTCTTCGTGACCGTCTCCACCATCGTCACGGCCGTATGCTCGGCGCTGATGATTGGCATCATCAACAAGGGCAACCGCATGGAGGGCGTGCGCTACATTCCGCCCATGCTCATTGCCAGCTTTGTCATCTTCCTGATTGTCTCGGCGCTGCTGGACACCTTCCTGGCCAGCATGGGCACCGGGTCCTTCTAGGAGGTTTTAAAAAATATTGGCCCGTATCGGGATTCAGTATATAGGGTGATTGCTGATGACGCGTATGAAAAAAGGACAATCGGCCATGGAATATCTCATGACCTACGGCTGGGCGCTGCTGGTCATCGTGATTGTGATTGCGGTTCTGCTTTACATCAACCCGTTCCGCGCGCCGGAGCAATGCCTGTTTGACCAGGCCGGCTTCCTGTGCTCCAAGCCCGTCCTGCTGGTGAGCGGCGCGGACGCCGGCGGCGCCCGCGTCAACAGCCTGCTGCACGCCACGCTGACCAACGGCCAGCGCGAGACCATCGTCATTCAGGGTGTCATGTGCCTCTCGACGCGCGTTCCCCCGCCCGGTGAGTTCGGCCAGTGGCCCACGGCCTCCGGCCTCGGCACCACGGTGGTGACCCGCACGCTGGGCTACCAGGAATCGCTGGACTTGGGCAACTTCACCGCGGACGGCTCGACGACGCCGGACTCCTCGGTGCAGTGCCTGACGACCACCGACTTCACGCCCGGCAACACGCACGTGGTGACCATCCGCCCCGGCGAGACGTTCTCCGGACGCCTGTACGTGGCCTACAACTACGCCTCGGACACGCCCGGCACGCCTGCCAAGATTGTGGGCGCCAACATCGTGACGCAGGCCCAATAAGGGCTCTCTTTTTTCTTTTTCATTTTTCCATTCTTTTGATTTATCCTCTCCAACCTTAGCGCAAGCTCGTCTTTAGTGCAAGCAAGGGCGGCAAAAGAAAGAGAACAATTAGGTCTGGCTCGGATTGGGAAGCTTCGCCCGCTATTCGGCTTATCCAATCCGGTCGCTTGGGGCCAAATCGGGCCCGCCAGCTATCGAAAAGCAGTTCGAGATATGGGTCTGTCCTCTTTCTTTTCCCATGTCCGGTCCGTGAAAAATCAGGCGGCTTTCTTTCCTCTCCCTCGCTTGTCCTTCTCATTCCAGACTGTGCCGCAGCTTGTCCCGCATCCGCTTCTTGTAGTCCAGCGTCGCGGCCACGGCCAGAATCGCCAGCATGCCCACCAGCGTCAGCGTCATGAGCGGGTTGAAGCCGAACACCGGGAAGTCGGCCGATAAGGCCTGGAAGCTGTCGCTGATGGCGGTGAGGTTGAAGAGCGAGTGCAGCACCACGGCCAGCACCAGGCCGGGCAGGAAGGCCAGGATGGCCAGCCGGCCCCACTTCTGTTCCTTGGCCCAGCCCAAAGCCGCGCCCAGAATGGCGCTGAAACTGCCGTGCGCCAAGGCGTTGAAGAAGCTGCGGTAGAGCGCCACCGCAATCCAGGCGCTCACGCCGGCCTGCATGGGGTCGGTGCGCGAGGCGAGATAGAACCAGTTCTCCACGAACGAGAAGCCGATGCCGACCGCGAAGCCCAGATGCAGGCCGTGCATGGCGTCCGAAAACTCGTGGTGCTGGCGGATGACCAGCAGGCCGATGCCTTTGAGCGTCTCTTCAATCAGGGGGGCCATGATGGCAATGGTGCCCACGGCCAGCACCACGCTGTCGACTCCCAGCCACGCGGCCAGCGCCTGGCTTTGGATGGTGTTGAACACCAGCGCCAGGCAGGCGGCCGTGATGCCCCACATGAACATGCCGGCCATGAAGCGCAGGGGCATGCGCTCCACCATCTCGTTGTAGACCCACGCCAGCGCAAAATACACGGCCGGCATCAGGGCCGCGGCGGCGAGCGAGAGCGCCCACACGGTCGGCCCGCTCCCGTCGGTCAGGCGCGCGCCCAAGTCCGACCAAATCGCGGCCGCCATCACGCCCAGCACCAGCAGCTCCGCCAGCCACACCAGCGGGTGCGCGGTCAAGTCCGCCAGCATCTGCCCGATTCCCGCGCGCTTCCAGGCCGGCAGGAAGAAGCTGCGCATGGTGTATTCCTTTTCAGGCCCGTCCTCCGGCGCCTGGCTGGCGTAGGCCCACTCGGCCAGCACCACGATGAGCAGGATGATGATGCCTCCCGACACGGGAACGAACACCATGGCCATGTCCATGAGCTGCTGGCGGGTGCTGGCCACATAGGGCGCCCAATCCTCCTTGAGCTCGAAGTATTTGCCGTGCGGCACCGTGTCCCCGACCGCCACCACCGCGTATTGGGTGCGCGCCTCCAGCGTGCCGGTGTAATAAGCCTCGAAATACTGGACAAAATTGTAGGTGGTGCCCGGCTGCATCACTCCCAAAAAGCGCTCGTATTTCCAGCCGCTGCCGTCCAGCTTGTTGGAGATGAGGTGCAGCTGCCAGTCCGTGCTGCCGCCGTTGCGAATCGGCCCCGACACCATAAAGCGCACGGCGGTGTCGTTGAGGATGGTGTTCTGCACGTGCAGGTCGGCATCCAAGTCGGATGCGAAGGAGGCGAGCCGCGCCGCCTTGGCGTCCATCTGGGCGCCCTGCGCGGACAGGGCCGGGGAGAGGCACAAGAGGGAAAGCGCAAAAAGGACGAATGCTTTTTTGTGCATAGCTCAGAGCCACCCGCGGTCCTTGAGGAACTTCTTGACTCCTTCGCCGATGCCCATCAGCGCGGCCGCGGCGGCCCACATGAAGTCGGGCAGGGGCACGAAGAGCGCCGCGTTCTGGATGATTTGCACGATGATTTTGTACCACCACTCGTTGCGCCGCTTGATGACGTTGAGGAGCGGCTTGAAGGCGTCCTTCTCGGCCTGTCCCAGCTTGCTTTCGGTGATTTTGACGTGCTCCTTGCCGTCCACCACCGACTTCTCCTCCACCGAGCCGATCTGCTTCTTGGCCTGCTCGTACCAGGGGGGCAGGGTGGACTTCTTCTTGCGCACGGCGGTGAAATAATCGCTCACGGTGATGTTGCGCTGCTTGCCGCTCTTGAAGGCCTCGCGCCACGGAATGGCGGCCGCCTCGTCGGTGACGGCCTTGAGGTCGGCCGAAGAGTATCCCCACGTGGCGAAGGTGAGGCGGTTCCAGGGGATGCCCTTGACGATGGGCAGCTTGCGGGCCTGCAATTTGAGGATTTCGCGCCGGCTCACGGTGTCGGGCTCGGGCACGTAAATGGTCTTGGAAAAGCGGCCCGAGCGGCGCAGCGCCGGGTCGGTGTCCCACGGCGCGTTGGTGGCGCCGATGACCAGCACGTTGGCGTTGTTGGCCTCCACGCCGTCCAGCTCGTAGAGCAGCTGGTTGACGGCCATCTTCATGTACTGGTTGTTGCCCGACATCTCCTCGCGCCGGCCGCCCATGGCCTCCACTTCATCGAAGAAGGTGATGCAGGGGGCGTTCTTGCGCGCGGTCTCGAAAATGGCGTGCAGGTTCTTTTCCGTGCCGCCCACATAGGGGTCGAGAATGTCCGACGTTTTGGCGTTGATGAAGGCGGACGCGCACTCGCCGGCCGTGGCTTTCACGAGGAACGTTTTGCCGCATCCGGGCGGGCCGTAGAGCAGCACGCCGCCGCCGCCCAGCTTGCCGTATTTCTTGGCCAGCTCGGGGTTCACCAGCGGATAGACGGCCGCCTCGCGGATTTCCTCCTTGAACTGGCTCATGCCGGCCACGTCCTTGAAGTTCATGGTGGGCTTGGACATGAGCTTGACGGGATTGACGGTGGGGCCGCCCTGCTGGCCCGGCCCTCCGCCGCCCGGCGCGCCGCCGCCCATGCCGCCGGCCTCCGGCCCGCCCACCGCGCCGGGGCTCGGCGGCGTGTAGCCCGAGTCTTTTTTAGCCTTGGCGATTTCCAAATGGTTCTTGTCCTCGGTGAGGGCCGGGTTGAGCTTGAGGGCCTGCTCGTAGTCGGCGATGGCCTTCTCCAGATTGTTCATGTAGTCGTAGGCCAGTCCGCGGATGTGATAGGCCTCGGCGAACTCGGGGTTGAGGCCCACCACCTGCGTGAAATCATCGACCGCTTTCTCGTAATCCTGCAAACAGGCATAGGCCAGCCCGCGGTTGTAAAACGCCTTCAAATATTTCTTGTTCAGCCCCAGCGCCTTGTCGTAATCGACGATGGAGTTCTGGAAATCCTGCTTGCGGTAATAGGCGTCGCCGCGGTTGTTGTAGATGACCGGGTTCTTGGGGTCCAGCTCGGTGGCTTTCGTGTAATCTGATATGGACTTGTCGAAATTCTTGAGGTTGTAGTAGCTCAGGCCGCGGTTGAAGTAGGCTTCGCTGAACGTGGGGTTGAGTATGATGGCCATATTGTAGTTTTCGATGGCCTTGTCGTACTCGTTGGATTCGAACAGGGTGTTGCCCCGATGGTAGTAGGTTCTTGCATCCGTCGGGCTGGGCTTATCGGCCATAGCGGGTCCTCTCTGACGCCGGTGTCGGCGTAAAAACGCGGGCGCGGTTTAAAAACAGATGGGCCTTCTCCGCCGTCGTGGCGCCGCCATCCGTTTTTTGCACTCCACCCGCCATCTTTTCCCTCTTTTTTTTGGCTCACACGTTTCCCTTCTCCCCGTGCTGCCACATGAATTCGAAGTATTTCTTGTAGCCTTCGGCTATTTTGTCCGAGATGATGACCACCACCAGCGGCTCCTCGCCCCAGTACATCGAGGCCACCCGATTTCCGTAGATTTCAATCGAGCACGTCGAGGTGAACCCTTTGGGCAGGAAGCGGTATTGGTTGTTTTTGAGCATCTTGGTGATTTCGTGGTTGGGGTGTTTGGGGTCTTTGAGTTCGTTGTAAAACAAATGCCTGTATTTGATGCCTTTTTTCAGGCGCTCGCGCTCCATTTTCGGCAGGAAATACTTCCATCTCGAGTCCAGCCAGTTTCCTCTTCCGCCCAGCACCCACAAATCCTTGCCCTCGCGTATCATGTCCCAGTAGAGGTTTTTCACCGATTCGATGCCCTTGTAGACAATGGTCTGCTCCACCGGCTCGATGGACTCAAAGCGGTCCACCATGCCGGGCAGCGCCTCCTGCAGGGCCGACTCTTCCTCCTTGACGATGTCCATGAGCCGCTGCGGATGGATGGCCTTGAACTTTCTCACGCCCTCCTCCACGATTTCGGAGCACAGCCCCTTCTCCCTGAGCTGCTTGAGGGTGTCGTACGTATTGCGCCGCTGAATCTTGGCTTCCAGCGCGATTTTGTTGGCTCCGGCGAGGCCGAGGTTGAGCATGGCCTCGTATACCTTGGCCTCGTTGGCGCCCAAGCCCATCTTTTGGAGGATTTCCTGATACACGAGGCAAGAATCTCGGGCCCCGTTTATAATTCTACCGAAGTGGGGGGCATTTAACACCCCTAATGGTGGGGGCAAAAGACACCACTCATATTTAAGTAGTCCGGGCGCCCCATTCATTTCATGAGTCCCGCCCCCAGCCCCTGCGTCATCGAGCTCGACCGCCAGTGGCGCTCGGTGTGCAAGGTGGTCCTCGGCGAGGACATCGGGCCGATGGAGGACTACGCCGGCTGGCTGCGATACGGCAACGAGCCCATCACCCCGCGGCACTCCGTCCTCTCCGGCCGCGAGCTGGTGAGCTCGCCCCCCCACTACGCCCCCGGCGGCAAATGGATGGCTTTTGACGAGACCGATTTCAACAAAAAGTTCGAGCCGGTCGGCCTCAACCAGATGAAGGACATCGACTCGCTGGTGGAGGCGGTGCAGGAGCGGCTGTTCTACGCCGGCAACATCTATTTCGGCCAGTCGGGCTTTATCGAGAACAGCTCCAACATCAATGACAGCTTCTATGTCTACAACACCGCCTCGTTCGGCAATTCCAAGCACCTCGCCTACTCGCGCATCGGACGGCACGACGAGGCGTGCTTTGGCTGCCACGCGATTGACAACTCCTCGCACTGCCTCAAATGCACGCGCTCGTTCAAGAACACCCGTTCCTTCGAGCTGTGGATGAGCCAGAACTGCTCGGCCTGCTACTACTCCTTCGGTCTTGAGAATGTCAATGACGCCCTCTTCTGCTTCAACCTGCGCAACAAGCGCAATGCCATCGGCAACCTCGAGCTTGCCCCCGACAAATTCCGCTCGTTGAAAAGCAAGCTGCTCTCCGAGGTGCTGGAGAGCCTGAAAAGCTCGCGCTCGGCCCCCACCTTGCTCGACATCTCCCAAAAATGCAAGCCCTGCAAGCCCGGCGTTTCCGGCGTGCCCAGTCCGGTCCCGAACGGCACCAATGCGCTCGAATCCGTCTTTTCCCAAACCACCCAAATCCTGCTCGGCCAGCCCCTCGAGGGCGGCATCGACCGCTATGCCAAGTGGCTCTCCAAGCACACCCGCCCGCCGCAAACGCGCCAGTCGGCCGCCGACGGGCGCACGCTGCTCATCACGCCCTATGCCAACTACCAGAACCTGCCCCAAGACCGGCTGCTGGGCATGGAGGAGGCGCGCCTCTTGGGCGAGAAGGCGAAGATGGCGCTTGATGACGTCGAATCCCTCTCCCTGCAAAACGCGCACACAAAAATCGCGCCGCTCGCCTTCTTCAACGTGGAGATGATGCAGGGCTCCAACCTCAACCTGTGCGACTGCTCCATTGCCGTGGATTCGGCCAACTGCTACAAGTCCACGCTGATGGAATTCTCCAAAAACTGCGGCTATTCATTCTGGATGCACAGCTGCAAGGATTCGTTCGGCTCGGACGGGTTCTTCGACTCCCTCTCCTCCATCCACGTCTATTGGGGCAACACCCAGTCGCGCTGCCTCGAGACCGACTGCTCGGGCCACTGCTACGACTCCTACTTTTTGCACAACTGCGAGAACGTGCGCGACTCCATGTTCTGCTTTGGCGTGAAAAACCGCAAATACTGCATCGGCAACGCGGAATTGGAGGAGGCCGAATACAAAAAAATCAAGTCGGCCCTGCTGGCGCAAATGCATTCCGAATTGTCCTCCAAAAAAGACCTCCAATGGGACATCTACAACGTGGGCTGCCCGCAAAAAGAGTGAGGCGCGCTTCCCTCCTTTTATATCTCTTTCATTCGTTTCTTCTCCGATGTATGACCTGCATGTCGTAGGGGCGGGCCCGGCCGGCACGTTTGCGGCCATCACGGCGCTTCGGACAGGCCAAAACGTCCTGCTTAGCGAGGAGCACCTGCAGGTCGGCGTGCCGGCGCACTGTTCCGGCCTGGTTTCGGCCAGCGGACTTGAACAAATGAAAGACGTGGTGGATTACAAAAAAATCATTTCCAACACCATCACGCGCGCCAACCTGCACGGCCAGCGCCGGCGCATGACGCTCTCGTTCCCCTACCCCAAGGCCTACGTGATTGAGCGCGCGGGCTTCGACCATCTGGCGGCCGAGAAATACGTGGACGAGGGCGGAAAAATCGAGGTGGGGCGGCGCATCGAAAAAATCGCCGACCTCTCCTCGCACAACGTGGTCGGCGCGGACGGCCCCATCTCCACCGTCTCGCGCCTCTTCAATTTCCCCCCCATCTCCTCCTACGCCAGCTCCTGGCAGGGCGATTTCCGCTACTCTTCGCCCGACCTCTCGGCCGTCGAGGTTTTCTTCGACCAGGCGTGGGCGCCGGGCTTCATCGGCTGGGTGATTCCGGTCAACGAAGAAACGGCCAAAATCGGCCTGGGCGTCACCAAGAAGGGCGACCTGCCGCGCGCCAAGAAGAAATTCCTCGAGCACCTGCACCTCTCCAAAAAGAAGCCCCGCTCCGAATTCTCGGCCCTCATTCCGCTTTCGGTAAGAAAGAAAACCGGCGGCGTGTTTGGAGATTATCGCGTGGTGCTGGCCGGAGATTCGGCCGGGCAGGTGAAGGCCTCCTCGGGCGGCGGCATTTTCTTCGGCGCCTCCTGCGGCCGCCTCGCCGGCCGCCTCGCCCCCGCCCCGGCCGAATACGAAAAAGCCTGGCGGCACGCCTACGGCGCCGACCTCTCGATGCACCGCCTCCTGCGCTCGACGCTGGACACCCTGCCGATGTGGGGCGTGGATGCGTGGCTGGCGGCCCTTGAGCATACGCGCCTCGACCGCTGGCTGATGCAGGCGGGCGAGATGGACCAATACTCCAAGATGCTCAGCGTGCAAAGACTGGCCACCTATGCGAAAACCTGGCTGCCGGTGGACTGAGGCCCGCGCGGACCGCAGAGCGAAGCCCGCGCATGGGGCGGGGAGGGCGCCCCAAACCCCATCAGCCTTTAATATCCGCCCTTCCCCATCTTTTTCATGAGACTTCTCGCCGTTCTTTCGCTCTTCGCCCTCCTGCTGGCGTTTGGCTGCCTGGGCGACTCCAATCTGGACCGCCTCTCCGTCAGCGTCATTGCCCCCATGCAGGCTTCCAGCGGCCAGAACTTTGATTTCAGCGTGCGCATCTCCAACCAGGACACCCGGGCGCACCAGCTGGACAGCATCGACGTGGCCAACGGCTTTTTGGCGGGCTGCTACGTGCGCGGCACGGCGCCGGCCACCCATGAAGACTGGAACCTCACCCTCTCCGACCAGCACACCTACCAGTTCAAGGGCGTTTCCATCGCCCCCGGCTCGACGCTGGACGTGGTCTTCCACTGCACCGCCCTCTCGCCCGGCGACTATGGCGGCGACTTGGACACCTGCATCGATTCGGGCGGCAACTGCGTCTTCAAGTCCATTCGCACCATCGTGCGCTAGGGGTTTGGCATGGCCGACCGCTTCGAGCTGCACTGCCATTCCATCCATTCGCCCGACTCGGCCACTCCCGTGGAGAAGCTCATCGACCGCTACGCCGCTTTGGGCTTCGCCGGCTTCGCGCTCACCGACCACCACTCCATCAAGGGCTGGAATTCGGCGCGCGAGCACATCCGCCGCAAGCGCCTCTCCCTCGAATTCATTCCCGCCTGCGAGTTCGTTACAAACCAAGGCGACCTCCTCGGCCTCTACCTCGGCGAGATGATTGACTCGCACGACCCGCTCGAAATCCTCGACCAAATCCATTCCCAAGGGGGCTTGGCCGTGCTGCCCCACCCCTTCGACAGCCTGCGCGGCTCGGCCTGCCGGCCCGAGCGCCTCGGCCGGGAGGGCGTGAAAAAGCTCGACGGCCTCGAAGTGCTCAACGCCCGCTCCACCAAAAAATCGAACGAGGCCGCGCTTGACTACGTTCTCAACACCTCTTCGGCCCGCTCCCTCGCCCTCACCGGCAGCTCGGACGCCCATTTCCTCTTCGAGGCCGGCAAGGCCTGGACCGAGGTGCCGGAGGGCATGGATTTGGCGCAGGCCATCCGAAAGAGGAAAACACTGGCTGCCGGCTCGCTCAACCCCTTCTTCGTGCACGGCCCGACCACGCTGGTCAAACTGGGCAAAAAGCTGGGGCTGCTGCCCCGCGCCAAAAACTGAGAAAAAAGGCTCAAAAATCGAGAAAAAGGCCTCTTGCCCAAAAAACCGGGAAAAAAAGTCTCTTACTTCTTGCTCCCTTTCTTGCGCGCCTTGCGCCGCTTCATCATGGCCTTCAACTCGGCCTCGTGCGCAATGCGCTCCTCGCCGCGGCGGATGGTCTTGCCCAGCACGAAGTGGGCGACCGAGAGCACCAGCCCCAGCGCGACACCGTAGACATAGGCGCTGGGCAGGTAGTTGCCCATGACAAACATTTGCAGGTGGAACAGCGAGCTGGTATAGACGAACTCCACCAGCGAGTAGAGCGTCACCACCACGCAGAAGTAAACGGCAAAGGCCTTGGCCCACCGGATGAACAGCGTCTCGGTTTGCATGCAAATCCCCGAACTCTCCCATCAAAAGCAGCTTTTTAACCCTTCTGCCCTGCCCATCCGTCGGACCTTCGCCGCCTTCCGCCCCCGCCCGCCCGCATCCGGGTTTAAAAAATTCCCCCTGCTCCTCCCTTCATGGGAGGTTCCCCCGCCCCGGCGGTGCATCACCTGGCGTTCATTCCCGACGGCAACCGCCGCTGGGCGCGCCGCCGCGGCCTGCCGGCGCTTTCGGGCCACGAGCGGGGCATCGAGCGCATGGGCGAGGTGCTCAAATGGTGCCGCGCTTTGCGCATCCGCACCGTTTCCTTCTGGGCCTTTTCCACCGAAAACCTCCATCGCGACCGAAAGGAGGTGGAGGGCCTCTTCCGCGCGTTCGAGACGCGCCTGCAAAAGGTCATCCGCGATGGCAACTTCCAGAAATACGGGGTGCGCATGCGCTTTGTGGGCGACCGCTCCATCTTTCCGCACGCCGTGCAGCTGGGCATGGCGCGCGTCGAGGCCGAAACGGCCGCCAATTCCAAATATCTCGTCAACCTCTTCGTGGGCTACGGCGGCCGGCCCGAGCTGGTGCAGATGGCCAAGCGCATCGCCAAGGACTTCGCAAACCACCCCGAGCGCGTGGACGAGCGCGCGGTGGCCGAACGCCTCTGGTCGGCCGACATCCCCGACCCGGACCTCATCTTCCGCACCTCCGGCGAGCAGCGCCTCTCCGGTTTCATGCCGTTCCAGTCCGCCTATTCCGAGCTTTACTTCTGCAAAAAGCTCTGGCCCGACCTCACCAAGGCCGACGTGGCGGCGGCGGTGCGCGAATTCAGGCGCCGCAAGCGCCGATGGGGGAAATGAGATGAACAAGCGGAGAAAAACAAGAGCGGCCCCGGCCCGGCGGGGCTCTTTCGCCCCCTCGTCCCCCTCTTTCGGCTGGCCGCCGGCCGGCATGCCTGCCTCCCCGTTCCAAGCCCGCATCACCAACCTTGCCTCCGGCCAATCCGCCTCCTTTCTGCTGGAGCCGGCCTGCAGCATGCTCTCGCGCATGCGCGGGCTGATGTTCCGCCAAAAACCGGCCGCCCTGCTCTTCACCTTCGACTGGACCGACAAGCATTCCATCCACTCCTTCTTCGTGGCCTATCCCTTCGACGCCATCTACCTCGACGAGTCTGGCGCGGTGGCGGACGTGTTCGCTTCCGTGCCGCCCTTCACGCCCCTGCTCGCCCCGCGCTCGCCCGTGCGCTATCTGCTGGAATTGCCCCAAGGCGGCGCGGCCCGCCTGCGCGCGCGCATCGGCGACCGGATTTCCATTCATGCGAGGTCATCCCCATGAGCGCATCTGAAAATCCCTCCACGCTGGGCTAGTCCGTCTCCTCGGCCAAGGGCCTCTCGCGCTGCGGCCTCTCGCGCCTCAGCGAGGACGAGCAGGCCTTCGTGCTCTCCCTTGCCGCGCGTTTCCGCGAATGGAGCAAGCACCACGACGTCTCCTCGCAGGCGGAGGCGGCGGCCGAAGTGGAACGGCTGCTGGGGCAGCAGGCCGATGCGGACGATTTGGAGCTGGAAGAGGACCAGCGCCAGTACCTGCTGGCGGCCGCCGTCTCGCATCTGGTGGGCTTTGCGCCGCTCGACTTTTTCCTCTCCGACCCCTCGCTCGAAGAGGTGGCGGTCATCGGCCTCCACCTGCCCGTCTATGTCTACCGCCGCCAAAAGGGCTGGGAGGCCACCGACGCCTCCATCACGTCGCTGGAGCACCTCATCCACCTCATCAACAAAATGTCGAGGCCCTTGGGCCGCCGCGTGTCGGCCGAATCCCCGCGCATCAACGCGCTGCTGCCCGGCGGCTCGCGGCTGCACGCCTCCATCCCGCCGCTCTCGGGGGGCGAAATCACCATCCGCCGCCATGCGGTGCGCGCGTGGAGCGCGGCCGACTTGCTCGCCTCCGGCTCCATCAACGCCGAGGCGCTGGCCCTCCTGTGGCTGGCCTTCCAGTCCGACTCCTCGGTGCTGGTGGCCGGCAACACCGCTTCGGGCAAGACCACGCTGCTGGACGCGCTGCTGGGCTTCGTGCCGCTCTCCGAGCGCGTGCTGGTGATTGAGGAAACGCCGGAACTGCGCCCGCCGCACCCGCACCGCGTGCATCTGGTCTGCAATCCCGAACTCAATATTTCGATGGCCGAGCTGGTGCGCGATTCCTTGCGCATGCGCCCCGACCGGGTGGTGGTGGGCGAGGTGCGCACGCCGGCCGAGACGCAGGCCTACATGGAAACCCTGCTCTCCGGGCAGGCCCGCGGCTCCTACGCGACCTTCCACGCGCAATCGGCGTCCGAGACGCTGCGCCGCCTCGTGAATCTGGGCGCCAGCGCCGACGATTTGGCCTCTCTTGATTTCATCGTGCTGCAGCGGCGCATCGCCCACTACGATTCCAAAACCCGCCAGTCTAAGGAGCTGCGCCGCTGTTTGGGCATTTGGATGGTGGAGGAAGAAAATGAAACGGGCGGCCCCTCTCCGGGCTCCTCGCGCTCTCCCCCGTCCGGCTCTTCCCGCCTCCCCGGTTCCGCCCCGACCGGCTCCTCTCTGGTGGCGCTCATGCAATATGATTCCAAATCCGATTCCCTGCGCGCGACGCCGGCCCTCCCGCGGGGGCTGGATGTGCTGGCGCAAAAGATGGGGCTCTCAGGTGCGCAGGCGCGCTCGCTGTTGCAGGCCCGCGCCAAATTCCTGCGCACCCTTCCGGCCAAATCCGAACCGGCGGCCGTAATCGAGAAGCTGCAAACATTCGCCTATCGGTGATAAGCCCATGAGCCGAGAACCCGAGCTTGTGCTTCCGCCCGCTTCGGGCCCGCGGCAGAGCGCACACCGAAAACACGGCGAGCGGGAAGAAAAGAATTTGGATTCTTTTTCAGGTGAAGCCGGGGATTTCTCCCCCTCCAACCCCTCCGAGCCCCTTTCCCCTGTTCTCACCCTCCTCTCCCCTCTGCATTCCCTTTCCCTGCACTCGCTTTATTCCGGCGAGCGGCGCGCGCGCATGGAGCAGGACTGGGCGCGCGCCCACCTGCCGTTTTCGCTCGCCACCCTGCTCAACGCGACGGTGCTGGGCGGCCTTATCTTGGGCTTGGTCGTCCTGCTTTTCTCCGGCCTGATTTTTGGCGACTGGACCACCTCGATTCTGCTCTTCTGCACCCTCTTCGCCCTTTTCCTCGCCGCCGGTTTCTACCTGCCCCTGCTGATGGCGCAGCGCTTTGCGCGCAGCGCCGAATCCGATTTGCCCCTTGCCCTTCGCAGTCTGGCCCTCTATCTTTCCATCAAAATGCCGATGGAAAAAGCGCTGGCCCGCCTCTCGCAAGAAGACTATGCTTCCGCCCCCCTCTGGCGCATGATGTCGCACTCCATCGAGGGCGGCGAGAGCGTGCCGCGCGCCATTGCGCAGGCCGCCTCCTCGGTTTCCTCCATGCCCTTTTCGCGCGCGGCCGGCGCGCTCATCACCTATTATGAAGAAGGCGGCGGCCCGGAGCCGCTGGTGAGTCTGGCCGAGGAGCTGGGCACGCGCCAGCTCTCTTCCCTGCGCGAAGAGGCGGCCAAGGCCGGCGTGGGCGGGCTCCTGTTCGTGGCCATCTCCTCGGTGCTGCCCGCCTTCGCGCTGGTGCTGATGGTGGCCGCCGGCCCGCTTCTGGATTTGCCTGCCGACCCCACCTCCATTTGGCTGCTCTTTGCCCTGCTGCTTCCCATCGCCGACGGGTTGGTGCTGCTCGCCCTTCTGGCCGGCGCGCCGGGTTTGGGCGGCACCTGGCGGCCCGGCCCGCTGGCGGAGGCGGTCAGCCAGCGCCTCGCGGCGCGCGGCCTCTCCGGCTTTGGCTGGAAGCAGGCCCTTCTGGCCGCCCTGCTCATCGGCCTAGTGGCCTTCCTCTTCTCCCAACTCCTGCCCCTCTCCGGCCTCACCCTCCGCCTCGGCCTCATCCTCGCCCTCTCGCCCCTGCTCTTCATCGCCCTCATCGAGGGCGACGTGCTGGCGCAGGTGTCCTCGCTCGAAGCAGAGCTGCCCTCGCTTTTGCTGGGCGCGGCCTCCACGGGGCGCTTCTCAATTGAGCGTTTGCTGGAACAATCCCAAAACCTGCCGGCCGGGCCCCTGCGCGAGCAGGCCCGCGCCGCCTCGCGCCAAATCAAGGCGGGGGGCAACCCGCTCACCGTGCTGAACGAGTGGGCCGCCCACACGCCCTCGGTGATGCTTTCGCGCGCCCTCACTCTTCTGGCCGTGGGCTGGCGGGCCGGCGGCTCGATGTCCAAGCCCCTGCGCGCGCTGGCCAATGATGCCCTCTCCTCCGGCGCCTTGGTGCGCGAGCGGGCGGCTCAGATGGCCACTCAGCGCTACACGCTCTGGGCCGCCGGCGCGCTCTTGGTGCCCGCCATTTTGGCCGTGTCGCTTTCCTTTTCCGCCCAAGTCGCTTCGATGGGCACCCTGAGTTTGAGCGGCGCGGGCTTGGGCGCGGCCTCTTCCGGCGCTTCGGGCGCCTTCTCGCCCCTCCAATCGGTGCAGGCGGCCGAGGCGGCGGTGCCGGTCTATCTGGTGCTCAATTCGCTTCTGGTCGGCCTCTACCTCGCCCTCTCCTCCGGCGCGCGCGAGCGTTTCATTCCCTACGCGGCCGCGATTTTGATTTGCTCGCAGCTGGTGTGGATGGTGCTGGCGCCGGGGGCATAGATAATTCTTTTATACTCTGCCCGCCATATCTCCCTATGGGACAAGCTTCCATTTCCGAAAACATGGCGCACCGCGCCTCCGCCTTTTCCAAGCCCACGGTCGCCGTCTTGGGCTCTCATTCCGCACTGGACATCTGCTCCGGCTCGCGCAAGCATGGTTTGCCTAATTTAGTGGTCTGCCAGCTGGGGCGCGACAAGCTCTATTCCAAGAATTACAAAGTGCACCCGGCCGGCGGTGCCGGCTCCGGCTCGGACACCACCTTTGGCTGCGTCGAGGACGTGCTGGTGCTGGACAAATTCTCCGACATCGTGAAAAAGCCGGCGCAGGACGCCCTCTTCAAGCGGCAGGCCATTTTCGTGCCCCACCGCTCCTTCTCCGTCTATGTGGGCTATGACCGAATCGAGAAGGAATTCGAAGTCCCTATTTTCGGCAACCGCTGGCTGCTGCGCGCCGAGGAGCGCAACACGCCCAAAAACCAGCATTATCTTTTGCAGAAAGCGGGCGTGCGGGTGCCTAAAACCTATGCAAAGCCCGAAGACATCGACTCTTTGTGCATCATCAAGGCCCCCGAAGCGCAGCGCAGTTACGAGCGCGCCTTCTTCTTTGCCTCGAACTACGAAGAATACCGGAAAGAAAGCCAACGCCTCCTCGATTCGGGCATCATTTCCCCCGAAGGCCTCAAAGGCGCGCTTATCGAGGAATTCGTGCTGGGCGCGCAATTCAATTTCAATTTCTTCCTCTCCCCCCTCTCGGGCGAATTGGAACTCATCGGCATCGACACGCGGCGGCAGACCAACTTGGACGGCGTGCTGCGCCTGCCGGCGCGCGAGCAGCTCAAGCTGCCCGCATCGGTGCGCATCAACAACATCGAGACCGGCCACATCGCCTGCACTCTGCGCGAATCACTCTTGGAGCAGGTGTTCGAGGTGGGCGAGAAATTCGTCAAGGCCGTGCAAAAGGAATACTCTCCCGGCCCCATCGGCCCCTTCGCCTTGCAGGGCGCCATCGCGCCTGCCGAAAAGGGCGAGGAAATCCTCATCTTCGACGTGTCCTTCCGCGTGCCCGGCTCGCCCGGCACCCGCTTCACGCCCTATCCGGCCTACCTCTACGGCCAATCCGTCTCGGTGGGCGAGCGCATTGCGATGGAAATAAAAGAGGCCCAGAAGCAGAAGCGTCTGGGCGACATTGTCACATGAGTTGATTGTTATGATTACCAAGGAGCGCATCCTCGAAGTCCTGTCCGGCTATGATTCCGACCGGCTCTGCCTGGCCACGGTGTGTTCGCACACCAGCTTGCAGATTTTCCACGGCGCCAAGGCCGAGGGCATTCCCACCATCGGGCTCATCACCTCGCAGGCTCAGCGCGCCATCTACGAGGCCTTCCCTTCGGCCGCGCCGGACGAATTCATCGAAGTGGACGGTCCAAAAGGCATTCCTTACCAAGAATTGGCGGACCGCAACGCACTCCTGATTCCGCACGGCTCCATTGTGGAATATGCCGGCCGCGGCCTGGAGGACGCGCCCGTTCCGGTGCTGGGCAACCGCCAATCGCTTATTTGGGAGCGCGACCGGCGCAAAATGTTTGAGTGGATGAAGGCGGCTGGCCTGCAAACTCCCGCCATTCTGGCCCCCGACAAAATCGACCGCCCCTGCGTGGTCAAGCACCCCGGCGCCAAGGGCGGGCGGGGCTATGCCATCGTGCACTCCCCAGAAGAATTCGAGTCCAAGTTCGGCGGGCAGGACGTCATGGTGCAGGAATACCTCACCGGCGTGCGCGCCTACCCCCACTTCTTCTACTCTCCCCTCTCCAAAGAGGGCTACCGGGCCGCGAACGGGCATCTGGAAATGCTGTCCGTCGACCGGCGCCTGGAGAGCAACGTGGACGAGAGCTACCGCACGCAAATGGCCGGCGTGCCCATCAAGCCGTCTTTCACGGTGGTGGGCAACGAGCCGGTGGTGATGCGCGAGTCCCTGCTTGGCGACCTGCTCGAAATGGGCCGCAACACCACCGAGGCGGCCGAGCGCCTCTTCGGCGGCATTCCCGGCCCCTTCTGCCTCGAGCTCATCGTGGACGAGAATCTGCAATTCTACTGCTTCGAGATTTCGGCCCGCATCGTGGCCGGCACCAACATCTATCCCGAAGGTTCGCCCTACTCCTGCTACGTGTTCGGCGAGCCCATGTCGATGGGCCGGCGCCTCGCGCGCGAAGTCAATGTGGCGCGCGAGATGAACAAACTGGGAAAAATCGTCTATTGAGCTCAAGCGGCCGAGCGCCGCGCGTCCGGCAGGTGCTCGGCCCACCCCGTGCTCTCGTGGTATAGGAAGCGGTCAATCACCACGAGTCCCTCCTCCACGGCCCGGCGGATGATGGGGCTTCTTTCCATCATCTCTTTTTTCCACGCATCCATGACGCCTGCGTCGGTATCTATCAGCACCACATGGCGCGTCGAGTTGTTGGTGATGGCGTATTGCACCGAGGCCAGCGCGTGGTCGTCCAGCAAGTCGGTCATGGCCATCTCCACGCTGGCCAGGCTGTTTTTGTCCAATTCCGCCTTTTTGCCTTTGGCGTGCGCGCTGGAGGCGGTGACGCAGAAGGCCCGGTTGGCCTCGCAGAGGTCGAAAATCTCCCGCCCGCTCACCTTGAGGCTGGAGCCGCGCACGATGGCCACCGGCGCATACTGGTGCTCGGCCAAATCCTTGCCCGCATTCTTTCCCCTGAAGTTGCTTTCCAAATGGCCCGCCCAGTCCAAATCCTTGCGGCTCGTCCGGCCGCGGCCGTGGATTATCTCCATCTTCTGATCCTCCAGGCGCATCAGCAGGCCCACCACGCGCAGCGAGCCGTCCCGCACGCGCTCGCGGAAGCCGGGCATTTCCATTATTTTTTCCATCTGCATCTTCACGTTGTCACGCGGGTCGAGCCCGACCTTGCTGATGAGTTCCGGTATCTGGTCCATGCCGGCGTATTTCTCCGCATGGCAGGCGCAGGTCACCGCCCCGCAGAGGGTGTGGCCCACCACCGTGATGCGCGCGCCGGCCGCGAGCTTTTCCAGCATGGCCTTCATTTCGGGCCGCTGCAGCACCTCGGCCACGTTGCCGGCCACGTAGAGGATGCGCGTGCCGTCCTTGAAATCCTGATACTTCACCATGCCGCCCAAACGCGCGTCGGCGCAGGTAATGACGAGCTCGGTGATTTCCTGCCCCTCCACCGGGCCCAGCGCGGCCACCTGCTCCCGGTGCGTGCCGTTGCGCCATTGCAGGTCCTCGCGCGACTCCTGCGGGCTGGGCATGATTTTGTTTTTCACTTTTTCCTCAATCTGGCGGATGTTTTCGGGCATCGGCCGGGACTGGGAGATGCGGAAAACCTCCTCGTTCTTGGCATCCTTCTTGGTGGCGAAAATGGGCCGCTCGGAGGTTTTCTCAACCAGCTTCAACGGCCGGTTAGTTTTGCTTGCCGGCTGGCCCCCGATTTGCGCGGCCAGCGCCTCGATGTGTCTGCGCGCCTTCTCGTGGCCCTCGTCCAGCGCGCGCAAATAGAGGGGCACCAAGAATGCGAGCGTGCGCCCGTCCTCCAGCGTCTCGCCGGCCTGCAATCCGCTCAAGACTTCGCAGACGCGCCACTTCTGCTCCTCGTCCAGCTCGCCGAGGCGGATTTTAGGGCTTTCCTTGAGCAGCCAGTCGATGAAGTCCACGGGATGGGGAGGGAAAAAAGGTATATAAACGAAGGCCGAGCCGCCTCCGCCTCGCAAAAGCCTTTGCGCCTATTGCAGGGCTTCCGGCATTCCGGCGCGGTGCACCCACTTGTATTCAATGAGCGCATCCATCGGCTCTTTTCCAGCCCGCTTGGCCATGCGGTAGGCCGAACTGTAGTCTCCAGTCTTGGCGTATGCGTCGCACAGCACGTCCGCCACTTTCATGGCCAGCGATTTTCCGCCCGGGCCTTGCGCGATTTTTCCCAATATCTCCTCCTGGCCTGAAAAGTTCTTGGAGAGGATGGCCTTCATGCCGCCGAAGCGGGCCAGCGCGTCGATGTCCTGCTGGCTGAATCTGCCCGCGCCATTCTTGGCGATTGGTTTGATGGAGGTTAAACCTAAACCGGTGTTCATTTACTCTCACCTCTTGCATCTAATCGCCACTTTTTACCTATATATTCCAAACGCCGTTTTTGTTGGACCTGTTCCGGCAAAATTAGCAATTTTAGCTGAATTATTGGAAATTTTCCAATAAAGTGCAATAATTTGGGATAAGCTTATATTCTCCCGCCGGCCCATCCCCGTATGTCCAATCTGCCCGAACTGGACGAGGCCGACCGGCGCATTGTCGACGCCCTGCGCGCCGATTCGCGCCAGACGCTGGCCAGCCTTTCGCGCAAGGCCCGCCTGCCCCGCTCCACGGTGCACGAGCGCATCCGCCGCCTGCGGGCCGAGGGCGCCATCCGCCGCTTCACCATCGAATCCGATTATGCGCGCCTCGGGCTGCCCTCCCTCTCCTTCATCCTGGCCTCCTACGACTCCAAATCCTCCCTCACCCAGCGCGAGACGGCCGAGCGCCTCGCGAAAGTGGCCGGCGTGCAGGCAGTCTACATCGTGTCGGGCGAGTGGGATTTGCTCGTCAAACTGCGGGCGTCCAGCACCGAGGAGGCCGGCCGGCTCATCATGGAGCGCGTGCGCGCCGTCCCCGGCATCGGCAAGACCTATTCCATGTCCTGCTTCCACGTGGCCAAGGACGAAATCTAAGCCTGAATCCGCTGCGGCCCGGCTTCTTTCTCCCATTTCCATTCCTTTTCAAGGGCCCGAAATTCCGCCATTTGGTTGAGATAGTGCGGCGTCGGCACCGCGCGCCGCTCTCCCTTATGTCCCTCCGGATTGTCCGGCTTCCCGAATGCGAATTCGCCCTCCTTGGAACGGCAGCGCGAGAAGAATTCATCCAGTTTCCCGGTGCGCAGCATCTCGTCCAGCCCGCCCAGCCGCTCGATTATTTTGCTCTCCAGCTCGGCCCAGGAGAGGCAGGCCTGTTTTTTGGTCCGGCCCGGCTGCAGGTTGTTGCGCACGTAAACAATCTTGTTGCGCAGGTTTTGGTGCATCCGGCCGCTCGGCCAGTTCCATTGCTCGTCTTTGGGCCAAGTTGCCAGATTAACCCAAAAATGGAATTCCCTCACCAGCGGGTCGTCGAGCTCTTTCAGCATCCGGCCGTAATAGAATTTGGCCTCGCGCACCAGCACGCCGCGAAGCGCTCGGATAAGGGGCTTCTCCAGCTTCTCCACGCTCGGAAGGCCCGAAGTGCCAAGACCGCGATTGCCTGCTCCTGCGTTTTTCTGGTTTTTGAGCAGGCTAAGCTGTTCGGTGGTAAAAAGAACGAGCTGCACGCTGTTTCGTGCCGCTCCTCCCGTATTGCTGTTCATGGCTTTCTTTGGGGTATGAAATATAAAAAAATGGATGGGCTGTCAGTTAATCAGGCCCAGCTTGCGCCCCGCTCTTTCGCACGCGCCCAAGGCGAAGTCCAAATCCTCTTTGGTGAAGTCGGCCCGGACTTGCGTGCGCACGCGCGCTTTTCCTTGCGCCACCATGGGGAACACAATGGGCAGGGCGAACACCCCTTCCGAGAAGAGGAGGCGCGAGAACTCCTTGGCTTTGGCCGAGTCGCCAATCATGATGGGCGTAATCGGGGTGCCGGAGTTGCCGGTGTCGAATCCGAGGCCTTTGAGCTTTTCCTTGAAGTATTTGGTGTTTTCCCACAGCTTTTTGACCAGCGTGTCATCCTTTTCCAGCAGCTCCAGCGCGGCGATGCACGCGGCCACGGTGGCCGGCGGAGCGGAACCCGAAAGGAGATAGGAGCGCGCCTTGTTATGGAGGTATTCTTTCAGCGTCGTGCTTCCGGACACGAATCCGCCCACCACGCCGAAGCCCTTGGAGAAGGTGCCCATCTCGGCCTCGACTTTTCCTTCGAGGTGGAAATGGCTCACGATGCCGCGCCCATGGTCGCCCAGCACGCCGTCGCCGTGCGCGTCGTCCACGTAGATGTAGGCCCCGAACGCCTGCGCCGCGCGCTGGAGGCGGTCGAGCGGCGCGATGTCGCCGTCCATGGAGAACACGCCGTCGGTGATGATGAAGATGCGCTTGTATTTGGATGCCGATGTAGCCGCTTCGAGCTTGGTCGCCAAATCATCCATGTCGTTGTGCTTGTAAATCGCCTTCTCGGCCTTGCTCAGGCGCACGCCGTCGATGATGGAGCCGTGGTTGAGCTCGTCGGAGAGCGCCAAATCGCCCTCTTGCAGGATGGCGGGCAGGCTGCCCTGATTCGCGGCAAAGCCGGTCTGGAAATAGATGGCCACCGGCGTGTGCTTGAAGCGGGCGATGGTTTCCTCCAAGCGGAGGTGCAGGTCCATGGTGCCGGAGATGGTGCGCACCGAGCCGGAGCCGGCGCCGTATTTTTTCACGGCCTCGATGGCCGCCTCCCTCACGGCGGGCTGATTGGACAGCCCCAAGTAGTTGTTGGTGCCCAGCATCAGCACCTTCTTTCCATTGACCGTCGCATGGGGCAGGGAGGCCCCTTCCAGCTTGTACACTTTCCAGTCGAGTTCCTTTTGTTTGAGGTCGTCAATAACCGGCAAAAGCGTGCTGTCCAGAGTAGGCATGGTAATACACCCGTCTTATCGCCGGGCTGGAAATTTAAAAACCCCCGCCCCGCGTCGTTGAAATTTTCGTCGCCTGACGCGCCGGGCGGCCGCGCGGCCCGCGTTTTCCGCTCCCGGCGGGCTTGTTTATATCTTTTGCAGCGGAAAGCCACCCTGCCATGTTTGATATCCTCTCCAGCCCAAGCACCCGCATGAAGCACGTGCTGCAGTTCCTGCCCCTCCCCACGCCGGCGCTGGCGGTGCGCGAGAACGGGCAGGGCGAAACCCTAGAACTGGGCGGAGAGCAGTACCTGTCCTTTTCCCCCTCGCGCGCCTGCATCGGCTACAAGTCCGACACCGGCCCGCACGCCTGCTCGAACCGCGCGCTCAACGTCAAGCAGTGCCCCACCTGCCAATACCGCGACGTGGCGCGCTGCTACACGGTGGGCGATTTCACCCTCTATCCCCATTTGCACGAGGAGCTTTCCTCCGAGAAATACGTGCTCTATCTGGCCCAGTTCGGGGCCGACCTCACCAAATTGGGGCTGACGCGCCGCTCCCGCCTCTCGGAGCGCTGGCGCGAGCAGGGTGCCGATTTGGCCGTGGCCCTTCTCGAGTTCGACGGCCCGGACGAGGCCTATCCGGCCGAGACGCTGCTGCAGGAGCGCTACCAGCTGGCCAATGCCGTGCGCGCCACCCAAAAACTGGCCCGCCTGCATTACGACCATGCCAAGGCCCGCGCGCGCCTCGACTCCTTCTTCTCGCGCATGCGCGAGGATTCGGCCCTTTCCTCCTATTGGGCGGACGGCGAAATCACCGACCTCTCCCCCCACTACCCTTCTGTTTCCAATCCCGAAAAGGTGGATTTCATCGGCGGCAAGGTTTTGGGGGCGAAGGGGGCGTGGCTCTTTTTCGAAGGCCCCTCCGGCGCCCACTATACGATAGATGCGCACGCGCAGGTGGGCCGCTTTGTCCAGCCGGCCGAGCGCGCCGAGGGATTGTGGCCGGGCTCCGGTTCGACCGGCCGCCTGCTCTGAGCGCTCGGTCCTCACCGACCCTCTTCGCCCGCCTGTTTTGAGACGGCTTTTCAATCCATCCGTCTGTCATGCATTTTTCAATCTTCCCTTTTTTGTCTAACTCAATGATGCATTCGGTCAGTTACCACGTAGACGGCGGCATGATGGCCTCCCGGCCGGTGCTCCTCGCCCGCCTGCTGATGGTTCCGCTGCTGGCACTTATCCTGCTGGCCTGGGGCCTGTGGCAGCTGCTGCTCTGGCCGCTGCGCGCCCTCCTGCTTTTCCTGCGCCACGAGCGCGACACGGGCACGTGGGAGCACATCCGCCAAGCCGTTGAGTTCTGCTCCAACCACACCGCCTTCCTTCTCATGCTCTCCGACCGCTGGCCATCCGGCGCGGTGCGGGTGCGCCTCTCCTACACGCCGCTGGTCTCGCGCCTCGAAATCCTCATCCGTCCGCTTCTGGGCCTTCTGCTCCTCCTCAATGCCGCCGTTGTGGGCGCGCTCCTGCTGCCGGTCTGGTTCCTGCAGGTTGCCCACATCCTGCTCAAAGGCCGCCGCCAGCCCGTCCTGCAGCGCCTGCTGCTCAACTATCTGGGCTTTCTCATCGACGCGCGCGCCTATCTGCTGATGGGCGTGGAGGAGCGCCCGCCGCTGTTTCCGGCGAACATGGGCTGGTTTTTGAAAAGCTGGAAATGGCTCCCGTCCAGACGCTGAAGCGGCGGTTTATTCCTTTCCTTTCCACGCCGTTTCCTCCACGCCCGCGTTGAGGTTTTCGAGCCGCGCGCGGGCAAAGAAGTAGGAGGAGAGGCGGTTGAGGTAGGGCAGCACTTGTTTTTTCGCAGGCACATCCAATGCCTCCACCCGTCTCTCCGCGCGGCGGCAGACGGTGCGGGCATGGTGCAGGCGCGCGCTCATGGCGCAGCCGCCCGGAAGTATGAAATTGGAAAGCGGGGGCAGCTTTTCGTCCATCCCGTCAATCCACTCTTCGAGGCGCTTGAGCTTGCGTGCAAATGCGCCCTCGGCCTCCTCGGCATGGCGGTATCCGCTCAAAAACGAGCCGGCCTCGAACAAATCCGACTGGATGGCCGCCAGCTGCCCGTCCTCGCCGCCGGCCGTCTCTTCCGGCCCCGGCGCCATGCGCGCCGCGCCGGCGCGCCGCGCTTCGGCCTTGGCCATCCCGATGACGGCGTTCAATTCATCGAGCATGCCGACGGCTTCGAACACGGGCTCGCTTTTGCGCGCCCGCCGCCCGTCCCCAAGGCCGCTGCTCCCGCCGTCTCCCTTGCCGGTATAGGATTTGCCACCCATAGGTTTTAGCCAGCCATGCCAGCCTTATAATCCTCTGCCCCGAATAGGGCCCAATGAAGTGCCCCTTCTGCGCCCATGTGGGCTCGCAGGTCATCGACTCGCGCGACACCTCGGACGGGCGCATCCGCCGCCGGCGGGTGTGCGACGGCTGCTCCCGGCGCTTCACCACCTATGAGGAAATGGAGCTGGACGAGCTCTACGTGGTCAAGCGCGACGGCAGCCGCGAGCCGTTCGACAAGCACAAGCTCACGGCCGGCATTTTGCGCGCCTGCGTCAAGCGCCCGCTCTCGCGCGAGACGGTGGAGAAAATCGTCGGCTCGGTGGAGCAGCGCCTGCGCAAGAGCCCCAAGCGCGAGATGGCGACCGCGCGCATCGGCGAGCTGGTGATGGAGCGCCTGCGCAAAGTCGACCAGGTGGCCTACATCCGCTTCGCATCCGTCTACGAATCCTTCACCGACATCGCGTCGTTTGAGAAGGCGCTGCGCAAGCTCAAGAAAGGAGAATGAAAGCATGGACCGTTCGTTTTTCTCAAACCCCCTCAACCAAATCCTGCTGCTCTTCATCATCACGCAGGGCTTGGGCCTCGCCTGCGGCCTGCTGCTGCTCTCGGCCTCGGCCGTCAATCCGGACGTGCAATACATCTCCATCGCCCCCACTGGTCAGGCCGACGACCCGCTCAACGCCTTTGTCTTCATCGGCTACGTGCTCTTCGGCGCCGCGGTGGCTATCTTGGCGATTCGCTTCATCAAGCGCAAGTTCGCCTTCCGCCTGCTCGAATTCGCCATGCTGGGCGGCTCGGTCTCGGTGGTCTTCCTCGCGCTGCTCAACGGCATCCTGCACATGGATTTCTGGGCCGCTCTTGGCCTCGCCGGAACGGGCGGCCTGGCTTTTGCCGTGCTCAAGTTCTTTGTCCCTCAGCTCAAGAACACGGCCGCCGTGCTCTCCTCCGCCGGGGTGGCGGCCCTGTTCGGCTTTTCCTTGGGCTTCTGGCCGGCCGTGCTCTTCGTGCTGGGCCTCTCGCTCTACGATTACATTGCCGTGTTCAAGACGCGGCACATGCTCCAGCTCGCCCAGCACTTGGGCGAGAAGGATTTGTCCTTCACCATTACGGCCGAGAGCAAAACGGATGAAAAAGAAAAACCCCCCCTCCGCGCCCCCGGTTCGGTCCAATCTCCCGGCCCCAATGCCGCTTCGCGCCCCACCGTTTCCCGCTCTTCTTCCGCGCCAGCCGCCTCTTTCTCAACCGCCCCGCCCGCCCCCATCGACCGCCTGGATTTGGGCTCCGGCGATTTGGCCGTGCCGGCCATGCTGGCCGTGTCCACCTCCACCATCGCCGGTCCGCTGGGCGCACTGGCCGTGGCCGTCGGCACCACCGTCTCGCTTTACTTCACCCTGCATTTTGTCACTGAAAAGCGCGTGGCCCTGCCGGCGCTCCCCCCCATCTGCCTCGGTGGCTTGGGCGCGCTGCTGCTCTTTCTGCTGGCCCGCGCCCTGTTCGGCTTCTAGCGCGCCCGCGATGCGCCCGGGCGTTTTCACCCCATTTTTTCCGCTCCGCCGGCCCATACTTTTTTATAGCTGCACGCCGTGACCTCTTCATTCGGGTGTGGTCTTGTTGACGCGCGATGCCGGACGTATTTCCTCTTTTCATTCACGCCTCCCTCTCGCGTTTCCAATTCGCAGGTCCCGGTTTCATGAGGTGGGTGCATGAAGGTCCAGTCCAATCGTTATTCTCCGCTTTTTCAGGCGCTTGTTTTGCTGATGCTGCTGGCCGGCCTTCATTGGGCGGTCACCATCCGCTCCTGCGCGGGCGGGCAGTCGCTTTCCGATTCCCTTAACGCGGCCGCCAAGACCGCCGACGGCAAGCCCCTCTACACCCTCGCCGTGCCCTCCACCAACCTCTACTTCAAGGATGACTGCGACCGCAGCAAGGGCCAATACCTCACCATCTCCGGCTCCAGCTGCTACTGCCAGATGTTCATGGCCAGCGTGGAATCCTGCAACAGCCGCGCCGACGACTATGCGGCGCACGGCGGCTTCTCGGCCTTCAGCGACGTCTATCAGAGCACCATCAACGCCAACCCGTCCGGCTACACCAAGCTGGGCATCGGCAACGGCGCCAAGGCGGCCTACTGCAAGAATGACTGCCCGTCCGGCTACACCTGCACCACCAGCGGCACCAGCACCTGCTCCTGCGTTCCCAACAACCCCGTCTATGTGCGGGGTTGCAGCGGCAGCGCCACCAGCTTCACCCTGATGGACGGCTCGCAAGTTGTCGGCAAAAGCGGCTACACGCAGGGCGGTCCCAGCGGCCTTGGAAAAGGCGAGCCCTTCTACTACTGTTCCAACAACTGCCCCTCCGGGCAGGTGTGCCAGACCACCAAGGATTCTGCCGGCAAACCCGCCGGCTGCGCCTGCCAGACGCAGATGGTGAGCGTCAAGTCGTGCAGCAGCGGCAGCATCACACAGGTGCCCAAATCCAGCTTCAGCCGCCAGCCCGCCGACACCTCCATCGGCACCGACTCCTATGTGCGCAACGACTGCACCGCCCCCAAGACCTGCGCGGCGGACGGCAGCGGCTGCGTCTGCGACCAGACTGCCGCCAAGGCGTCCTGCGCCAAGGCCGGCAAATCCTTTGACGCCAACTCCTGCTCCTGCACCTGTGACCCGAAAGCCAAGAGCGCCTGCGACATCACCACCCACAAATGGGACGACGCCACCTGCAGCTGCGGCACCTGCCTCACTTCGCTGGTCGCCACCTGCACCAACCAGCGCCTCGGCCAGCTCGACCCCGCCACCTGCGAATGCACCTGCTCCAAGACCTGTCTGGCGGGCAAAACCGCCAAATTCGAATCTGCCGCCGGCCAGTGCGGCTGCTTCTGC
Organism: uncultured archaeon; assembly: GCA_902384555.1. GTDB lineage: Archaea > Micrarchaeota > Micrarchaeia > Anstonellales > Anstonellaceae > CAIXYX01. The sequence goes on along the minus strand of CABMCD010000035.1, from coordinate 12,597 downwards.
GACAGCAAGCAGGCCTGCAGCGGCGCGCGCTCGGTCTGGAGCGAGGATTCCTGCTCCTGCGTCTGCCCGGCCCTCGACCCGGTGACGCACAAGGCCTGCGACCCGCTGACCGAGACACAGGACGCCTCCACCTGCCAGTGCAAAAAGCTGGGCGTGGACAAGACCTGCGCCATCAACCCCGAATTCAGCTCCTGCATCAAGATGTATGGCTCCAAATACCTCTCCTACTGCGAGGGCAACTTCAATGTCGTCAACACCTATGCCGTCTGCCCCTCCGGCTCCTCCTGCCAGGTGACCTTCAAGGACTCCAGCGGCGTGCCGACGCTCGTCGCCTGCCAGCCCTCCGGCACCGGTCCGGCCCCCAAAACCACGCTCTCGCTGCACGCGCCGAGCGCCATCTGCGTGGGCCAGACCGACACCGTGACCGTTTCGGTGCAGACGGACGGCAAGCCCGCGCAGGGCTCGGTGTATTTCAGGCTCGGTGACACCGACACCACCAAGACGCTGGACGCCTCGGGCAATTCGTTCATCTGGGCGTATTGCGCCTATGCCGGCCACGCCGACGTGTCTGCGTCATATTTGAGCACCACCGGCTCGACCGGATTTGAGTGCAACAACTGCTGAGGGTGTTCCTATGACTTTCTCTGGTGATTGGATGGCGTTCTCGGCTTCCCGCCCGCTGGCGGCTCTTCTGGTCCTCGCATTCGCGCTGGCCCTTCTCGCGCCCGCCGCGGCGGCCTATCCGGCCTCCATCGTGGACGGCCCGAACGCCGTCGTCCAGCCTGTCAACTGCAGCTCTTGGAGCGCTTGGAAAACCTATTCCAGCTCGACCTACACCCAGACCAACGGCAGCCAGTACCGCTTCTGCAACCTCAGCGTCCAGTCCCGCTTCTGCTATGACTATGGCCCCAACCAGAACAAGACCGAGTTGCAGAACCTGACCTCCTGCGGCCCGTGGATGAGCAGCACCTCGTCCAACTCCAGCCTCTCCGGCTGCTTCGACCGCTACACCCTCACCTATTCCGGCGTGCCGGTCAACGGCCTGATGCTACAGGTCACCGACTGGGGCGGGCCAAATTCCAGGTCGGCCTTTTTGGGCATCGTCAACCCCTCCAACTCCCTCATCCCGCTGGCCTATGCCACGGTCCAGCTCGGCCAGTCCGGCACCCTGTCCTATGGCGGCAAGAGCGTCACCTTCAGCGTGCTGAGCATGGACTCCTCCACCGAAACGGTGGTCATCGGCGTTTCCAAGCCCTGTCCCAACCTTACTGCGGCCCGCAACGTCACCTGTGGCGCCAACACCCAGTTCCCCGGCACCTTCAACGCCTCGCGCGGCGACTTCTGCATCAACAGCCAATGCCCCTCCAACCTGCAATGCAACCTCGCGTCCTGCCTCTGCATATGCAACGACAGCAAGGCGCAGGCCAACTGCACGGCCAGCGGCGGCACGTGGGATGCAAAGGCCTGCGCCTGCACGCCCCCGCCCAACCTCCTCGGCTGCGACTACCGGCGCAATCCCGGCAACTCCGCGCCCTCCAACTACACGGGCCAGTCCATCCTTCAGGTTCCCGGAGTCGCCTGCTTCAACAACTGCCCGGCCGGCGAAACCTGCATGGCGGTTTCTTCCAAGGCCGGCACGAACTGCATCTGCTCGGGCCAAACCAAGAACTACACCTGCACCAGCGGCCGTCCGATGAACATCGCCGACCCCAGCGCGGTGCAGTGCGCCGACGACTGCCCGGCCGGCTATGCCTGCCAGTCCTTCTGGAACGCCACCACGGCCACCGGCTCGTGCGCCTGCAAGCCTGCTTCCATCGTGCCCCGGTCTGTCACCTGCGGCGAGAACACCCGCTCGCCCGGCGCCTTCAACGTCTCGCGCGGCGACACCTGCCTGATGGCCGGCGACTGCCCCTCCAACCTCCCGCTGTGCAATTCCAGCAGCTGCACCTGCTATTCCAAGGCCCCCTCGCCGCTTAACGTCACCTGCTCGGCCAACACCGCCAAGCCCGGCACCTTCAACCTCTCCCGCGGCGACTTCTGCTCGGACAATTGCCCCTCCAACACAACCTGCAGCGCCAACTGCACCTGCATGCCCAAGACCGCCGAGCCCGACAGCACCTTAGTCCCCTGCGGCTGGCACGACCCGGCCTCGTCCCCGAACACGGCCGGCAATCCGGCTTCGGCCGGCCTGTGCCAGTCCGGCTCCATCGAAATTCTGGGCTTCGGCCTGGCCCTGCCCGCGCCCGTCCTCTCCGCGGCCTGCGGTTCAGCCGCCCCGGCCGTTCAAGCACCAATCTCCTCCGGCCGCGTCTGCTCGGGCTTCTGCCCGCCGGCCGAGAACCCGGCTGTTCGCATGCAATGTGTGGCCAGCGGCGGCAGCTGTTCCTGCGTGCAAGCGCCGCCCGCCCCGCGCAACGTCACCTGCGCGGCCAACACGGCCTCGCCCGGCCTCTTCAACGCCAGCCGCGGCGACCTCTGCATGGACAACTGCCCCCCCGGCACGGTCTGCACGGCCGGTTGCACCTGCGCTCCCAAGCCGCAGCAGGTTGTCTCCTGCGGCAACAACACTCTGCGCGGCGGGAGCCTCTGGGGAGACGGAAGCGGCCGGACCTGCGCCGATGACTGCGCCCAGAACCCGTCCTATGGCTCCGGTTTCACCTGCGGCGCCAACTGCACCTGCGTGCCCAAGCCCCAACTCACCGACCTCTATCTCTGCTCGGGCGGCTACGTCGGCTCGACCTCCAACTTCACGCCCGGTTCGCTCGACTCCCCCCTCGCGGGCCGCCCGAACGCCTACTGCCGCAACGACTGCCCGGCCGACTATGCCTGCGCGGCCAACTGCAGCTGCGTGCGCGCCCCCAACTCGACGGCCGACAACTCGACGGCCGGCGCCATCCAGCCGCCCGCCACGGTTCCGGCCGTCCCGCCCGCCGCCAAGCCGAGCCTGACCATCCGGTCTTCCTCCTCCGGCGGCACGCTCACGGTCTGCATCCCCGGCGCTTCGGGCACGGTGGCCATCACGGCCGCCGGCTCCACCACGGTGCGCACCCTGCCCCTGGACGCCTCCGGCTGCGCCAGCATGCCCTACTCCTGCGTGCACCGCGGGCCGGGCCGCTTCACGGCCAGCCACGGAACCACCATCCTCTCGCAGCCCTTCAACTGCCCGTGAGCCCCATGCGCCGACCCCTCTTTTTCCTTTTCCTGCTTCTTCTGCCCGCCGCCACGCTGGCTGCCGCCAGCAACTCCGGCCTGAGCGGCGCGGCGGGGGCCATCCGCCTGATCTACGGCCAGCTCGCCGGCCTGCTGCCCGCGCTCTCGATGCTGCTGGTGGTGCTGGGGGCGCTCACCTATGCGGCCGGCAAAGCGCTGCCCAATCCCGAATTCGCCGGCCGGGCCAGCGGGCTTGCGGCCGCCATGATTGCGGCCTCGGCCGTCTGCTTTGTCATCATCCTCGTCCTGCCGGCCATCCTCTCGGCGCTCTACCCCTGTCCCGGCGCCGACCCGGCCTGCTGGGACATGTCGAACGTGATTTTCTAGGGCTGAAGCTGGGGAAACAAATTTGGAAAAAGGCTGAAAATCAGAAAAATTAAAATTAAATAAAAAAGAGGGGGTTGTTCGGACTAACTTATCCGAACAGGGAAGCGAGACCCTCGGCGGCCGCCGCTTCGGACTTGGCCGGGTCTTCCTTCTTCTCCTCCTTCTTGGCTTCACCGCCAGCCGCAGCCGGCGCAGCCGCCACGGCCACGGGAGCCGCAGCCGCCTTGAGCACATCCTCGAAGTTCACGCCCTTGAGCGCCTCAGCCAGCACTTTCGCGCGGGCCGCGTCGACCTCGACACCGGCGGCCTTGACGACCGCGGTGATGTGGGCCTCGGAGATTTCCTTGTCAGCGCCCTTGAGAAGCAGCGCCGCGTGCAGATAGGGGTCAATCTTGGTCATAGTCTTCTCCTCCTATAGTATTTTTTTCATTTGTTTCATGCTGTCTGTTTTTCCGAATTACCGACTTTGCCCTCGAGGGTCGCCTGCATGCGGATTGCGCGCGCGAGAAGCGACTCCATGTGGGCACTGGAGTACGCGCCGCTTTCCTCGGCCAGCGCCCGGGCCACGCCCAAGGCACTCGCCAGCAATTGCGACCGATTCTGCTCAGTCGGATAAACGACATTGACGGACATGTTGTAGCAGTCCGCGGACGCCAGGATGAGGTCGGCCGTGAGGCGCGCCTCGTCGATGTCCAGCACCTGCGCGGTATAGAGCATCCCGTCCTCCACGCCGGCCACCATGTTGAGGCCGGCCGAGAAGGGCTTGACGCCCAGCTGCTGCAGGGCCTTGCAGGCCATATCCGAAATCTTGGTTCCGGACTTGGCCACGACTGAATCCTTGGCGATTATGATTTTTCCGGCCTTGGTCTGCGCGTTGAGGCCGGCGGCCTTGAGTCCCGCGAGCGCCGGGCCGGGGGGCAGGTCGGTCTCGCCCTCCTTGACTACGATGTCAAAGGGCGCGACCTGTCCGGGCTTGGCGGCGATGGGCGTCTTGGCCTTCTTGAAATGGCTGAAAATCTGGTATGCGCTCATGTCTTTCGCAATCACCAGCACGGCCGGGGAGTCGATTTTCTCCACCAGCTGCGTGGCCGTCTTGGAGCCTTCCAGCGCGCGGGTGAGCACGGTGTTCTTGGCCATGACGAAGTCGGCCTTGCCGCGCAGGTCCTTGCGCGCCTTCTGCAGGATGCGGTCCGGCAGGTTGCGCACGTCGACCAGGGCCACGGTCTTGGCCCCTTTCAGCTGCTGGCTGATTTGGGCGACCTTCTCCTTCTTGGCCTTCATGGCGGGGCGCTCATGCCCGACCATGCCCTTCTTGTGTCCTTTGCGTTTGGTCATGAGAATCAACTCGAGTTCGCGGCCTCTTCCTTGGACGCGCTCACGTCGGCGCGCACGGCGGGGCCCATGCTCAGTTTGACATAGATGGAGGCGATGTTGGACTCCACCACCTTGCCCTTCACTTTCTCGTAAACGGCATCAAAGTTCTCGGCCAAATCGGCCACGCTCATGGCCTCCGAGCCAATCGAGCAGGAAACGGTGGGCAGGTATTTGCCTCTGGAGGCCAGGCGCACGCGCGCCTCGGCCTGCTTGACCGCGTCCGCCACCTGTCCGGTGATGGGGCGGGGCAGGCGGTTTTTGGCGCCCAGCACCTGACCCAAGCTCTTACCGACGTTAATCATCATGTTGGGGGCGGCGATGAATTCGCAGGTCTTGGCCAGCTGGCGGATTTCCTTCTTGTCGGCCGCCATCTTCTGGATGTCGGCGTTGGAGAAGACCTTCTCGGCGCCCGCCTTCTGGGCGTCCAGCGCCTGCTGCTGCTCGGCGAAAACGACCACCGGCACCTTCTTGCCGCGGCCCTTGGGCAGCACGACGTCGAGGTTGAGGCGGTTTTCGGGCTTGGCCGTGTCCACGTTGCGGAAGTTGAAGACAGCCTCCACGCTCTGGGTGAACTTCTTGGAGCCTTTGCCTTTCAGCGCGGTCTCAAGCGCCTTTTGAATCGTGTCCTTGTTCATGCACTCCCTCCTGCTCGCTGATGAGCAGTATAGCGGGAAAACTCGCTATGTGTTGGATTTCTTATCGCGCCCGGTATTTATAAGACTGCCGTCCCGAAGCCCGCCCCGGCAAAACCCGGTTCGCCCGGGCCGCCCGGCCTGCCGCCCGCCCCTCTCCCCCGTTCCTCCGCGCCCGGCCGGTTTCTTTTTAACATCCCTTCCCCATATTCTACCATGAACGCTCAAAACGGGTTTTTCATCCACCTCACGCCCAAACCCGCCACCCGCTCGCGCTATCTTCTGGCCAAGCTCAAGGAGCTGTTCACGCCCTCCCGCCTCACCGAGGCCGACCGCTTCGTGCTGCGCAACGCCGGCAGCCTCAAATATGCCTCCCCCTTCGAGAACATTTCCCTCCAGTCTGCCGAGGCCTCCAAGCTCTCCTCTGCCGACGCCCGCGACGCGCTGTTGAACAAGAAATACGGCTATTACGAGGTCCAAATCGAGGCCATCCGGCGCCTGGACAATCTGGCGGATGTCACGGCGGTGCTGGATGCCGGCGTGGTCCACCCCACCGCCAAAATCGGGCTTCAAGTCCGCTTTCAGCAATTGGGCGGAAGAAAGCAGGCAAGCCAGACCGCTTAGGCCGGCGGTTTCTATTTTTTCCCTGCGATTTCCCGCTTCATCCGGCACGCCACGCACTCGTCCTGGCTGGAGGGCTCGCGGCAGGTTTTGCAGGTTTGCAGCGCATGCGAAGCGTCGCGGGCGGCCGTGCTTTTTTCATTTTTTCCCATCTCCATCCAGGCGTTGAAAATCCGTCTTTTGGTGCCCGGATAGCGGTCCTCCATCTCGTTGAGCTGGGCGCGCACGGTCTGCCTCATGGCCTCGTTCGCATAGGGACAGGACTGGTGGCGGATTCCGTATCCTTCCAATTCGGCCAGCAGCGCCACCTCGCGCTCGGGGATTCGGATGAGGGGGCGGATGCGGGGAATGAAATCGGGCGTTTCCGCCCTCCGTCCGCTTCGGGGGGCGGCCGGTGTTTCGCCCTCTTTTTCCTCCCGGCTGACGGGCCAGAAGCGGGCCAGACGGTCGGTCTCGTTTCGATACACGTTGAGCAGCAGCGTCTGCGCCGCGTCATCCAGATTGTGGCCCAGCGCCAGCTTGTCCGCCCCCAGCCTACGCGCCGACTTGTTGAGCAGCAGGCGGCGGAACACGCCGCAATAGGTGCAGGCTCCCGTCGAGGGAGCGCCTTTGGCGCGCCGGGCCCCGCCCTTGCCGCGCCGGCGCAAAATCGAGTCCAGGCTCTTGCCCGTCTCGCTCTTGAACGTGACGATGTGCAGCGGCACACCCAGTTTTTTGCAGGCCTTTCTGGCCACGGCGATGGTGGGGGGCCGATAGCCCGCGATGCCCTCGTCCACCAGGATGGCGAGCAGTTCCATCGGCAGTTTTTGGCGCAGCTCGGCGAGCTGGTGGAGCAGCACCACACTGTCCTTCCCCCCCGAGAGGGCCACCGCCACGCGCTCGCGCGGTTTTATCATGGAAAACTCGCGCACGGCCCGGCGCACCTCGTGCGCGAACTCCTCGCGGAAGTGCCTCTCGCAGCGCGCCGTCTCGCCCGCGCCGATGCAGGCGGGCTCGGAACAGCGGGAACAGGAAAAAGAAGCGCTTTGGCCCATCGCATCAACCGCCGAACACGACGCGGATTATCTCTACTTTTTTCGCCCCCGCGAGGCCGAAGCCGTCGGGGCGGATTTTGCCGTCCACCCGCACCAGCGCCTCCTGCGGGCTGATTTTGAGCAGGGCCAGCAGCTCGCGCACCGAGCCGGGCCGGCCCACAACGGCGGTTTTCCGGCCATCGAGGCGGATGTCGGGCCGCCCGGGCCTTCCCGTTTCGCGGGTTCCATTTCTTTCCATGCTTTCCTTTTTATGCGGGAGATTTATAAGCCGCGGACGAGGAGGGCGGACGTGCATCCCGCCGCCCGGGCGCTACCGGCCTCCCTTCTCGTACTCCTTCTCGCGCTTTCCAGCCTCGTGCATGGCGCGCTCATTCCCTCGCGCGTGGCGGGGGGCGACTACTACATCGACGAGCAGCGCGTCATCAACGCCACGCCCGGCGCCTCGGACGCCGGCCCGCTCTATGTGCGCAACCTCGCCGTCAACCTCAGCCTGCCCATTGATTCGCGCCTGGTGCAGGCCCCGCCCTCCGCGCAGGTGCTCCACGACGCCTACGGCAATCCCTACCTCTACTTCACCGACCCCGAGCCGAAGTTCCCCTACGTCTTTCGCGCCAATTCCTCCATCCACGTCTCGAGCGAGCCCCTCTCCGCCCTGCCGTCCTCCCCGGCCCCCCTGCCGGGCCAGGCGCGCTTTTTGCGCCTGACGCCCGACATGTCGCCGGACGACCCCCGCGTGGAGGCGCTCGCGCGGCAAATCACCGCGAACGCCAGCACGCCGTTCGAGAAAGTCGCCCGGCTGGCCGCGTGGACGCACGACTACATCCGCTACGACGCCCGCTTCACCGACCAGCTGCCGGACGTGCGCACCATACTCGACCGGCCGCAGGGCGTGTGCACCGAATACACCCTTCTCTTCTCGGCGATGGCGCGCTCCCTGGGCTACCCCACGCGCTTTGTCAGCGGCTATGCCTATTCCTCTGATGCCAACACCTGGCAGGGCCATTCCTGGGCCGAGGTGTGGCTGGGCGAGTGGGTGCCGGCCGACCCCACCTGGCTGGAGGTCGGCTCGCTGGACGCCACCCACATCCCGCTCATGCGCACGCCCGAGTCCGCGGCCGTCACCCTCTCCATCTCGGCCATGGTAAGCGGCAGCGGCGAGCTGCAACTGGAGCGCGATTCCCCGCTGGGCGCGCCGGCCGAGCAGGTGCACGCCGTCCGCCTTGTCCCCCGGGCGGAGGACGAGCTGCTCTCCCTGCAATCCTCGTCCGACACCATCCCGCCCGGCGGCCGCGCCATGGTGTGGCTGCCTTATCCCTCTTCCGATTACAGCCTGGTCTCGGCCACGCTTTCCTCCTGCGCCACCAACGGCACTCCTCTGCTGGACACCGGCTCCTCCTCCCGCCTGCTGGTCAGCGCGCCCAACCAGACCTCCTATCTGTTCTGGCTGGTCGAGGCGCCGGCCGGCCTGGACCCCCATTACGTGTACCACTGCCCGATTTCCATCCACACCGGCCTGGCCGACGCGCCCGCCCGCACCCTGTCGGTCAGCGACGAGCAGACGGGACAATGGCCCCAGCTCACCGCGGCTCTGCAGCGCAGCGCGCTTTCGGCCGGGGGGCGGCAGCGGGTGTATGTGAATGTGCCGCCCGAGCTGTCGGGCCAGCCGGTGCACCTGCTGGAAGAGCAGCTCCACCTGCAGGAGACCGCCGGCCCCAACGGCTCGCTCGAATTCGAGTTCCAGCCCGGCTCGCTGGGAACCCACACGCTCTATGTCTTCTCCACCCGCGGCGACCCGGTCGCGCTCACCTACACCGTCGGCTCCGGTCCGGCGCCCGAAATCGAGCTGGCCTCCCTGCCCTCCGCGCTCACCGAAGGCGAGCCCATCAACCTCACCCTCGAGCTCAGCGGCCTCGACCGCCTGGGGCCGGGGCCCCTCGCCCTGCAATGGTCGCTGGGCGAGTTGTCTGGCGAGCAGACCCTGCCGGACCAGCCTTCCGTCTCCGTCCCGCTCTCCATCCCGTCCGCCCGCGCGGGCGACGCCTTCCTGGTGATGCGGTTCCTCTCCTCCGACGGCCGCGAGCTCTTGCGCCGCTCCCAGCCTCTGCATGTCTGGGCACCCAGCCACGTGTCGGTGCGCTCGGTGCGCCTGCAGTCCTATGCCGCGGACGGCGTGCAGGTGCTGCTGGAGCTGGAGCGCTCCGGCGGGGCCGTTCAGCCCAGGCTGGTGCTGCGCAATTCCAGCTGGCCGATTGGGGATGACAACACCCTGCGCCTCATCCTGGCTCCGGGCAGCTATCCCATCACCCTCAGCTGGACCGACCCTTCCGGAAAGACGCAGCAGAGCACCGAGCTGCTCAACATCAGTCCGGCCGCCGCCGTTCCGGCCGAGCCCTCGCCCCTGCCCTTCTCGTCCTACACGCCCTACGACGTGCGCGTCATCCCCGTCCTGCTCTTTCTGGCGCTGGTGTTCGCCGGCCTCATGGTCGCCGCCCTCTATCTCAACCTTGGCGCCATCCAGCTGGGCACGCTGGAATCCCAGATGCGCCGCCTGGGCGCCCAGGAAACCGAATCCTCCTCGCACATTCCCGGCGTGCCGCCTGCGGACGAGCATCCGGCCGCGCCATCCGACGCGCCCCGCGAGCCCGACCGCATCCAATAAATCGAAACCAGCAAGGCGCCTTCTGGCGCCTTGTGGCACCATCGGCCCCGCGAGGCCGATGATTGCCGCGAGGGGGGCTTCGCCCCCCTCCCAGTTCCACGATCCTCCTGACCTCCCCCCACGGCCGGAGCCGGAGAACCGCATCCAATAAATGAATTCCCTTTCTTGTTTCTTCCATGGTCGACATCCTCTTTCTTGGAACCGGCGGCGGCCGCTTCAACCTCGTCAAGCAGCTGCGCGGAACAGGCGGCTTCATGCTGCTGGGCCGCACGCTCACCCTCCACGTTGACCCCGGCCCCGGGGCGCTCTTGCGCCTGCTGGACGCGGGGCAGGACCCCACCAAAACCGACGCGCTCATCGTGACGCACATGCACGTCGACCACGTGTCGGACGCGGGCGTGCTGGCCGAGGCCATGAGCGGCTTCACCTTTACGCGCCGCGGCCTGCTGGTGGCGGCCCAGTCGGTGCTGGAGGGCGACCGGCACGGGGACCGCACCGTCTCGCGCTACCACCAGGGCCTGCTGGGCGAATGCGCCGCCTTCGGGCCCAACGATTCGCGGCAATTCGAAATAAAGAAAGAGAAATCTCCCTCGTCTTCCACCGCCCGCGCGCCCGCCGGTCCTTCCACACCCGCTTCCTCTTTCCACCTGCGCGGCGTTCCCGTGAAGCACGATGACAAAGCCGGCTTTGGCTTTGTGCTGGAAATGGACGGCGTCAAGATTGGCTATACTTCCGACACCGAATACCTGCCCGGCATCCACGACCGCGCCTACGCCGGCCTCGACGTCCTCATCGCCAACAACCTCAAATCCGCGGCCGACGGCATCCCCGACCACCTGCATTCCGGCGACCTCATCAAGCTGCTCAAATCGGCAAAGCCCAAGCTGTGCATCCTCTCGCACATGGGGCTGGGCCTGATTCAGTCCGGCCCCGAGGCCGAGGCCGCGCGCATCGAATCGGCCTCCGGCGTGCCCACCATCGCGGGCAAGGACGGCTATTATTACTGCACCGACAGGTGCGGCTGGTTCGATGCGGCCAAGGAAAAGAAAAAGGCGAGCGAGGAGAAAGGCCGCGCGCGCGAGGGGCAGAAGAAACTGGAATGATTATTTTTTCGCTCCGATATTGTAAATCGAGTATTCGAGTCTCTTGTTTTTCTCCAACTTCTCGGCAATTTCGGCCAGCACCATCTTCTTGATTTTGAGGTACTGCTCGCGGGGATATTCGACATTTCCAATCGCGTATCTTTTGGCCTTCACGTTGAAGCAGAACATGCACTCCTGGCAGTTCTCGACGTTGTGGCAGAAGTAGCAGTCCGAGCACTCGCGGCAGGAATCCATCTCCAAACAGCGCTTGAGCGCCAGACCGTCAAAGCACTTGAAGCCGTATTCGGAATTGAACACCAGCCCGCTGCCGTAGATGTTTTCCGAGCTTCTCGGCCAGGCGTTGTAGCCGCAGTACTTGTCATAGGCGGCCACCACCGTGCGGTAGCAGTCTGTGGATTGCGAGCCCCATTGACAGGCCACCAAATTCTTGTAGGTGCCCAACCTCCGCTCGGGCGGGAAATAGGCGATGCCCTCCAATATGCACACTGCGCTGGAAAGCGAAGCCGTCTCCACCAGCGCCAGCGGGGCCTGCAGCTTCTGCCCCAGCACCAGCGCCTCCTCCTGCGTGACGATGCGGTTGAGGGGCAGCTCGCGCATCACCGGATAATCCGACACCTGCAAGGTCGTATCGCTCAACACAGATTTCGCGTCCCGGGGGACGATGCTGTCGCGCATAAGCCATTGGGCATAGGCGTCGATGCCCTTGAGCCGCCGCCCCAACACCACGGCCGTGGCGCCGGAAAATGCACTTTCCAGGCCTGTTTTGTCGTTGTCTCTGGGTGCATAAGCCAGCCCATTCACCGCCGCCCGGGCCGGGGCATGGTTCGCCTTTCCTTGGTTGACAATTTCAACCAGCGAGGGCAAAGTCTTGTTTTTCACAAGTTCCTGCCGGATTTCGGCCAGCAACTTCTTCTTGAGGTCCGTGTATTTGTCGGTCGTGAGCTGCACGTTGCCTATGCATCGGCTTTTGCCGATGAGGTTGAAGCAGAAGATGCAGTCCTGACAGTTTTCCAGGCCGTAGGAATAATATGAATCCGAAGTGTTGCCTCCAATCCACAGCTCGAAGGAGCGCTGGTTGCGGTACACGATGCCGCAGCGGATGCAGGCCTTGGTCTCGCCGCCCTCGTTGGTGCCGTAGATGTCCTCAGAGAGGCGCATCCACTGTGAGTAAGCCACGCGCTTGCAGCCGGAAATGCGCACCGACTTGTAAATATAGAAGCTGTCTGATATTTCAGACGAGCTTTCCACGAACTTAGAGTTGCCGATGACCACGTCGCCGCAGTATTGGGTCCGCTCGGCCACGGCCGCGCGCAGGGAGTCGATGTCCTTGATGTCGTTGAGGTCCAGCGGCTCGAATTTTGCCGAAAAATCGATTTTTTCCATGTCCTCGACAGGGGCGTCCGGCGGGTAGTGTTCGCTGGTCATCACCACGGGCCGTCCGTTCGCGCTCTGGCGCACGATGAGCGGGTCGTTGAGACCGGAAAGGTATTGGGAATACTCATCCAGCTCGCCGATTTCGCCGCCCAGCACCGCCCGGCAGGTGGATTTCCACCCTTCCTTGACCTCCATCGCTTTCCCTTTTCCCCCGATGATATTTATATTCTCCTGTAGCGTTGTATCTATCCATCCCTATCCGT
>CABMCD010000034.1 GCA_902384555.1 uncultured archaeon | reverse complement strand
GGGGGGGTCGGGGGGGGGGGGGTGCCGGGGTTGGCGCCCGCTGTCATGTAATGCGGCGAAACCGGGGAAGAAGCGGGACCGGGCATGGAAGAGGGAGGAGATGCGGCCGGGCCGGGGGTTTGTGGAGAAGCGGAGGCCGGGCGGGCGGGGGGTTTGGGGTGAAGCGGTGGCGGGGGGGGCGGGGGAGGAGAAGGATTTTGTAATGGCCGACAGCGGCGCGAAGAGGGGCTGGCCCTCCAAGGCGCGCGGGTTGATGGGCTTGGGGGGCGAGGAGGGGAATTCGGAATCAGAAGAAGAAACGGGGCCGGCGCTTGGAGAGAGGGAAGAGGAAAGAGAGGAGGAAGCGAGTGGGCGCGACGCAGGGGCGGAAGAGGTAGCCGGAGAAACGGCCGACGCGGAAGAAGAGCCCGGGGCCGCAGAGGCGGAGAGACTGGAAGGCGAAGAGGAAGGCCCGGAAGCTGCAAGCGGGGAAGGCGAGGGCTTTGAAGTAGATGCACCCGGCGGGTTTTGGGAAACGCGGCGGGGCAGCAGGGATTGCAGCACCGGCTCATAGAGCTCGGATTTCCAGCCCGCGCCATCCAGCTGGCGTCGGATATCGGGAACCGGCGTGCCGGAGGCCAGCTGGGAGCGGATGAACTCCCGCAGTTCGTCTTGCCACGCCATCAGGGGTCACGTCCCGAAGCCGAGTTTCAAGCCTTGAGGTGCTTGTCCACTTCCTTGGCCGTGAGCACCTCGAATTCCTTGGTCTTGACGGAGCAGACGGCGATTTCGATGGAAGAGGCGTCGAGCTTGAGGTCGCCGGATTTTCGCAGGGCCTTGAGCGCGAGGGCGATGCCGGCATCAAGGTTGAGCGAGTCCTTGTATTCCTTCTCAAAGAACTCCTCGACCTCCTTCTTGCCGGCGCCGATTGCGCAGGCCCTAAAGCCGGTGAGCGCGCCGGAGGGCTCGGCCTCGTAGAGGCGGGGCTTGTCGTCCACGCCGGCCACAAGGAGCGACACGCCAAAGGGGCGCACGCCGCCATATTGGGTATAGACCTGCATCAGGTCGCACAGCTCCTTGGCCATGGCCTCAAGGCCGATGGACTCGGCATAGGCCATGCGGTGGCGCTGGGCTTCGAGGCGCGCGACATCGACGAGGCGGCGCGCGTCGGCAATCAGGCCCGACGCGGTGGCCGCGATGTGGTTGTCGATTTCGAAAATCTTTTTCATGGAGTCGGGGATGACGAGCGACGTGCCGGCGTTCTTGTAGGCCACCAGCGCCACGCCGTCGGTGCACACCACGCCGATTGCGGTGGCGCCGCGGCGCACGGCCTCTTTCGCGTATTCAACTTGGAAGAGGCGTCCGTCGGGAGAGAAGACCGTGGAGGCGCGGTCATAGGCTTGGGGCGACACGGGATACATGCAAAAACACCTCGATAATCTGCGCGGATGGCTCCACCTTCTCGAAGAAGGTTTATATTAGGTTCATCAGGCCGGCTGGGTGCAGGACCACAGCGTGTCCAGCACCGGGGGCAGCGGCGTGCCGCAGGCCACCTGCGTCGCATCGATGCCGGGGACGTTGGTGCGCCCGCAGTCGGAGGTGTTGGAGCCGTATTTGGGGAACAGCACCGGCTCGGGGCTCATTTCCACCGAGGCGAGGGAGCGGAAGGTGAATTTGGCCCGAGGGGTGTTGGGGTCGTTGGAGGGGCTTTGCAGGCAGAACACCTGCGGGCTGTGCGGCAGGCCGGCGAGCAGGTAGCTGGCGTCGGGATGGATGGTGGAGTCGGCGAGCTGGCCCAGGGAGATGTTGGCCTGGATGTCGCAGTCCGGCCAGAAGTGGCTGCCGATGGGCGTGTTGAGGCTGGGGTTGGTTTTGGAGACGCAGCCGCTGCCCGAGCAGCAGGGCACCGGCGGCTCGTTGGTGGAGCGAAGCGCGGTGCAGGTGGTGGTCTTGGCGGCCCAGGCGCTGGAATTGACCACGTTGCAGGAGGCGGCGTTGATGCAGAAGGGCTCGCATTTCTTGCCCGCGGCCGAGCAGGTCGGGACGTCGCCGTCGGCAATGGCGTCGGAGATTTTCTTGGGTCCCTTGTAGGAGGCGATGTCGTGCCCCGGCTGGCCGTCGTAGCACAGCGGGTTGCACTCCCCGGCCGCGATTTCGAGCGCCGTGCAGGGCGAGCAGCCGCAGTTGGGCGTGGTGTAAATCTTCTGCAGGCCCACCATGATTTTGGGGTGCAAATATTCAGTGGAGCCGTTCTGGGCCGCGCAGAAGGTGGTGCCGGCCGTGTTGACTTCCGAGCGGCTGCCGCCCAAGTCCAGCAGACGGCCGGCATTGGAGGGGTCGGAGTAGGCTTGGCCCACGGTGTCGTGGTTGGCATTGTCCAGCGGCGGAAGCAGGATGCCGCCCACGCCGGCCAGCGTCAGGTCGGCCTGCCGGTCGTAGAGCGCCTTATAGACGGCCTCGGAAGTGAGGGCGCCGGCCGCACCGCGCGTGTAGGTGAGGCGCAGGATGGTGGGCCAGCCCACGTGCTGCAGGGTGCGCCGCGAGAGGTTGACCAGCAGGTCGATTTGGCCCGCGAGCGCGTCGGGGTTGGAGGAGGCGCCGCTCAAATCCACGTCCAGCACCAGCATCGAGACGTCGGACACGGCCTTCTCGCCGGCCGGGTCGGGCCAGGCGGGCGGCTCCATGCGCAGGGGGTCGAACTTCACGCCCCCGCTGTAGGCCTCGATGCTGGCGTTCAGCTCAAGCGGATAGCCGGCCGGGGCGGCCGCGAGCGATGGCAGGTCGATGGGCGTTTGATATTCCAGCGCCGTGAGGCAGTCGGGGCAGAGTTGGCGGATTTGGGTGACTTTCTTGCGCGCGGCGTCCTGCGCCGGCTGGTCGGCGGCGGCCGGCAGCGCGGCGGCGTCGAGGATGACGGCCGAGTGGTTGCCGGACAGGTAGGTGAGCAGGAGGTTGGAATAGGAACTGGAGCGGCAGAAGTAGACGCTGGTATAGCCGCCGTTCGGGTCCTGCACCACGTCGGACTTTTCAGTGACCGCGCCCCAATAGGCGCAGTTGTCGTCGGTGAGCTGGAAGCGGATGTCGGGCGGCTGGGCCGGCATGGGATAGGCGCGCAGGTCGAGCAGCGGCAGCACGGCCGCTTTTTGGAACTCGTCCACTTTTCCTACGAGGAAGCCGAAGTCGGGATTGGTGTCCGGTCCGGCCGAGGCGGGGAAGGCGACGGCGGGCAGGTTGAACTGGTTGTTCTTGCAGTCGCACAGGCCCACGTTGTCGTAGGAGCGGCTGGAACGGCAGCCGGCCGGGCAGTAGGCGGCCGTGTGGCTCACGCCCTGCGAGGCGAGGGTGAGCGAAGTGGAACAGGGGCGGCAGATGCCGTAGCTCACCACCACCGGCTCGTCCTGCAGGTTGGTCTGGCAGTCGCCGTAGCCCAAGATGAGCCAGGTCTTTTCCACGTATTGCTGCCATGCGGGCGAGCCGACCGGCGTGTTGGAGTTGGCGTTGTCGGGGCGGAAGAGCACGATGTCCTTGCCGTATTGCAGGTGGCAGGCCTGGATGAGCTTGAGCTTGACGTCGTTCCATGCGAGGCCGGAGAGCGGGCCGCTGCAGGTGCAGCTCTCGGGCTTGGTCTCGTCACACGAGCCGCCGAGGCCGGAAAGCGAGCGGCCGGCGTCGTTGCTGCAGAAATTGACATTGGAGGAAGTGTAAATCACGCCCTTCACCGCCTTGAGCTGGCCGCCCGAATCCGCATACTGGCCAACCGGGTAGGGGCCGCCGACCACCGGCCGGTCGGGCACGGTGTAAAGCTCGTAGAAGGGGGTCCAGCGCACGAGGTCGACGGTCCAGCCGGTGTTGGGAGTCCAACCGCTTCCTTTTACGGGCGTGGCGCCCGACAGGCAGGCGGCGCCCTCGCGGGGATTGCCCTTCAGCGTCCAGAAGTTCTTGTCCTCGTGGCTGCAGTCGTCGTTGCTGCAGTCGGGGCCGATCCAGACGCTGTGCTCGCCCCACGAGTAGGCGCTGCACTGCTGCGACCAGGCATAGCCGTTCTTGCACACGAGGTCGCTGCCGTCCGCGCACACCAGCGCGTTGGTGTCGGAGTAGACTTGGCGGTTGGCGAATTCCACCGGCGGCTCGTTGTATTTGTCGTAGGGGCTGCACGCGAAGCGGTCGATGGAACCGACCGTGAAATCCACCGTCGAGCCCCAGAAGTTGTTGCAGTAGGCGTATTCGCCGGCGTCGGTCCGGCCGGGCGAGTTGCTGGCCTTGAGGCCCAGCTGAACGCCGAACACGTTGGAGGTGGTGGGCCGGTAGTCGCACACCGTGACGACTTGTCCGTCCAGCTTGTCCTGCCCGCCGAAGGCCGCCTCGCAGCGGGCGCGGTTGCTCTCGCAGACGTAGCGCGGGGAGCCGCCGGCCGGCAGCGCCTCGCAGGGGTATTCGTGCTTGCAGTCCGCCACATAGCGGCAGCCGCAGTCCACCGACTGGCCGTTTTTGAGGAAGCAGCCGCCGCGCAGATAGGAGCTGGTGTCGCACACGCCGGAGAGGCAGTCGCCGTTGGAGGAGCATTCGAACACCTTGGCTCCGGCCGGGCCGCGGATGGCCTGGTTGGCGAGGTAGGTTTTGCAGGCGGCCGTGCCGCTGTCGGCGCCGAGGCAGTCGAGGGCCTTGCCGCCCGCGTCGGTCGGGTAGGGCAGCAGCGGCTTGTAATAGTCGCGCGGGTCCTGCGCGGGAGGCGTGTTGGAGTTGGGCGCGGGGGTGGGGTAGACTTTCGAGAGGGTGGAGGAGTAGGCGTTGATGTCGGTGAAGGGCCAGGAGGCGGCCGGGGCGGTGGGCGCGGACACGGTCCGGTTGACGGTGAGCAGGGGGGCGTTGGTGGTGCAGTCCTTGAAGCGGCTGGCGCTGCAGGCGTTGTTGCAGGCGAGGAGCGCCGCCTCCTCCGAGCCGAGCGCGGCCTTGGTGAATTTGAGCAGGGGCTGGGTGGCGCAGGAGTAGCCGAGCACGTCATAGGGGGG
>CABMCD010000033.1 GCA_902384555.1 uncultured archaeon | reverse complement strand
TTCATCCGCGTCTCTGCGGTCCCCCGCCCGGAAATTCAAAAACCGCAACCGCCTGCCGCTTCACCCGCCAGCCGCAGCGCCTCGGCCCACATCCCCGCCTCTCCCATCTCCCCGGCCCCGTCCTCTTTCCTGCCCTCGCCCTCCCCATCCAAGCCGGTTCCCAACCCGGCCGCCTTGGTTCTGCACTCCATCCAGATTGCGCCCATAACCAAGCCCTCGCCCCCGCCCGCCCGCGTCGTAGTGGCGCCCCGCCCGGCGCCTGCAAAGCAGCCGGTTCTTTCACGCCCGCCGGCGCTTTTTGCACGCCAAGCTCCTGTCTCCAAGCCCTCCGTTTCTCCCACTCCGCTCTCCGCTCCGTCCAAGCCGTCCTCGCTCAAACCCATTTCCACTCCGCCCGCCATGCTCACGCCCGACATTCCATTTGTCATCAAACCCGAAGCCGCGGCACCGGCTCCATCCAAATCCAAGAAATTCCCGTCTTCCGCCTCCGGCCCCGTCTGGCCGGTTTCGTCCTCTCCGGCCGCGAAACCTTCCGCACCCGCGCCGTCCGGCCCGTCCTTCCTCTCCTCTCTCTTCAAGCCCGCGCCCAAGCCTTCCGCTCCATCCGCACCGGCCGCTCCCCAACCCCGGCCGGAAGCTTTGGCCACCCCTTCGCCCTTGGGCGAGCCGGGCTCGGATGACGATGAGGGCTCCTCTTCCAGCGGCCGCGGCGGAAAATCCCTGCCGCCCAAAAAAGCCCGGCCGCTCTCCAAGATGTCCGCGGCCCTTTCATCTCCTTCCGCTCCCCCCGCGGCCCCGGGCGCCAGGCCGGCCGCTTCCCAATCCCGCCCTGCCTCCGTTTCCACAAAGCCGCTTTCCATGCCAAAGCCCCCGTCGCCATCTCCACAGCCGGCGTCCGTCTCCTCATCCCCCGCCCCTTCCGGTTTGGATGCGCTTCTGGGCCGGTCCGTGCAACCCGCATCCCGGCACATCACCCAGCATCCCGAGCATGGGCCCGTGGCGCTTTCTCTGGACGAGCCGGCCACTCTGGTATTGCCGCAGGAAACCGGCCGCCAGCCTCCCGCTCCCGAGCGCGCGGCGCAGGAGATGCGCGGGCGGGCGTTTGAAATGGAAAGAAAGCCCGTTCCGACTGCCGAAAAAGAGCGCGCCCCTTCGGCGTTTGCCGCTGAAAAAACGGGCCCGGCCCCCGCTCCTTTCATGCCTGCCCCCGCGGCGGAGCTTTCCAAGCCCCCGGCCCCCGTCCCGGCCGTGCCGATGGAGCCGGCCCACCTGCCGCTTCCGGCCCGCCTGATTTCGCGCGAGAAACCCTCCCGCGCGATTTCCAAGCCGGCCCCCGCGCCCTCCGCCCCGCCCGCCCGCACGGCCGCGCCTTCTTCCGGCCGGCCCTCCGCGCCTCCGTCCGAGCCGGCCGAGCCTCTTCTGGAGCTGTCGGAGCTTGGCCCGCGGCGCAAGCCGCTGCTGCCCTCCAGCCCGCTGTCCACTTCCTCCGCCTCGGTTTCATTCTCCTCCGTGCCGCTCAAGGAAGAGTCCGATGACATCTTGGGCTCGACCGAGCCGGCCCTGCCTTCCAGCGAGGCGTCCGCCTCGGCCCCAGCCGCTCCCAGCGCGCCGGTGGAGCCGGCCGAATGGGAGGCCGCGTACCGCGCCGAGCTGATGCGCCCCGCGCCCTCGCACGAGGAGATGGAGGCCTACTGGTCCTCCGCGACTTGGGAGCAGAAGAAATACCTTTTCGCGCTTCGCGCCGAGGCCATGTACTGGAAGATGCGCGCCATGCCGCCCGGCGAGGAGCAGACCGTGAAGGAGGAGCAGGCCTTCCTCGCCCTGCTGGAGAACGCGAATCCCGACCAGCGCCTGGCCATCGAAATGTGCATCAACCTCACCAAGGCTTTGCAGTCGCTGCTGCTGGCCGCCGACCCCAAAACCGACGCGGCGGTGGCGCAGAAGGCGCAGGCCATTTACGCCCAAATCATGACCGAGCGCTCCGACATCCGGCCGATTCTGCACTACCGCGTGGCGCGCCTGGCCCTGCAGCGCGCGTACCAGCCGGGCAGCGGCGACCCGGCGCCGGACTACCTGCGCTTCGTCTCGCGCCTGGACGACACGTCGCGCGAGTCGGTGTATGCCATGCGCGCGGCCTTCTTCGACCGCATCATCCACGACGAGTCGGCCTCCGCCGCCCTGCGCGCGTCGGCCGTGGGCCACTATTCCAAGCTGCTGCTCAACCGCGGGCACGTGCAGCCGCTGCTCTCGCGCTACCTCAAAGTGCGCGCCTCGCTGGACGCGTTCTTCGCGCCCGGCGCGCACGAAAGCCGCGAGCGCTGGCTGCCGGTGCTCAATCAGGACGAGGCCACGCGCACCATCCTGCTCTACGAACTGGCCTCCATTTTCGTGCAGGCCGAGCATCCCGCTCCCGCTCCTGCCAAATCCGCGCCTGCAGCCGGCCGCGCGGCTTTGCCGCCAGCGGCCGCGTCCAAACCCAAAAAACCGGCATCCTCCAAAAGCGGCCGCGCCCCGGCCGCATCCAAATCCAAAGCGGCGAAACCGTCCAAAAATTCCGGCCCGACCGCCCGGCCCAAATCCAAGCGGACGCCGGCCGCTTCCGGTGGTAAAAGGCATTAAAAGCGTTTGGCGAGAGGAAGACTCAATTCATGAGGGGGTATTTGCATATGGCGGACGCACCATCGAAAGAAACGGGTCCCAAGCCGACGACCGACATCCTCTCCGGCAACTACGGGGTCCACGAAGGCGGCAAGGAAATCGAATCCTACTTGTTTGACAACGAGAGCATCAAGGTCATGTCGCGCGTCATGTACTACCCCGACGATTTTGTCCTTCACTACGAGCTCTCGGTGCGCGGCCTCTCGGAGGGCACGCGCATGGTGCTCAACACCCTGCGCGGCGAGCTCATCACCACGGTGAAGCTCGACCTGATGGACATCATGGACGTGCGCAAGCGCGACGCGGTGAAGGCCAAGTTCGAGGAGCGCGCGCAGATGCTGCTCACCAAGCATTTCCCCACCCTCTCGGAAGCCGACAAGAAAGTGCTGATTGCCTACCTGATTCAGAACAGCTTGGGCCTGGGTGATTTGGAGGCCCCGCTGCACGACGAGAAGCTGGAAGAAATCGTCATCAACTCCAGCCGCGACCCCGTGTGGGTGTATCACAAGAAATACGGCTGGTGCAAGACCAACGTCGTGGTCAATTCCGAGGAGGCCATCTACGATTACGCGGCCATGATCGGCCGGCGCGTGGGCAAGCAAATCAACGTGCTCAACCCCCTCATGGACGCGCATCTGCCCACCGGCGAGCGCGTGAATGCCACGCTCTACCCGGTTTCCAATTTCGGCAACACGCTCACGATTCGCAAGTTTTCGAAGAATCCATGGACCCTGCCGTATCTGGTGGAGCTGAATTGCCTGTCTCCCCAAGTGGGAGGAATCATCTGGCTCGCGATTCAGAACGAACTCTCGCTTCTCGTTTCGGGCGGCACCGGCTCGGGCAAAACGTCGTTCCTCAATGCCCTGGCCTGTCTCATTCCCGCGAACCAGCGCGTGATTTCGATTGAAGACACGCGCGAATTGACGCTGCCCTCCTTCCTGCAATGGGTGCCGCTCACCACGCGCGAGCCCAATGCCGAAGGAAAAGGCGAAATCACCATGCTGGATTTGCTGGTGAACTCGCTTCGTATGCGCCCCGACCGCATCATCGTCGGTGAAGTGCGCAAGCAGCGCGAAGCTGAAATCCTGTTCGAGGCCATGCACACCGGCCACTCCATCTATGCCACCATCCACGCCGACAACGCGGAGGAGACCATCACCCGCCTCACCACGCCTCCCATCGACATGCCGCACGAAGTGATGGACGCGCTCGCGGGCATCATCGTCCAGTTCCGCCACCGGCGCCTCAACATCCGCCGCACGCTCGAGTTCGCCGAAATCCAGAAGGGCGGCGACCCCAACGTGCTCTACCGCTGGGACCTCAAGAACGACAAGATGATGGAAATCGGCAAGATGACGACGCTGGCCGCCACCATCGGCCTCTACTCGGGCCTCACGCAGAAGGAAATCGAGCAGGACGTCGCCGACAAGGCCAACGTGCTTTCGTGGATGACCAAGAAGAAATACCGCGAAATCAACTCGGTGGGCGCCATCGTCTCGCACTATTACATGAACCCGCAGGAGGTCCTGGACGCGGCGAACAAGAACTCGAACTGGGTATTCGGGGTATAACCTTGGCGTCCTCATCGTCCGCCGGCTGGAGACCGGCCGGCTCGTCCGGCCCGCGTGCTCCGCCCGGCCGTTCCGGGCCTTACTCCGGTTCAGGCCGCGCCTCTTCCGCTTCAGGCTCCCCCCTCTCGGATTCGGACGCGTCCTACCCGTCTTTTTCGCAGATGGTGGCCGAGGCGCGCCAGCTGGATGCGGCCGCCGCGCCCGCCTCGGCCGAGCCGCCCTCGCTGGACGATTCCGACGAGCTGGATTTGCTCAAGGCCGATGAGCTGCTCAACGAAACCTCCTTCTTCGAGGCCCAGGCGCAGGCGCGCACGCTCGACCTCTCCGTCCCCACGACTGGCGGCGGCGGGCTCATCAACATCAGCCTGCCCAAGATGCCCCGCCAGCGCCCCGGCGTTTCCAGCGAGGTGGAGCGCGAGCTGTCCGAATTCGGCAAGGAGCCGGGTGAGGATGGAAACGGAAAGCCTTCGAGCGGCGGCTCCCCGCTCCCGGGCCGCCCGGCCTCCGGCCCGTCCGCTTCCCGCAGTCCGCCCTCCTCTTCCATGGCGGCGGCTTCTTCATCTGCCCCCGTTCCCGTCCAGAAGTTTTCCATGTCATCGCTGTTCGGCAAAAAGGCTTCCGCGCCGGCGGCTGCGGGCCAATCTCCGTCTTCTCCTCCCGCTTCTTCCGCCCTTCCCGCCATGGCTCCAAGCTCTTCTCCATCTGCTCCCGTCCCGCCCGCGCCGTCCGCTTCTCCATCCATTTCCGGCCTTTCGCCGTCTTCGCCTTCCGACAGCGCGCGGGCGTTTTCCACACCGCCTGCCCGCCCACTGCCTCCTTCCGCGCCAACCGCCGCTTCGCTTTCCAGTTCTCCATCTCCCTCTTCTCCCGTTTCATCTTCCCCGCCCGGCGCTTTCCCGGCCTTGGGCGCTTCCGCCCCGGCCCTTCCGGCCAAATCTTCCGGCGGGCTGTTCGGCAATCTGGGCTCGCTCTTCGGGAAAAAATCCGCGCCTTCCGCTTCCCGCCCCCCGGCCGCTTCAGCCTCTCCGCTCCGCCCGGCCGCTCCAAGCTCTTCTTCCATGCCTGCGCCTTCCGCCGCTCCAAGCTCTCCTCCATCCATGCCCGCCGCGCCGGCATCTTCCGCTTCTCCCTCTTCACCCTCGCTTCCGCCCCGCCCGCCGCTCTCCGGCTCGCCCCCTTCCCCGCCGCCCTCATCCGATGACGATTCGGACGACTCCGGCTCCGGCGGCATGCCTTCCGCTCCGGCCATTCCATTTTCGGCCCGCGCGCCTTCCACCCCGATTCCTCCATCCGCGCCGGCCTCTGCCCGCCCGCCCTCTTTGCCGATGTCTGCCGCCGGCTCTCCCCCTTCCTCACCGCTTGGCGCATCCGCGCCTTCCAC
>CABMCD010000032.1 GCA_902384555.1 uncultured archaeon | reverse complement strand
TTCTGGTGCATCACCATGTACAGGCCCACCGAGCCCAAGCCCAGGCCGAAGAGCAGCACGAGCAGCAGCACCATCCAGATGCCGAGCATCGCGCGGCTGCGGAACATGGGCCTGAAATAGAGCAGGACGCCGATGAAGGCCACCAGCAGCACCGAGGCGATGGCCAAATCGGCCAGCAGCAGCACGGCCGGCGGGATGGCCGGGGCCACCTGGCTGCGGGTGTTGGTGGAGAGCGGCACGATGGCCGAGGTGAGGGCGAAGACGCCGGTCACCGACTGCTGGGAGAAGCGCTCGCTGGCCTTGGATACGAGGTCGTCGCTGGAAGCGGCCGGGGAGTGCACCGAGGCGGCGTCCGAAACCACGGCCAGGTAGGCCGTCGTGAGGGTGTCGTATTGCGAGGTGGTGAGCGGAGGAGTGAAGTTGCCGTCCAGCGCGACCTTGCGGGTGGCCAGCTTGTTGTAGGCCAGCACCGTGGACGTGTCCGAGGGCAGGGTGCCCCAGCGGGCCTGAATGAGGGCGTCGCCGGCCTGGTTCTTGGCGGAGAGGGCCCGGTTGTAGGGCGCCATGCCGCTGCTCACCACCGAGCGCAGGGGGCCGGTGAGGGAGCTGATTTGGGCGAAATCCCCGTCAATGCCGTTGAGGTTGCGCGAGGCGATGCGCGAATCGATTACGGTCCAGAGCTGTTCGAACGCCTGCGCCGAGGTGCTGAAGTTGCTGTCTTTGCTGATGAGCATGAGCTGCTTGACCTGGGTGTTAAGGCCGTTGTATTGGCTCTTGAACTGCTCCCACTTGGGCTTCCACACCGAGAGCAGGGCCGAGGACTGGGCATAGGTGCTGCGGTCCGAGGTGGACTGCACGATGGAGAGGGCGGTGGCCTGCAGCGGGCGGGCTTTCGAGAGCCGGTCGGAAATGGCCTGCAGCTTGGAGGAAGCGTCGTTCAGTGCCGCCGTGTCCATCTTGGACTCCGGGCAGATGACCAGGCAGTCCATGCAGGACTTGACGCTGGAGGGGCTGCGCAGCTTGGAGTTGGCGATGATGTTGGAGGAAGCCTTGAGGCTGGAGATGGAGGACTGCATGGCCGTCACCTGACTCGCGCCGTCGTCGAGGGAGATGCCGTTGAGGGTGGAGAGAATCGAGTTGACTTCCTTATTGAGCGTGTGCACGGCGAGGCCGTAGTCGCTCAGCGGGCCCTCGATTTGCTCGGCCGCGTAGCCGCCCTGCACGAAGAGCGAGTTGTAGCTCTGCACCGCCGAGGCCATGCACGAGGACTGGTCGGAGCAGGGGTAGGCTTCCAGCAGCGTGTATTTGAGGCAGGTGTTCTCGATGCCGAAGTTGTACAGGCGGCCGTCCACGCCCTGCTTGAGGTTGCGGCTGGCGTTGAATTGAAGGACGTCGGAGCGAATCGCGGCCATCTCGTCGTCGCTGGGCAGCAGCGTGCGGATTTGGTCGTTGCGCAGGATGGTGACAATGGCGTTCGGGTCGGTCATCGGCACGTCGTTGGCCGTGAGAATGGCGGGCGTGCCGCTGATGGTGTAGAGCACGTAAGCCGTGCCCGAGTCGGCGTTCAGCGTGGTGGTGGAAACGCTGGAGGGCGTTTCCGTGTCATACAGATACGCGCTCGCGTTGAAGGACGCCGCCGCCATCGAGCTGACGAGCGCCAAACACATAAGGAAAGCCAAGACCGGTCGCATGAACTAAGATGGGCCATAATGGATTTAAATAGATTGGCCGGAGCCGCCGAGGAAAAGAGCGCGTCCGCTAAGGGGAGTTGGAGTGAAAAAAGGAAAATAAAAAAGGGGGAGGATGGGGCCTTGCGGCCCCATCCAGAGAGACTGCTTACTGGGCAGACAGCTGGGCGATGAACGCATCGGCCGCAGCCATCGTGTCGGAGCCCGACTTACCAGCGACCACAATGGTCTTTCCGAACGCCCGGATGAGGGTGTTCTGCTGGTCAAAGTACGTGGCGTCCAGCTCAGAGCTCTTCATGGCGTCCGAGGTGAGAGAGTTCACCAAGGGACCACCGACCGAGATGCGCACCGCACCGGCGGTCTTCGCATCGGGGTCAGAGTCCGAAATCACCATGTTGAGGCTGCCCGTGTAGCGGCTGAGCGCTGCGGCCGGGTCGGCCGTCGCACTCACTCCGTTCGTGCCCGTCACCGTGCAGGCCGGCGCGCCGCCAGCCTTGACAGAGGCCGTGCAGGAACCAACCGTCTGGTTGATGGAGACGACCTTCAGGACCACGCCGTTGGACAGGGTCTTGGTGTCGCCTTCCTGAGCAACCCACGATTCAGTGTTCGCCTGGCTCGCGGTGGTGGAGGCCGCCGTGAACGTGAACATGGGCTGGGCGATGGTCTTCGCCGCCATGATGGTCACGTCCGTGGTGGACACACCCGTCACCTTCGTGCCGCGCTCCGTGTAGAGCGGCAGCTCGTAGGGGGCCGCAATGTTGACCGAGGCACCCGAGGTGTCGGTCAGGTTCATCGCGTTGTAGTAGGTGTAGGCAGTCGCCGAGTCCGAGCTCTTGAAGTTCCAGTTGTTGGACGTCAAGTTGTAGACCGGGATGCGCAGCATGACGCGCTGGTCAGACTGCGTGTTGTGCTTGCCTGCATCCTCCTGCATCACGATTTCACCAATCACCTTGTTGGTGGACGACGCGTCCGCCTGAGCATTGTAGGCCGAGTTGGCCGTCATGTTCATGGGCGAGTTGTTGAAGAAGAACTTCAACAGGCCCGGAGCATTGGAGGTGCTCGGACCGACCGTGTCGTACTTCACCGTGGTGGTGTCGACCGCGAAGGGCGTGGTGGCGGTGGCGCCCAGACCCGTGTTCTTGGGAGTGGGGTTCGCACCGGCCGTCGTTCCAGAGCCCATGGTCACCATCTTGTAGCTCGAGCATCCCGCCGGCTTGTAGAAGATGACGGGAGACCAAGTTCCATAGGTGATGTTCTGGGAGAACGTCGTGCCGGAAGCGCTGGTGGTGTTAGTGGAGACCACTTGAGCCAACAGGTAGCCGTACGAGCCCTGCATGGAGTTCACGGTTCCCAAGCTCGTGGACTGCGTCCAGTTGCTGGGGACCAGCAACCAGCTCGTCGGGGCCGTGGAGGTTCCGTTGTAGAAGAAGAACCCGTTCGTGCCCGTCAGGTGGTTGGTGAAGCCCAAGCCGGCGATGGTCTTGCCAGTGAAGTTGAAGCTGGCAACCACATTGCCGTAGACCGTGCTCGTGCCGTTGGACACCGAGTCGCCCAAGCCAATCGCGTCGCTGTAGTACCCATAGTTTTCAGTGTAGGTCGAGTTGAGCGACGTGTTGTAGATGGTCCAGCTCGTCGAACCGTCCGACAGCGTGTAGCCGTAGGTGGTCGAGGACGTGCTGCCGCCGGTGCCGTTGGAGTACGCACCGATGGGGTCCACGTAGAACGAGTCCGCCCGGTAGCTGTTCATCGCGTCGGAGGACGTGCCGCCGAAGCCGCCCGTCACGTCAGACGTAATCTTGATGAACGAGCCCTGGTAGGTGACCGTTCCCGAAGAGCCACAGCCCGTGTTGGAGCTGGTGGGGTCCACGGAGAGGGCAGCGCCCGACTCCGAGCTCACGCGCAGGGACGAGTAGTCCGTGCTCTTGAGGTCGAGACCGTTGTAGGTCAGGCGGTAGACCGAGTTCGCCTTGGGGAACACGATCGAGTCGCCGGCCTTCATGCGGCTGTCTCCACCCATGTAGTTGGAGATGTCGTCGACGTAGAGCACAATCTCGCGCAGGCTGTTGGGCTGACCGTTGGTGGCGGAGCCATCGCGGGTCTTCCACAGCAGGGACGCGTAGACGTTCTGCCAGTTCGCATCGTCGGAAGAGGCGTCGTTGTAGCGCTTGCCGTCCTCGAGCTTAATCTCATCGGTGTAGATGGCGATTTCAGCCCACTTGGCCGAGAGGGTCAAACCTCCCGCCGTCTGGTACACGTGCACCTTGATGGACGAGCCCGTGGAGGACTGCGTGTAGGTGTAGGTGTCGCCAGGCGTGACCTGGATCTGTCCGACCACTTGGTCGTTGGAGTCCAGAACGTCCAGGATGGCCGGGTGGGTGTTGTCCGCACCGACGGCCACCGAAATATCAGCGAGGCGAACCTTGAAGGTGCCCGCGTCGATTTCGTCGCCGATGGAGATGATGCGGTAGTCCGCCTCCTTGGCCAGCTTGATGGTGCCTCCAGCCACAACACCGTTGGTGTTGTTGAGCGAAGAGGTCGGGGCCGTCATTTCAGAGATGACCCAGCTCTCGCCCAGGAAGGGGATGGCCACGCGGTGGCGGGCCGTCGCATCGGTCGCCGACTTACAGGTCGCCCAGAGGCCCGAGCTGTTGGTCGCGGTGCACACGGGGATACCGTAGTCGTTGCCCAGGAAGCGCACGTTGTACGCAATGGCCTGGGGGCGAGCGAGGACCTGGCGGTACTGCGAGTTGGAGTCGAAGTACACACCAGAGCCGCCGTCATAAGAGGGCGAGCCGGTTCCCGTCCAGAAGCCCTGCTGGGCCGTGTAGGTGAAGTCCGAAGTCGCCTGCTGGTCGCGCACCGGGGTGTTCATGGCCGTCGAGAACGGGCTGAACTCATTCTCACCAATGCGGTAGAGGTTGCGGGAGCGCGCGTTGTCGCCCAGCGCACCGCGCAGGGGCGAGAGGATCTGCGACGTGTCCGACGTGGTCATGTCGGCCGTGTAGTTGTCCTCAGAGAGCGTGCTCATGCGGTTGCCCAATTGCTTGTCAACCGAGTCCGTAATCAGGGTCTTGAACTGGTGAGCGTTCGCCAGCTGGCCCGGGACGGTGATGTCGATGGTCACCTTCTTGTTGGAGACCTCGCACGTGCCCGCGCCGGAGGAGCCGGTAGCGCCGCCCAGCGTGCAAGACACGCCGTCGAGGCCCGTCACCACCGTCGAGACCGCCTTGGACTCATAGGTGTATTGCGCCAGCGCCGCTGCAATGTTGGATGCAGCAATGCCGTCGGCAATTTGGCTGTTCGCCCCCACGACGATCTTCGCGGCCGGCTGGCCGTTCGCCGTGATGATGGGGTCGTCCTTCAGCTGCGAAGAGTACACGGTACCCGCGGCAACGACGGACGCGGCAAGCGTCATCGTCAGGCCGGCGAGACCGAGTATTCTCGCGGTGTTCAGTCCTTTCATTTATTCACCTCAGTTTTTTTTTGGGTGTTTTTTTCTCTGTCGCCTATTTTGGGGCACTTTTCACACGAAGACTATTGGCGACAGATGGTTTCTGCCCCATATCGTGTTTCTGTGCATTTGTACCCCATTCCTCGAGGCTCATATCGTCGAGCCAACTCATAGGAATGGACAAGTCTCCATTCCAAATCTATATAAATCTTGTGAATTAGTATTAATTTTTGTTTAGAAATAAAAGTTTGAAATACGACATTTGACACAAAATTAGGGTGCACATGGACGTAAAATAGTGGGAATAAGAGGAACTATGATAAGACCAACGAGGAGAGGGGTCGTGAGCGGATGTCATGGAAAGGACCAAATATAAATTTTAATTAATAATTTGATAAAAGGCCGAAACCAAACCGCTCCGGCCAATCTCCTAAACCCGCTTTACTATTATATAGCTAGGGCCCGGCCGGGCGCATTTAGGGCACAATGCGGTATCTCAGGGGCTGCCCCCGGGGGTCGTAGGCCACCAGCCCGTCGGGGGAATAAGGATAGGCCAGCAGCAGCTGCACGCCCCCCTCCTTGGAGGCCAGGAAGAGGTCGGCGCCGGAAGGGTGGGGGCCGCCGGAGGGGTGGGAGTGGAAAACGCCGATATAGTCGATGCTGGAGGGCATCATCCAAGGCTGGAAATGGGCCGAATCCTCGTCCACCGACAGGCCGGCCGGCAGGCGGGCGCCGCTAAGACGCACGTTCTCGCCGTCCCGGCGGCCCTGCAGCAGGAGCAGGGACTCGTTGGGGTGGGCCGAGCGGGCGGCCGTGACGCAGGCGCGCAGCACGGCCATGGGAATGAGGAGCATGCGAGTAGAGAAAGAATGAGAAAATAAGAAGATGATGGAAGGTCGGAAAACGAATCAGACACGATGAGAGGATATTGTATGGAGTATATACGAGTGTAACGAGTATATACGGAATACAATATCCTCTCATCTACCCCAACTCGCTGCTTATCGTCGATTTTTCACTTCAGAACAAAAACCGAACCAAAAAATTCCCTTTTTAATCCGCCCTCCGGCCGAGGTTAGACTAGTGGGACAAGATATTCAAACAAGGGATATCGGCCATCACCACGAAATCGAAAAAGGACGCGCCTGCGGCGCGCCCCGCAAAAAAAGGAGGGAATGACCATGAAAATGAAAGACACCAAAGTCGGGCGCGCCGCAACGGCGGTGGCCCAAACGGCCAAGGAACTGGGCAGCTATGCGGTCCGCCACCCCGTCAAGAGCGTGGCGATTCTGTTCGCCGCCTACAAGCTCTCGGGAGGCGCCGACGCCGTCCTGGCGCAGGACACGGCCAGCGTCAAGACCAACAACGCCATCGTGCGGCAGATGAACGACCTGCCCGACTACAACCGGATGCTGGACACGCTGGACGCGTCGGCCAAGAAGACGCCGAAGTTCGAGCTCGGCGGCAAGGCCGGCGTGCTCAACGTAAGCTCCGCCCCGATGGGCGAGCAGAGCTTCATTCCGCTGGACCTGAGCGCGAAGTGGAACATGAGCCCCAGCGCCAACGTCGAGGTCAAATATTCCTCGCTGTGGAAGGGCAGCCCCGGCTCCAAGATTCCGGCCGGCGAAGACACCACCACTTCGGGCACCCGCTCGCAGGGCGAGGTGCGCTTCAGCTACAAGCCCATTGACGAGAAGAGCGACGCGCTGGAGTTGCAGGCGGCCGGATATATCGCCAACAACAGCACCGTCGCGGGACTGGGCTCCGAGAAGCTCAACGGCGGCGGGCGGCTGACGCTCAACGCCCACACGCGCTACCTGGGCCCCGTCAGCGTGGGCGTCAAGGTCGAGGGCGGACTGGAGAATCAGGGCGGGAACATCAGCCAGGACCTCTCCGTCGCGCCGCGCATCGGCGTCTACAACGTCGGGAAATGGGATGCCATCGCCTTCGACGGCGGCAGCTTCAGTTTGGGCGCCAAGCTCAACATCAACCACGGCACCCTCTACGACACCTACGGCTATTCGATGCCCTACAACGCCCGCGTGTTCTACACCGCGCGCGCGACGGTGGGGTTCTTCGAGAGCCTCAAGCTGGGCGCGAGCGCCGAAGCCGGCGTCAACCACTCCATGGGCCAGCTCACCCTGACCAGCCACAAGGACAACGGCCGCAAGGTGACGCTGGGCGTGCAGTACCTCAATGACCAAACGCCGGTGAAAAACGTCAGCCTGAACGGGATTTACTTCACCTTCAGCATGACGACGGACTAGGCCCCAAAGGCGGGAAAGCCGGTCCCCAAGGAGCGCTCTCGAAAGCGCTTGCAATGGGCCGGCCTTTCTTTCTTTGTTTTTTTTTTGTTTTTCAATTTCAAACAGGAGGGCCGGCCGCTGGAAGCCCCACGGCATCCCCGCCAGACGCGGAAAACGCGAGCGGGCCATTCCCTCCGCCGATTATTCCAAAAAGACGGGGGGCCGGCGGGCCAGAAACGGCCGGCGCGTTTTTCTTTTTTCAAAAGGCCGCAGCGGCCGCCCGCCGGGGCGGAAGCGGGCTTTCTCAGCGCCGCTCGCCGAACTCTTGGCGGAAGCGGTCGTATTCCTCCAAGTCCTCGCGCGCGATGGAGGGCTTGCGGCCCTTGAGAATCTCCAATGCCTCGTCGCTGGAAAGCGCAGGCGTCTCGCCGCGGATTTTTTGGCGCACGAGGCGCGTCTTGAATTCCTGCGCGAGGGACACCAAATCGGCGCCGGAGAAGCCGGCGCTGGAGGCCGCGAGGCGGGTGTAATCCAAGCCGGGCAGCAGGCCCGCCAGCGCCTTGCGCAGGATTTGCTCGCGCGCGGGCTTGTCGGGCGGGGGGATGTAGAGGATTTTGTCGAAGCGGCCCGGGCGCAGCAGCGCGGCGTCGATTTGGGTGGGCTTGTTGGTGGCGCCCACCACCATGACGTTCTTGAGCTCCTTGATGCCGTCCATCTCCTGCAGCATCTGGGTGAGGATGGGCGAGGAATAGGAATGCCGCGAGGGTGCAAGGCTGTCGATTTCGTCGAAGAAGATGACGGCCGGCGCCTGCTCGCGGGCGCGGTTGAAGGTGTCCTTGAGCATAACGAGCGCGTTCTCGCCCCCCGACTTGGACAGGTCGGCGCCGGAGAGGCTGAAGAAGTGGGCCTTCAGCTCGTGAGAGGCCGCGCGCACGATGAGCGTCTTGCCGCAGCCGGGCGGGCCGAAAAGCAGCAGACCCTTGGCCGGCTTGAGCTTGTACTCTTTGAGCAAATCCTCATGCAAGAGCGGCATCTCGATGGATTCGATGAGCGCGCGGCGGGTGTCCTCCAACCCCACCACGTCGTCCCAGCGCACCTGGGGCGCCTGGTCCTCCTCGGGGGGCGCCTGCTCCACGCGGCGCTCGAAGTCGAGGCGGAACTGCTCGTAATCGTCCAGAGCCGAGAGCTTGGTGGAGGGCTTGAGGTACTGCAGAACGGAAGTGAGGTGCTTCTGCGAGAGGGGCACGATTTGGTTCTTGGCGCCCGCCTCGCGCGCGGCGAGGCGGATGGCCTCCGACACCGCATTGGCCAAGTCGGCGCCCGAATAGCGGTCGGTCATGGCGGCCAGCTTCTTGAAGTCCACGTCGGCCGCCACCGGAACCTTGGAGGCGTGCACCCGCAGGATGGCGGCGCGCGCGGCCGCGTCCGGCAGGGGCATGTAGATGATTTTGTCAAAGCGCCCGGGCCGCATGATGGCCGGGTCGAGCAGCTGCGGCACGTTGGTGGCCGCCATCACGATGACGCGCTTGGGCCCGTGCGTGGGCACGCTGTCCATCTCGACCAGCAGCTGCGTCAGCGCGCGGTG
Organism: uncultured archaeon; assembly: GCA_902384555.1. Classification (GTDB taxonomy): domain Archaea; phylum Micrarchaeota; class Micrarchaeia; order Anstonellales; family Anstonellaceae; genus CAIXYX01. The sequence goes on along the minus strand of CABMCD010000032.1, from coordinate 19,892 downwards.
CGACGCCTGGTCGTCCCCCGAGCTGGCGCGGCTGCGCGCCAAGGAGTCGATTTCGTCGAAGAACAGCACGCAGGGGCCGTTCTTGCGCGCGATGGCGAAGATTTCGGAGATGTTTTTCTCCGTCTCGCCCACCCATTTGGAGAGAATGTCGGAGCACTTGACGTAGTAGAACCCGATGTTGAGTTCCTTGCTCAGCGCCTTCATCATGAAGGTCTTGCCGGTGCCGGGCGGGCCGAAGAGCAGGATGCCCGACGGGGGCTTGATGCCGTAGGTGACCGCCAGCTCCTTGTTTTCCAGCGGCGTGACGATGGCCTCGCGCAGCTCGCGCTTGACATCGTCATAGCCGCCGATTTGTTCGAGATTGGCTGGCCCGTCCGAGCCGGAGAGGTCCTCGACGCCGAAGTGGCCGAATTTCTGGGCCTTCTCCTGCCGGCGCACGAAGCGCTCGCGGGCGATGTCGAGGTGCCCCTGCTCCATGAGGTAGAGCAGCACGATGGTGACGCCGGTGTAGAACCAGATTTCGATGGGGAGCGGGATGCCATAGGCGCTGGCGATGAGCTCGTGCGAGATGGGAATGAAGATGATGCAGGCGCCGGCCATCAGCTGCTTGTGGATGCCCTTGAGGATGCCCGGCAGCAGGCCGATGACAAAGAGCGTGGCGGCCCACGCGGCCAGCTGCAGGAGCGCCGAGTCGTTAATCAAAAGCTTGGCGGCGTTGTCGCCCACCTTGCCCATGGCCGGGCCGACCGACATGATGACCTGCCCACTCACCAGCCCCGACAGGCCGCCCATGCCGGAGGAGACCAGGTCGGGGATGTCGGGAATCGGCAGGGCGTTGCGGGCCAGCGCCGGCATCGCCGGGCCGTAGGTGGACTCCAGAGATTTGGTGAGCATGAAGGCCGAGTTGGGCGTCAGCCAAATCGTGGAGAGCAGCAGGATGAGGAAAACGGCCGGCACCGAGATGAGGATGGAGCGCTTGGAGCCGCCGTAGAGCGCGCCCAGCGTCAGGCCGAACTGCACGAAGCCGCCGAAGAAGGAGAGCGGGAAGGGGGAGAAGGGGGCGCAGATGATGATGGCCAGATAGGAAATCAGGTACCAGTCGTCGAAGGCCTTGAAGAGGGTGAGGCTGATGATGAGCAGGTAAATCCAGGCAAAGAGCGGGGACTGGTACGCCACGGCCGGCAGGGCGAGGAGCACGCCCAAAATGGTGCCCCCGGGCGGATAGTAGTAGGCGGCCGCCCCGCACACCAGCGCCAGCAGCACGGCGACGAGGAGGGGGTAGAAGGGGAAGAGGGTGAGCAGGAACAGCGCGCCCAAGAATACCAGAATGGCGGGCCAGAGCTGCTCGTTCTCCTGCAGGGTGGCCTGAACGGCCTTGAGGCGCTGGCTGCTCAGTGAGGCAGGGGGAGCGGCGGCAACGGCCATGACGGGGGGAAGGGCGGCACTGTTTTTAAAACAACGGAGCCGCCAGTAATACAGAGGGCTCGTAGCTCAGTTTGGATAGAGCGGCTGGCTTCGGACCAGCAGGTCGTGGGTTCAAATCCTGCCGAGCCCGATATGGACAGTGCCGATTCCTACTTCAAGCAGGGCCGCCTGCGCGTCGACCCCGCCACGTTCGCCATTGTCAAGGCCCGCAAGCCGATTGAAGATGCGTGGGCGCTGGTGCAAGACCACCGGGAAATGACCGTGATTGTCGATGAGCAGAAGCTGGGCTCAGTCGACGCCATCCAAACCGACAAGGGCTGGAGACTCATCACCTTCGAGGTGACGATGCCCTTTGAAGTGGTGGGATTTCTCGCGCGCGTCAGCGGGGCGCTGGCCGAGGAAAAAATACCGATTTTCGCCGTTTCGTCTTATTCGACTGACCATATTCTGGTGAAAGAAGAAAACCTTGAGAAGGCCGTCAAAAAACTGGGCCGGCTCGGCTTCAAGATTTAGCGCTTCTCTCTCTTCTTGACCTGAGCCTTCAAATCCTGCAATACGTTCATGTAGTTGATGAACGACTCGAAGGGGCTCTCGTAGGGCGAGAAATAATTGTGCACGTCCTGGTCAGAGAGCGATTTGGTGCAGCAGTAGTAGAGATGGTCCGAGTTCTGCAAGTGCCGCCAGGTGCGCAGCAAATCGGCATCCCCCAGCTCCTTGATGGGTTTTTCAAGCGCCGTCAGCTCGGCGAAGGCCGAGCGCTGCATGTCGTTGCCCAGCCACGCGGACGTGTCTCTTTCATTGTCGGCCCATGAAATAACGGAGGGCATATCGACTTCGCCCTTGGGCTCCACGCTCTTCGCCACTTCGGAGGGCGTGGCATAGGAGAGGTGCTTGTGATTCGAGATTTCGGGGAAAAGCGCCCGGAGAAACGCGAAGATGCCAGTGTCCTCCCAGTGGTGCTCGCCGAACGTTTCGTAATCCATGAAGAGGTTGACGCAGTCGCCCGGCGTGCCGGCCAGCCAGTTGGCGAACTTGGGCGCGGTGAGCGGCCACTCGCTCCAGCTTTTCTGCGAGAAGCGATACCCGATGTCGTCGGATAATTTGTAGTGGCGCAAGAGCGCGCGGATGTTGGGGCAGCCCTTCACCTTGTAGGTGTAGGTGGGCGAGCGCCAGCCCAGCATCTGGTCAAGGCCCTCCGTCATGATGCCGACATAGCCCATGCGCTCGGCCCAGTAGGCGATGTCGTTGGAAAACATGGACTCGGTGTTGCGGAACACCGTCGGCGTCTGGCCGAAGGGCGCGATGGCCTGTTGGTGCAGCTTCACCTGCTCCTCAAACTCGGTCTTTTCGGAAAAGAGGGAGGAGAGCGAATGGTAGTAGGTCTCGGACAGGAATTCGACGCGTCCTGTCTTGGCCAGCGCGGCGAAGGATTCGACCACTTCCGGCATGTAGAGGCGCGCCTGCTCCAAAAACACGCCGGTGGTGGAGAAAGCCAGCTTGAGGTCGGGATTTTTCTCCAGCGCATCCAGCAGCACGGCATTGGCGGGCAGGTAGCATTTCTTGGCCACCTTCTCGAGGATTTGGCGGTTGAGCCCGTGGTCGAAGTAGCGCTCGAACAGCGAATCCTGCCCTCCTTCGGGCGCGAAGATGGAGAAGGGCGCGAGGCGCATGGGCTGGTGGACTTGGAAGTAAAAACATACGTTCATGTCAGACACCAACCATCGTTCCCGCCATGTCCATCTCATTGTGGCCGTTTAAAGTTTTGCACCGCCTCGCCGTAAACCTCGAGCGTGCGGTCCGCCACCTGCTCCCAGGTGAGGTGCTTGAGGTCGTCCGTGCCCATGTCGGACATGCTTTTTCTCAGCGGCGCGTACTGGATGACGGAGATGATTTTCTGCGCCATGCCCTGGATGTCCCAGAAGTCCACCTTGAGCGCGGACTTGACGACCTCGCCCACCCCTGAGGTTTTGGAGAGGATGACCGGCGTGCCGGACGCCAGCGCCTCCAGCGCCGTGATGCCGAAAGGCTCGGAGGTGGAGGGCATGACGTAGACGTCGGCCGCGCGGTAGATGCGCCGCTGGTCGGCCTCGGGCAGGTAGCCCAAAAAGCGCACGTGCGAATTGAGGCCCATTTCCATCGAGAGATTGATGAGCAGCGGCATCAGCTCGCCGGTGCCGGCGATGAAGAAGAGCACGTCCTGGCGCTTTTCCAGCACCTTCTTGGCGGCGTGCAAAAACTGCACCGGCCCTTTCTGCTCGGTAAGCCGGCCCAAAAACAGCACCACGTGCTTTCCTTCGGTCTGCACCGAGAGGGCGGGCTTGGGGGAGCCGCCGGCCCCGCCGGACAGCGGAGTGCCGTCGGGGCCGAGGGGGCGGTATTTGGAGGCATCCACGCCGTTGTAGACCACGCGGATTTTTTTCTCGTCCGCGCCCAGATGGCGAACGAGCTGGTCTTTCGTGCGCTTGGACACGGCGATGAGCAGGTCGGCGTCGGCGACCGCCTGCCGCTCGATGCGCACGATGGCGTCCCAGGGGTTGGAGGTGCGGTCGAATTCGGTGGAATGGAAGGTCTGCACCAGCGGCCGGACAATGGAGCGGCGGGCGCGCGCGCCGCCCGGAGCCGTGAGCCAGTCGTGGCAGTGGATGAGGTCATAGGGCGTTTGAGCGTGCTCGGACGCCACCATCTGCGCCGCCTGCTCGTTGTACACTTCGACGGCCTTGATGAGCCCGTCGCCGTAGGTGGCCAGCTTGCCTTTCTTGTTGAACATGAAATAGGGGCGCAGCACGGACGGAGAGGTCTCGATGAGGCGGATGCCGGAATGGGGGCTGACCACAGTCTTGCCGCTCAGGGGCATGAAGAAGTCGATGGAATGGCCCGCCGCCGCGAGGCGCTGGGTGAGCTCGAAGCAGTGGACGCCAAGGCCCCCGGAGATGAAGGGCGGGAATTCCCAGCCCAGCATGGCAATTCGCATCAAGACTCCCCAATCACTCCCAGCACCGTCAGAGGACGAACAGAGCGGGAGATTAAAAAGATGAGTTTTTTAGGGCGCAGGGGCAAGAAGGGGGCATGGAAAAAGAGGCGGATGCGCAATTGTTCGACGTTCATGCCCACCACCCCGAAAAAACGGCCGCGGGCGCCGCGCACGCATTCGTCGCTTCGGGATTTTCAGCGGAGTCGAATGAAGAAGTCCTTTCCTATGCCCGCGCGCACGGCTGCTTTTTCTCCCTCGGCCTCGGGCCGCAGGAAATCCAGAGAGTGGAGAAGTATCCGGACTTGCAGAGCGGGATAAGCGAAATGGAAAGGCAGGCTGAGACAGCGAAAAAGGATGCGCAATTGTCCCGCCTCTTTGTAGCCATCGGTGAAGTCGGCCTCGACAAGCACTGGGGCAAGACCGTTGAGGAGCGAGAAAGGCAGTTTTTGGCCTTCGAGCGAATGATAAGTTTGGCGGGCCGCCTGGATTTGCCGCTCGTCATCCACTCGCGCGACGCCGAGAAGGAGTGCATCCAGCAATTGCTGGGAGCGTCGCAGCTTCGCACGGCGGGCGGCCGGCCGCCGCTGCGCGTTCTGATGCACTGCTTCGGCGGCAAACTGGAGGAGGCCAAGCGCTGCGCGGACGCGGGCTGGCTCGTATCCATTCCGCCGCAAGCCAACAGCGAGAGAAAGAAGATAATCAAGGCCCTGCCCCTCTCCGCCCTGGTCGTTGAATCCGATGCGCCTTATATCGGCAAGATGAGCGCGGACGCCATGGGGGCGGCGGAGATGATTGCGCGCTACAAGGAAATGAAGACGGAGGACGTGCTGCGGGCGGCGTCGGACAACGCGCGCAAATTCTTTGCCCTCCCGCATTTAGGAAAAAAGCTATAAAGGGGCGAATGAAAAGCATCTCATACGACACCGCGCCGGGTAGGGAAACCCATATGTCCATCCAAATCCGCAACCTCACCAAATCGTTCGGCAAGCTCACGGCCGTGGACCGCCTCAGCCTCGACATCGAGAAGGGCGAGATATTCGGCCTGCTGGGCCCCAACGGGGCGGGCAAGACCACGCTGCTCTCGATGCTGGCCGTGCTCATGACGCCCACTTCCGGCACGGCGACCGTGGACGGCAACGACATCGTGAAGGCCCCGCTCGCCGTGCGCAAATGCATCGGCATGGTGTTTCAGGGCGGCAGCTTGGACAACCTGCTCACCGCGCGCGAGAATCTGCAGCTGCACGCCAAGCTTTACGGCGTGCCGATGGAGGTGCGCGAGCAGCGCATCGCCGAGGCGCTGGAGCTGGTGGAACTGACGAGCCGGGCGAACGATAGGGCCGGCAACTTCTCGGGCGGCATGAAAAGAAGGCTGGAAATCGCCCGCGCCCTGCTGCACCGCCCGGCCGTGCTCTTCCTCGACGAGCCCACGGTGGGGCTCGACCCGCAGACGCGCGAGCACATCTGGTCGTATATCAAGAAGCTGGCGCGCGCGGAGGAGATGACCATCATCCTCACCACCCACTACATGGAGGAGGCCGACCTGCTCTGCGACCGCATCGCGCTCATCGACCGGGGCAAAATCGTGGCGCTGGACACGCCGGACGGGCTCAAGCGGCGGATGGGCGGCGACCGCGTGAAACTGGGCTGCGCCAAGGCCTGCTCGGCCGCCATGCTCGCGCGCATCAAAAAGTTCCCGTTCGTCAAATCGGTTTCGCAGGAGGACGGACAACTGGTGCTGGTGGTGAACAACGCGCCCAAGCATCTGCAGAAGCTGCTGAAAATCGTCGGAGATGTGGAGGAAGTCCATGTGCTGCCCGCCTCGCTCAACGAGGTGTTCCTCCAGTACACGGGGCGCGAAATCCGCGACGAGTCGGCCGAAGCCGACATGCAGGCCATGGTGTCCGGTCCGGGCCGGCACCGCTGAGGGTTTTCCCATGTCATCTCTTGAGGGCGTATTGGCGGTGTGGTGGCGCGAGGTCGTCGTCTATACGCGCGAGAAGGAGCGCGCCATTTCCTCGGTGGTCACCCCCCTGATTTGGCTCTTCGCGTTTGGCGCGGGCTTGGGCGCCTCCATTTCGGTGGCCGGCCTCAACTACCAGTCCTTCATCTTCCCCGGCATCTTGGCCATGAACGTGCTGTTCACCTCGATGTTCTACGGCATGTACGTGGTGTGGGACAAGAAGCTGGACGTGCTCAAAGAGATTTTGATTGCGCCCCAGCCGAGGTGGGTGGCCTTCTCCGGCAAGGTGCTGGGGGGCTTGACCATCTGCGCCATTCAGGCCACCATCCTCATGGCCGTGGGCGCGCTGTTCATGGGCATTGAGATTACGCCGCTCTCCTACCTCTCGGCCCTGGCCGGCGCGCTGCTGTTCGGCATGGGCAGCGCTTCCTTGGGCCTGTTCATCGGCGCGAAGCTCAACTCGCCCGACTCGTTCTCTTTGGTGATGAGCTTTGTGATGTGGCCGCTGTTCCTGACTTCGGGCGCGCTCTATCCCATCGAGCATTTGCCGGCGTATTTGCAGGTGCTGGTGCACGTCAACCCCATGGCCTATGGCGTGGACTTGGTGCGCGGCGCGCTGCTCAATGCGTGGACCTACGGGCCGCTGCTGGATGCCGGCGTGCTGCTGGCGTTCGGGGCGCTGTTCTTCTGGCTTGGAAAATCGGCGTTTGAGAAGATGAACCTGGGCTGACACGGCGAAAAGAACAACGTTTATATCCTCCCTGAGAGCCATAAACTCATGAGCGGCGGCCTCCTGCACTCCTTGGGCCTTTTGCGGCCAAAATCCAAGCCCGCCAGCCCGCGCATCGCGCTTTTGGTGGACGGGCCCAACATCATCCGCCGCGACGTGAGAATCGACATGCTGAGCGTGCGCAACCTCGTCTCCCAGCACGGGCAGGTCAAGGTGGCCAAAGTATTCTTGGACCAGTACGCTTCCGACAAGCTCATCGAGGCCATGGTGAACCAGGGCTACGAGCCCGTGCTCACCACCGGCGACGTCGACGTGACGATGGCCGTGGAGGCCACCGTGCAGGCCTTCAACCCCCACATCGACACCATCGCCCTCATGACGCGCGACATTGATTTCCGCCCCGTGCTGGTGAAAGCCAAGGAAATGGGCAAATCCACCATCGTGATTGGGAACGAGCCCGGATTTTCCGTCGGCCTGCGCGCGGCGGCCGACACCGTCATCATGGCGCCCAGCAACCGCGAGAAGTGAGGAGCGGGCAAAAGAGCCTCTTTTTTCGTCGTTCCCCATGAAGCAGGTTTATAAAGCTCCCAGCCCTAGGGCGGTCATTGGAAGATTCATGGAGGGATGGAATGCAAAGCCACGCGCGCTTCATGCTCATATTGATTCTGACCGCGACGATTGCGCCGCTGCTCATGGCGCAGGAAGTGAACGTCACGCTCAACCTCACGAGCGCAGACAACGGCACCACGGCCATCAACCCCTGGGCCGCCGACGGGCGGCTGTGCGGGTTCATCAACACCTTCATCAAGACCCCCGTCTTCGTCGTCATCTTCCTGGCCTTCCTGCTGGGAATCGCCATCGTCTCGTTCGGAGCCTTCCCCGAGTGGCGCGACCACGGCTCCAAGCTCATCTTGGGCTCGGTCGGCGCGGCGGTGCTCTACATCCTGGGCACGTTCGCCCTGCGCTATCTGCTGCAGACCAGCATCTGCGGGCTTTAGGGGGCGAATGACATGGCGATGGAAGCCCTGCTGGGTTTGATCGGCAACCTCAACATGCTCACCAACCTCCTTTTGGGCGTGGTGCTGCTGGTGTCGGTGGGCATGATTGCCTATCCCGAGCCCAGCGTGCGCCACAACGGCCTCATTGCCTTCCTCATCACGCTTTTGGCGGCCGCGCTCACCAACATCCCCATCAGCGTGGTGTAAGATGGGAAGCCCGCACGGCCCGGCCGGAAACGGAAGGGGGCAAGAAACCGCCAAGATAGCGGCGCTCGTTCTTCTCCTCGCCCTCCTCCTGCCCGGCCTGCGCGCCGTGCCGCTCAGTCCGGGCCAATACACCGATTACACCTGGGAGAGCGACTACCGCCCGGCCGCCGCCCCCGCGCCCGTGCCGCTGAACTGCGCCTTTTTCGTCAGTGACGCCACCCTCTGCCAGAGCATATCCAGCGTGAGCGGCAGTGCGGGGGAGGCCGTGCTGCTGGCCACCATCCGCCAGGGCAGCCCGGAGGACAATCAAGATGCGGTGCGCCGCTGGGATTCGGGCCTGCCGATTGGCGCGTATTATGAGAACGTCAGCCAGGGCGTGGGCAACCAGAGCGCGCCGGGTATGGCGCCCCCGGACGGCGCGTGGGGCGAGAACGGCTCGCTGCGCAACATGTGGTTCCGCCTCCTCGAGCTCTATCCGTCCGTGTACGACGAGCGCGACGGCTATTACTATGTCAACGACCAGACGCTGATGCAGACCAACGTGCGCTTAAGCTTCGTGGTGCCCAACCCCCAGAACGGCACCTGGTGCGCCCAGAGCTACAACATCAAGGGCTATGACACCGTGCTCACCAAGTCGCTGGGCGAGTACAGCACCACGGGCCGCGTCCTGCCGGTCTCGCAGTTGATGGCCGAAGGGCAGAAGGCCAACCTCACCCTCACCATGAGCGCCAAGGGCGACTACCAGTACAGCCTCTCCGCCCTGGCCTATCCCAACGGCACCTTCGCAAACCTGAGCAACGGGAGCGTTTCCAACGCCACCCTCAGCTGCCAGGCGCAAGTGTCCAACCACACCCAGGACACGCTCACCTTGGCGCAAAACTACCCCATCAAGCGCTACCCGGACACCTTCCAGTACGACCACGTGGTGTCCATCCCCCCCAGCGGCTTCGCGCAGGGCTTGGTGCGCCTCAGCCTGCCCTCGGACTTCCTGTCCTACACCGTCAGCGTCAAGGGCTACAGCTACACCATCAGCCGCAACGACATCCGCCTCGCCCGCCGGGGCGTGCTCGACCCCCTCTTGCAGCTGCAGCTTATTCCCGCCCCGGGACGCAGCGGCACCCTGCACATCACGGGTTTGCAGGAAAGCGACCAGGACGGCCGCTACATAGCCGAACTGCGCTACCAGCTGCCCGTCGAGACGCCGGATTTGGGCGAGGGCGACTGCGCGTTCCGCCTGGCGACGCCTTTTGAGGTCAAGCGCCTGGACAGCGCCTGCCAGACCGCCCGCAGCCAGGGCCGCATTGCCTTGAGTATCGTCAAGACGCAGGACGGCGCCGGGCTGCTGGCCGCCCATGTCACCGACCCGCTGGGCAACCCCCAGCAGGGCATCGACGTGCTGTTCGCGTCGGGCAGCGAGCAGTGGCAGACCCCCACCAATGCGGAAGGGCTGGCCCAGGTCTGGATTCCGCAGACGGCCGCCCTGCGCCAGGTGGAAGCCTCGATTGCCGGCTCGCAGGACGTGGGGCAGGCGCGCGCGATGATTTTCCTGCCCGGGCTGGGGCAGTACGCGCCCGGCGAGAAAAGCCTCACGGAAGGGGTTTGGGCGCAGGCCCCAATACTTTTAATACTACTGCTCGTAGCCTCGTTGATGATATGGCTGGTGCGGAGGCGTTCATCCGCCGTACTTGTATTGATTCTCGCGCTAGCGATGCTGCTGCCCTTTGCGCACGCGCAGGACTTCTCGGGATATAACGCCAGCGGCACGGGCCTGGTGGACCTGCAGTCCACCATCCAGGCCTGCCAGAACTACGACTTCGACAACGCGGTGCGCCACTTCGGCGAATGCGCGCAAAGCTACCAGATGGCCAACGAGTTCGCGGCCATGCGCAGCACCGCGACGGTGATTATCGCCAACATCGCGCCCCTCGTGGTGGCCACGCCGGACATCACGCCCTACAAGTCGGCGTATCAGAACATGGTGCTCATCGCCCTCGCGCTCTTCCGCGTGGCGTGGGCCTTCAACTCGCTCTATCTCATCCTCAACATCTTCAACCCCAGCAAGCGCAACGAGGCGCTCAAACAGTACATCTGGCTCATCGTGTTCGTCATCTTCGCCTACTTCTCCTTCTCCATCATCCGCGAGGGCATCAACGCCGTCAATTCCATCTCGACGTGGATTGCCGGCACCGACGCGGCCTCCACCCTCACGCAGGCCGGCCTCTCCGCGCAGTTCGTGGCCGAGAACTACGAGATGCTCAAACTGGTGCTGCCCTTCCTCAACGTCACCTATCTGGTGCTCCTCGCCCGCTACGTGTCGGTCATCGCCATGATGCTGTTCTTCCCCTTCTCGCTGCTGCTCTTCTTCACCTCCGCCACCCGCGGCTTTGGGCGCGCCGCGCTCACCGTCACCTTCGCCGGCCTGGGCTTGGGCGTGATTAACGCCATTCTGCTGCTCATCTACTCCATCCTCGTCAAGACCACCGACCCGGCGCTTTCCGGCACGTTCGCGGCCACGTTCTTCTCCGCCTCCTTCATCATCTTCTTCGGCTTCGTCAACCTGCTGGTCCTGTCCGTCGCTTTCCTCTCTGGCATCGTGTTCATCGGCCAGACGCGGGGGAGTGAGGCGTAAGGAGTGAGCATATGACGGGCTACCGCACCATTCCCACCAAGGACACGTTCGACGTGGACGAGCGCCTGGGCGGCCTGATTACGGTCAAGCAGCTGGCCATGCTCATCCTGACTTTTGCGCTGACCTATGTCACCTACGCGTTCTTCAGCGAGCTGATGGGCGGAAGCTCGGACGCCATCATTCCGGCCGCGACGGTGTTCTTCGGCTGCATGCTCTTCACCTTCGCCAACCTCGACCGCTGGGCCTATCTGCGCATCAAGTACTACCTGCTCTCCGACCAGGGCCGCCTGGCGCGCCGGCCCGAGCTGTTGCGCAACATCCGCATGGTGGAGGATGACAAAATCTTCACCCTGGATGGGCGCGTGCTGGCCCTGCTCAAAGTGACGCCCATCAATTTCAGCCTGCTCTCGGACGAGGCCAAGGAGTCGCGCATCGCCGCGTTCGAGATGTATCTGCGCCAGCTGGTCTATCCCATCTCGCATTTGGTGCAGTCCGAGTCGGTGGACCTGGAGCCCTATGCCAGCGTGCTCACGCTCAAGAGCCGCGAGGCGGAAAAGCAGGGCATCCCGGGCATCGCCGCCTGGTCGGACGAGCATTTGCGCTTTTTGCGCGAGTTTCTGCGCACCAACCACGCGCGCACCAAGAGCCATTACGTCGTGCTGCAGGTGCAGGACCCGCGCTATCGGCTCAAGCGCGGCGACCTGCGCGAGGGGTCCTCCGCCAAGATGGGCCGCTACCTGCGGGCGTTCATGACCGAGTTCCAGCCCGCCGGGCTGCTGGCCGGCGGCGCGCTGATGCAGAAGCCCGACAACTACGTCATGGTGGATTTGGCCGCCAACCGCCTCATCTTCAAGAACGCCGGGCGCATGCCGCACGTGGCGCCTCCCCGCTCGCACCGCCTGGGGCAGGTGCTGGAATTCGAGAGCCGGGTGGCCATGCTGCGCTGGGCGCGGCAGATGGAGAAGGACTACTATTACGGCCCCGTCAACATCGAGGAGGAAATCAAGGTCGAGTTCGCCAACATGAGCCTGCATGACCGCGAGAAGGAGTTCTCGGTGGAGGAGAGAAGGCGGCACGTGCAGCTCTCGATGGGCAAGACGCGCTGGGCCTATGACGAGCTGGAAAAGCACATCACCGTGCTGGCCGAGAAGCTGGAGGCCACCGGCCTGCGCGTGCGCCGCCTGCGCGGCGAGGAGCTGCTCACCGGGCGGCACATGGCCATGGCGCAGGCGCACCAAGTGAAGGTGAATCCCCACTTCCTGACGGTGGACAATACCTACTACAAGGTGGTGTACGCGACCGGCTACCCCTACCAGGTCAATGTCGGGTGGCTGGGCAACATCGTGGACAGCCGCGAGGACTATGATGTGACGATGTATGTCTATCCGGTGAGCATTCCGGAGGCCATTTCCACCTTCCGCGGCGCCATCCTCAAACTCTCGACCGAGAAGAAGGCGCGCTCGGACTTTTTGGACCCCGAGACCGAGCAGCATCTGGAGGACGTGCGCAACTTCTTCACCCAAGTGGTGTCGGGCAAGGAGCGCTATTTCCTCACCTCTCTCTATATTACGTGCAAGGCCGGCTCGCGCAAGAGCTTGGAGACGGTGCTGGAGAAGTGCAAGTCCGATTTGGCCGGCGCCTCGATTGAGCATGAGACGGCCGATTACGACATGTCGCGCGCGCTCTACACCACCCGCCTCACCGGCTCGGATTTGCTGGCCAAGAAGCGCGAGTTCCCCTCCTCTTCGCTTGCAGCCACCTTCCCGCACATATCCGCCTCGATGGAAATCGACCCCGAAGGCCTCTTCTTCGCCATGGACTGGGCCGGCACGCCCATCATCATGGACATCACCCGCCTGCCCAACCAGCACATCGCCATCACCGGCGAGTCCGGCTCGGGCAAGTCTTATTTCGCCAAATCCCTCATCCCCCGCTATCTGGCGGGCGGCTACCGCGTGTTTGTCACCGACCCGGACGGGGAATACGTGGAGCTGGCCCGCAAGTTCGGCGGGGAAGTGTCCAGCGTGGGCCCCAAGTACGGCACCGTCATCAACCCCTTCGACTACGAGGGCCGCGACGTGAACGACAAAATCCGCTCGCTGCTGGGCTTCTTCTCCATCGTGGCCGGCTCGCTCACCAAATATCAGGAGGGCATCATCTCCGACACCCTCACCGAGCTGTTCGAGCAGGCGGGGCGGCACCACAAGCCCGTGGTGATGAGCGACTTCGCCGCCCGGCTGCGCTCGGCGCTGGAGCGCGCGCGCGACGATGAAATCCGCCACGATTTGCAGTTCCTGCTCATCTCGATTCGGCCCTTCCTCAAGGGCAATTTGTACGGCTTCATCGACCGGCCGACCACCGTGAAGCTCAACTCGCGCCTGCACGTCTTCGACCTGCGCGAATACCAGAACGACAAGACCCTGCGCGACTTGTTCAACTACCTCATCTTCGACTTCATTACCCATACGCTGCGCAACGACCGGGACCGCAAGGCCCTCTTCATGGACGAAGGCTGGACCATGGTCAATTATCCCTCGTCCGAGGACTACGTGCGCTACATCATCAAGGATTCGCGCAAATACAACGCCTCCTTTGTCTTCCTCACCCAGGAGCTGGAGGACATGCTGCAGTCGCCGGCCGGCCGCTCGATTTTGAACAACACCTCGACGCAGTTCATATTCCACCAAAAAGAGAGCGCCATGGCGCTCATGAAGAGCACCGTCAACCTCACGCACGAGGAATACGAGCGCCTGCTCTCCTGCGGCAAGGGCGAGGGGCTGATGATTTCCGACCGCTTCCGCCTGCTTTTCCGCGTGCGCACCAGCGAGGCGGAGCATGCGCTGATTTCCACCGACCCCAACGAGGCCGAGCGCAAGGAGAAGCAGGAGCCCCGCACGTCCATCGCCCGCGAGAAGAGCCGGCCCACGGTGGAGGTGCGCGAGATTCCGATTGCCCCCTCCCCCATTCCCGAGTCCAAGACGCTCAACTCCGAGCTGGTGCTGCCCGAGCTGGTGAAACTGCGCAAGGAGTCGGACGCCCGCCGCATGGAGACCGAGATGCGGGCGCAGGAAAAGCTGGAAGACGGCAAGCGGGCGGCTGCGGCCAAGGAGCCCGAACTGCGGCTGGAACTGCCCTCCGACAAGCCGCCGCAGGCCATCCTGCGCGAGGACGCGCCCCCGGCCCGGGCGCCCATGAAGAGCCAGCCGCTGGCCCTGACGCACGGGCTGGTGTCGCCCAAAGAGGCGCTGGCGCTGCTTCAGAGCGCGGCGGAGAAAGAGAAGAGCAAAGGCGCCAAGGCGGGAAAGAAGAAGGGAAAGAAGTAGTGGGCCCCGCGTTGGCTTTTTAAGTTCAAATGGCGATATGAAGATGCCGATTATTTTGGGCTCGTAGTCGAATGGTTAAGACGCCTGCTTGACATGCAGGAGATTCGGAGTTCGATTCTCCGCGGGCCCACTCTTTTTGGCTGCTTCGCGAGGCCTTAAAATCTCTCTTTTCCATTAACCCCTCATGTCTCCTCCCCTTCATGAACGCCTGATGGAGCTGGCCATTTCCCGTGGCTTCCTCCTTCCTTCCGCCGAAATCTACCAGGCGCCGGGCGGGTTCTATGACTACGGACCGGCCGGGGCGGCGATTAAGCGCCACATTCAGGAGCGCTGGCGCCAGCTGTTCATCACCGAGCCCGGTTTCTTGGAAATCGAGTCCTGCACCGTGCTGCCGCAGCCCGTGCTGGTGGCCTCCGGCCATGTCGAGCATTTCGCCGACCCGGTGTGCGAATGCACCAAATGCAAGCAAAGATTCAGGGCCGACCATTTGCTGGAGCAGAAGACCATGCAGTCTTGGGCAGGCAAACAGCCGGTGGAGCTCAATGAGGGCCTGCTGGCCAACCAAATCAAGTGCCCCGCCTGCAAAGGCGATTTGGGCGTGGTGGGCTGGGCCAACCTCATGTTCCCCACCTCGATTGGCGCCGGAGGGGACAACCCCGCCTATCTGCGCCCCGAGACCGCGCAGGGCATTTTCCTTGACTTCAAGCGCCTGTTTGTGCAGCAGGGCAGCAAACTGCCTCTGGCAGTGGGCCAAATCGGACGCTCGTACCGAAATGAGGTGTCGCCCCGCCAAGGCCTGATTCGCCAGCGCGAATTCACCCAAATGGAATTGGAGTATTTCTTCAATCCCGCGCAGGACAAGATGGACGGGTTTGAGAAGATAAAGGGCGAAACGGTGCGGATTCTGCCCCCGGCCGATGGCGACACGCCGCTGGCCGAACAAGATATCCGCCTCGCCGATGCGCTCCAGCAAGGCTATTTTCCGAATGAAATTCTGGCTTACATGATTCATTTGGAGGACAGGCTCTACGCCTCCTTGGGCATCCCCAAAAACAAGTACCGCTTCCGCGTCATGCCCCGCGACGAGCTGCCGCATTATTCCAAAGGAAATGTCGATTTGGAAGTGCAAACGTCCTATGGCTGGATTGAAACGTCCGGCATCGCGTACCGCACCGACTTTGACTTGAGCCAGCACGCCAAGCATTCCAAGAAGGACATGAATGTCACCGTGGTGGCCGAGAGCGCCGCCGCGTCCGAGCCGGGCAAACCCGCGCCCGCCCCGCCGACCACGCGTCTCGTTCCGCATGTGGTGGAGCCCTCGATGGGCGTTGACCGCACCTTTTGGTGCGTGCTCGAATCCGCCTACCGCCCGGCCGGGGAAGGAAAGGAGTGGGAATGGTTCGCCTTCCCGCCCGCCGTCGCCCCCTACGTGGCCGGCGTCTTCCCGCTCATGCGCAAGGACGGACTGGAGGAAATCGCGCAGGAGCTGCTCACCGCCCTGCGCGCGGCCGGACTGGAAGTCTATTACGCCTCGTCAGGCTCGATTGGAAAGCGCTATGCGCGCGCGGATGAAATCGGCGTGCCCTATGGCATCACCATCGATTATGAGACCAAGGAGAAAGCCAACGAGCCCGGCGGGCCGACGGTCACCGTGCGCTTCCGCGACGATGGAGCGCAGGAGCGGGTGAAAATCAGCGAAGTGCCCGTGCTGCTCGCGAAGTGGGCCAAGGCGGGCAAAGTGCGCAAGGGCTGAAAAGAAAGCGGGACAAAAAAGAGGCCGGGAAGGGCCGTACGGGCCGGCCCGGTTCGGGGACCCCGGAAGAAGGCCAGTCTGGGAGGCGGCCGGACGCATCCGTCGGCTTTTTGGGCCGGACAGACAGGCTTTTAACCCCTTTTTCCCATATAAGAGGCAGCTGATTCTACCCTCAGGGCTGGACCGGCAATGAACCTATGAAAAATTGAGGTGAGCGAATATGGCGAAGGCTTACGTGAAGTACGAAATGCCCAAAGAGATGACCGCTAAAGTGCTTGAGGCGCTGACGGTGGCCAACGATTCGGGCCGCGTGCGCAAGGGCGCGAACGAGACCACCAAGGCCGTCGAGTCTTCCAGCGCGCAGCTGGTCGTCATGGCCGAGGACGTCGAGCCCGAGGAGGTCGTTTTGCACCTGCCCGCGCTGTGCGCCGAGAAGGGCGTGGTGTTTGCCTACGTGCCCACCAAGAAGGAGCTGGGCGCGGCCGCGGGCCTGCCCGTGCCGTCCGCCGCCATGGCGATCGAGAAGCCGGGCAACGGCGCCGAGATGCTCAAGGCCATTGCCGACAAGCTGCGCCCGCTCTGCGGCGTGGGTGCCCCCAAGGAGGGCCACAAGGCGGCCGAGAAGAAGGAGCACGCGCCCAAGGAGAAGGCCGAAAAGAAGGAAGGCAAGAAGCCCGTGAAGGCTTAAGCCCAGCCATCAGGTGATTGAAAATGGCTGTGTCTGATGAAGGCATTCCGGTGGAAATCGTCGAGGTGCGCGTGAAAACGGGCATCCATGGCGAGGTCTACCAGGTGCTCTGCAAGGTGATGGCCGGCAAGGACAAGGGCCGCGTCATCCGCCGCAACGTCAAGGGACCGTGCCGCAAGGGTGACATCATCCTGCTGCTCGAGACCGAGCGTGAGGCCAAGGAAATCAAGGCCCGCTAGAGGGGAAATCTATGTTCTGCACGTTCTGCAACCACGAAATCCCCAAAGGCACCGGACTGCTCTACGTCAAGCGCGACGGGACCACGTTCGCCTTCTGCTCCTCCAAGTGCCGGCGCAACATGCTGGGCCTGGGCCGCGAGGGAAGGCACATGGAATGGACGGCCAAGCAGGTCGCCCTCATCTCCGAGCACAAGGTCGAGGAGAAGAAGGAGTCCGCCTTCGCCAAGGACATCGAGGCCAAGCTGGCCGAGAAAAAGGCGAAGGAAGAGGCTGCCAAATCCGGGGCCAAGAAGTAGTTCTTTTTTATTTTTCCAATTTTAATTTCATTTTCAATCAAAGCAAGGGGTGTATGAAATGGCCGTCGAACAAACTCTGATTCTGCTCAAGCCCGACTGCGTCCAGCGCGGGCTGGTCGGCAAGGTGGTGGCGCGCTTGGAAGAGCGCGGCCTGCAGCTTTCCGGCCTCAAGATGATGCACCTCAACAAGGCCAAGTGCGACGAGCACTATGCGCACCTCACCGCCAAGCCCTTCTACCCCGGCTTGGTGTCGTTCATGACCTCCTCCCCGATTGTGGCGATGGTGGTTTCCGGCCCCGAGGCGGTGAAAGTGGTGCGCGACATGTGCGGCCCCACCAACGCGCGCAACGCCGCGCCCGGAACGATTCGCGGTGATTTCTCGCTCTCCACCCAGTACAACATCATCCACGCCTCCGACAGCTTGGAGACGGCCGTGAAAGAGGTGGCGCGCTTCTTCCACAAGGAGGAGCTGTTTGCCTGGGAGCGCAAGATGGACGCGCTCACGGCCGCGCCGGACGAGAAGAAGTAAGTCGCCGCTCCGCTCGCGAAGGCAGGAATAAATAGCCTGTCCGCATGAGAGGGGCATGCATTTGCGCCCTTCCCTCGCATCCCTTTTCGTTTTGTTTCTCTTTTCCTTCATTTCCCCAGCGCACGCCTCCGACCCGTTTTCAGGTTTCATGCTCGCCAACGCCATGGTGAGCCCCACCGGCATGGGATTCTACCAGCAGCTGCAATACGCGCAGGCGCTCTCGCGCGCGTGCAACGACTCCATGCTGCAAGGCCGCTACATCTGGCTGCCGGACGAGGTGGCGGCGCTGTTTGGAAACAGCGAAATCAACCTGCAATTCAATTCGTTTTGGGGCAGCCCCATTCAGGTGTGGGGCCGGGTGCAGGGCGGGAAAATCGGCGGCCTGCACTGCGGGGCCAGCGGGCGGGCCGATTACGACGTGAGCATGGGCGTGAGCGAAGCCCTGTCGCTGGCCACTTCCGACAAGCCGGTGCAGGCGTTCCTCCTGATGGAGCGCGAGGGGCGCATAAGCGTAGTGGCGCGCGGCGGGGCGAATGCGCAGAAGCTGGCCGCGGCGCGCGCGCAGGCGGCCGGCAACACCCAAGCGGTGCCGCAGAGCATGCAGGACTATTTCGGAACCGTGCGGCGCATGATGGGATGGGGCTAGGCGGGCGGGCGCGCCCATCCGAGAGCTTTAAAAACTCTTTTCTCCATATACTCCTTTGTCAGCGGCCACAGGAGAAGGGCCACACCCGATCCCATCTCGAACTCGGCAGTTAAGCCTTCTCACGACCCGGTCTGTACTGCCTTCTGGCGGGAAAACCAGTTGCTGCTGGCACAAACCTTCACCTCTTAGCGGATGCGCTGCCGGCTGGCGTGAAGGTTTGTGCGACTTGCCCGACCGGGCAAGCTGAGCACAACATTTCTCTTCTTAGCGAAAGCCAAAAACAAAAATCAGCGGTAGCTGGAATCGAAATCAGAATCGTGTTTTTCCTTCTCGAGCCGGGCGTTGATTTCGGCGATGTCCAGCCCCGGCCCGGCCTCCGGCCCCCCAAGCGGCGCGCCGCCGGTTTTTTTCTTGTCCGTCCGCTTCTTCACCCACGCATAAACCGCCGCCAAAAGCGCAAGAGCCACCGGGATGGAGAGCAAAACAAAAACAGGGTCAAAGGCCGGCAGGGCCAGGACGGGAGTCAGTTCGCCGGCCATTTCCACCGCCTCAAGCCTACAGCAACTTGATCAGGCCGCGCCCGATTTCGGCCAAATCGGCGCCGAACAGCGAGCCGGTCTGGCGGATGAAGGTGATGGTCACGGTGAAGGCCACCAGCGGCAGGAACATGCCCTGCAGGTAGAACACCGGCAGGAAGGACTCGATTTGCGCCCGCAGCGAGCCCACCGAATTCTGGTTGCCCTGCAGGTTGAGCGCCACCTGCTGCACGTCGCCGCTGGTCTGCACGACGCCGCCGTCCGACAGGTCCAGCAGGGGCGGCGGGCTGAAATCGGTGCAGAATGACGAGGAGGGGGCGGGCAGGAAGGTCATCAGAAGCGCCAGGCTGACGGGATAGACGCAGTAAAAGCCGAGGCCCACCGCAATGAGCAGGCCGCCCGCGCCGCGGGTGAAGGGGAAGACGCGCAGCACCAGCCCCGCTTCCAGCAGCAGCGGCATGGCGTATTTGATGAGCGAGAGGAAGCGCACCTGCACGTAGTTCATCAGGAGCAGGTAATTGACGTGGCCGGCGATGTATTCGAAGAAGCTGGTGTAGATGCCGGTGGACCAGCCGCCGATGGGGTCGGCGCCCAGCGGCTCGGTGTTGAAGCGGCCCACGAGGCGGTAGTAGAAATTGACGGTGTAGAGCGTGCGATAGACCGTCTTCTCGCAGCCGATGAGCGTGGTGCTGATGTAGGTCTGGTCGAAGCTGAAGGGCTCGTAGAGCAGGTTCTGGTTCGCGCCCGGATGGGCGAGGTTGTAGGCCCCGCTCACGGCCTGAACCATCAGCGTCCAGGTCTGGCCGTAGGCCGAGAGGAAGGCGGCCATGAGCAGGAAGGTGACGATTATTTGCATGATTTCCGAGTTGGCCCATGACTTGAAGGTCGGCAGGTTGAGCGCGAGGCCGGCCATGTAGACCAGCGTGGCGCAGAAGAGGGTGATGAGCCCCAGGCTGACGATG
>CABMCD010000031.1 GCA_902384555.1 uncultured archaeon | reverse complement strand
GTTGACCAGCACGAGATTCAACGAGTCGCTGAGGTTCAGGGCAGAGCTGATTGAATCCAACGACTTTTCAACATTAACAAAAGTGTTATCGGGAGTCTTGGACTGCTCAATGACCTCGCGCAGGTTATTCTTGGCAGTCGCGAGAGACTCGGGGGATGGAGAAGGCGCGGATGAAATCGATTGCCCGGCAAGTCCGGTGTTTTTCAGATTTTTCTCAAGGCAATAGCTGAAAATCACGTAAGTGCGGCTCAAGTCGCTCTGGCTAAGCTCCTTGTTCGGAAGACTGCGGATGAATTGCGCAGTAATTTTTTTTACAGGCGTGACGCTCATAGTTTCACCAGTCGATAAATAATGTGGTAATTAGTGTTTATAACACTATGCAGACACAGGACAGAAAAGCCCCTAGGGATATAAGAGTTGGGAGCGAATGGGGCGCATGGCGGATTTGAGCGTGGAGGAGGGGGCGGTGCTGGTGCGCCTCGCCCGGCAATCCATTATGGACGCCTATGAAAGAAAGGACACGCCGCTGCCCAAGGACTTGCCCAAGCTCATGGAAAAGCGGGGCGTCTTCGTCACGCTCAATACCTGGCCATCCGAGGAGCTGCGCGGCTGCATCGGCTTCGTGCGCCCCGACCGCCCGCTCAACGAGGCCGTGGCGGAGGCGGCGCGCTTTGCCGCCTTCAGCGACGGACGTTTTGCGCCCGTGGAAAAAAGCGAGATGGGCTCGATTGTGATTGAGGTCAGCGTGCTCTCCGTCCCGAAACCCATTTCGGCCGAGGATATGGCCGGGCGGCTCAAGGCCGTGCACATCGGAACCGACGGGCTCATTTTGCAGTATGGAAGGGCGTCCGGACTTTTGCTGCCGCAGGTGGCCATCGAGTGGAATTTCACCCCCCAAACCTTCTTGGAAGCCATCTGTGAGAAGGCCGGGATGCCAAAAGACATGTGGAAAAGCCCCTCCGCGAAACTCTGGACATTTGGGGCCGAAATTTACGCTGAAAAAAAGCCGGCCGGCGCGTCTGCGCGCCGCCCGCTCATTCGCTGAGGTTGGATGATGAAAGCCAAGGCAAGAAAAACGCAGGGCGGCTGGCAGGTGGAGGCGCCAGCCCTGCCCGGCTTTGGCGACGGGGAAGAATTGGAAGTCCTGTATTTGCGCGAGGGCCTGCTGATGCTGGCGCGGCCCGGAATTTTGGAGGAGATGAAGGAGAAGGGGCAGAAGGAAGCCGGCCCGCAGGAAAAACGCAAGGAGAGCCCGGCCGCAGGTGCGCCGGCCGCAGCGGCCTCCAGTTCCCCAAGCCCAACCAAGCCCCGCATTCTCTCTTCAACCGAGGCCGCGCTGGTGCGCCGGCTCACGGCCATCCGCTTTGAGGAGCGCACCGTGCCCTCAGTCGCGAAGAAAATCAGCGTTTTGGAGAAAAAGATGCTGGACGGGCTGGTCGGGCGGCGGCTGATTGAGGTTTTCAAAAATCCGAAATACAAGGAAGGCGTCTACAACATCAGCCGCGAGCTCTTCAACGCCGTGAGCATGCCGGAGGAAGAGGAAAAAGGCGCACATGCAGGCGGCTCGGGACAGGCGGGCGCCGAATCTGGAGCGGCCGAAAAAGAGAAAAACAGAATGGGCGTGGCCGAAAAGGAAAATGGAATCACCAAGGCGGCCGCTCGCACCGACATTCCATTCCCGGTGCCCACTTCGCGGGTTTCGTTCCAGAGCCAGGACGCGAAAGTGCCGCTCAACAGCCCCCTGCATCTGGCCAAGTTCGGCTATATGGTGCTGGACAGCGAGAACGAGGCGCGCGCGGTGATGGAGGGCGTGAAAGACGTGCAGAAAAGCGACCCCGTCAAGGGCGTGCGCGGCTTTGACCGCAAATACTACGTGCTGCGCCGCTCGTTCATGGCCCAGAACCAGGCGAAAATGCTGCAGCGCCTCGAGCAGGGCGACGCCAATGCGGAAACCGTCTCCAAAGACACCGGCCTCTCCCCCACGGCCGTGCAGGTGCTGCTGATGATTCTGGCCGATGATGGCGAAGTGCTGGAGAAAAAGAGGGGCATGTGGGGACGGGCTTAGAAAAGAGAAGACTGGAAAGCAGCCCGGGCGTAGGCCCTTAAATACATCCGCGCCCTGCCTTCTTTTATGCCCTCATCCGAGCGAACCATCATCCGCGACCCGGTGCATGGCCCGATTGAGCTGACCGATTTGGAGCGGCGCATTCTGGACAGCGCGCCCATGCAGCGCCTGCGCCACGTGCGGCAACTGGGCCTCGCGCATCTGGTCTATCCGGGCGCGCACCACACCCGCTTCGAGCATTCCTTGGGCTGCCTGCATCTGGCGCAACAGATGGCGCACGCCCTCTCGCTGGACCAGAAAAACGAGCGAAGACTGAGGCTGGCCGCCCTTCTGCACGACGTGGGGCATCTCGCCTTCTCGCACGACTCGGAAATCGTCACCCAGCTGAGATGGGGCAATCACGAGGAGCGCGGGGCGCGGATGGTGAGAGCGGGCGAAATCGCCGACATCATCGGCCGCGAGGATTCGCCGGCCAGTGTGGCGCAGTGGATGCAGGGCTCGTCTTACGGCCAGCTCATCACCTCCGACGTGGGCGCCGACCGCATCGACTATTTGCTGCGCGACGCGCACTACACCGGCGTGGCTTATGGCGTGGTGGACGGCCCGCGCATTCTCTCCACCCTGCAATGGAAGTCCGGGGCCCCCATCCTGCGCGCCAACGGATTGGAGGCCGCTGAATCGCTCATCATGGCCCGCTTTGAGATGTTCCATGCCGTGTATTACCATCACACCGTGCGCATCATCCGCTCGATGCTGCAGCAGGCCATTCTCGAGGCGCTGGGGGATGAGCGCCTGGACGAGTGCGCGGCGCAAACCGACGGAGATGGAGCCCTGCTCAACCGCTTGCGCGCCCTGCCGGCCAGCCGCTCGTGGGTGGATGCGCTGGAAGCCCGGAGGCTGCACAAGCGCGCGCTCATGGTGTCATGGAAAGAGCTGGACAGGGGAGCCAGAAAAGACGCCCAGAGCGGCGAGATGGCCGCCCGCCTGTCCGAGAGTTGCGGATGCGCCGTGCTGGTCAGCCCGCCCGACCCCTTCAAATCCCGCACCACGGTGGTGATGAGGATGGAGGAGGGAGCCGTGCCGCTGGAAGAAGCTTCGCCGCTGGTGGGCTCGCTGGAGGAGGCGGCCGAGAGCCGGGCGCAGCTCTTGGTGGCCGCGCCGGAGAAGAGCGTGAAGAAAGTGGCGCAGGCCGCGAGAAAAGAGCTGGGGATTTAGGCCCCATGGGAAAAGACTAGCGCTTCGGCCCGAAAAGTGCGGCTATTTTTGGAGGTGGCGGCTGGTTTTCGGATTTTCTCCATTCGCCCCATTGCTTCATGGCATTGTTGAACATCCGAGTGCGCTGCTTTTTGGAGGCCCTGGCTTCGCGGAGGTCATGGCTCGCTTGGCCCGTGCAGTTGCGGAATGCGCGCTGGGCCAGAATGGGGGTTTCGGAGCCGTTGAGATGGAGATAGGAGAACAGAGTGGTGTTGAGACAGAACTCCAGCCCGTAACCCGATGCCATGGATTGAAAGCGTTTGGCCGGATTGGAGTTGGACAGCATGAAACCGTCGCAGGATGGGCAGAAAAGAAAATTGAGGGAAGCGAGGCGGAGGGCGCGCTGGCCGGAAATGGAGATGGGAGTTTTTTCGTAAGTTGTCTCAATCCCATCAGAGAGTTTGCCGGTGGCTTCCATTGCGGGAAAAACAACCATATCCAATGCCGAGTTCTGTTCGAGCGGATTTATCATGGCCGAGATTTGTCTGGGGGCAAGTGTGAAGCCCGGAATCAGGTCCGCATCCAGAGTGATGACAAAATCAGCGCCTGCATTCTTGGCCCACAGAAGGCCGGTCAGCACCGCTTCGCCCTTGCCGTTGTTGGGAAACGGAGAATCGATAACGGCCGGAGCGCCAGCTTCGAGCGCCCGTTGGACCGTGAGGTCGGCAGAGTGGTCATTGACCACGACAAAACCGTCGATGGAGCCGGTGTGCTGAAGGTTGAGCAACTGGCCGACCACATGGGCGATGGTGGACTGCTCGTTGCAGGCTGGAACCACCACTAGGGTTTTGGACATATGGAAATAGTGTGTGGTA
Organism: uncultured archaeon; assembly: GCA_902384555.1. Classification (GTDB taxonomy): domain Archaea; phylum Micrarchaeota; class Micrarchaeia; order Anstonellales; family Anstonellaceae; genus CAIXYX01. The sequence goes on along the minus strand of CABMCD010000031.1, from coordinate 18,572 downwards.
AAAAGTATTTAAACGCATGTTTAGAAATCCGCCAACCGTTTTTGGGTCAGCAAGCGGCTTCGGGTTTGGTATTCGCGCAAAGGCAGCTTGAGCTGGGCTTGCAATGCAACCAGCGCCTCGGCCATGGTGTCGAATTTCTGCGGCCGGTTGAGCATGGCATGGCGCACGTTTTCGCGGATTTCCCACACGCCAACCGGCAAATCATATTCTGGCATGATTTCGCGAATCACCAGCGCGCGGTATTGCCGCCCCAGACGCTCAGCCATGGCTTCGGCCACCCCGAGGCGGGCGGCATAATAGCCGCCGCCCTGCTTGTTGGCATATGCGGTCCGGCCCTGGAAGGGTTCGTATTCTTCGGAAATGGCGAACGAGGAGAAATGGCATTTTTGGCTCTCGGCCCCGGCTTGCAGATTGACCATGGTGGCGTTCGGGCACACCATCGGGCCGGTCCAGGTCTCGAAGCCCTCGTATTCCCATGCGCCGGGCATCAGCAGAACGGAGAAGCGGTTGGCCAGATATTCGTTGAAAAACAGCAAGAAGGACGAGCCCTGCTCCATTGCGCGGATTTTTTCCATGTGCTGTTTCGCCAGCGTGTCGTCCACCGCCGTGATGCCCCAGCGCGTGGGCACCAGCTTGCGCGAGGACGGGCGGCCGAGAACGCCGGCGGTTAGAAGCCTCACCAAATAGTGTTCGTCAAAGCCGGCATGGGCCAACTCCGACATCGCATTCTGGGCTTTCACGCCCTCTTCCACCAGCTCGTCCACCTTGTTGGGAATGCGGGGGTTGTCGGCCAGAGCTAATTTCTCCAGAGGGGCGGAGGGGCCCATGGGCTGGTGGATGGCGTGGAATTCAACGGCCATTTTGGGCGCTTTGGAGAAGTGCATTTCCAAATCAATGGGGGAAAAAGACATGGCGGCCTCTTGAGAATCGCGCAGAATGCGGGAGACGGGCGCTTCGCGGCCCATGCCCGGACTCTTGGGGATGGCGGCCGTGCCCACCGGCGCCTTGCTCTGCCCCCGAACCTGCATCGAGCGGGCGCGCACGATTTGGTCGAAATTCCAGCCATACCAATCTTTTGGATTGTCAGGGATGCCCTCGGCCATCGACACCATGGGCCCCCAATTCACCGAGGGCCAGCCGTAGTGGCCGACAAACAGGTTGGGCGGGCTGGGGCCAAAGAAATCCTGCTTTTGGAGCGGGGCGGCCAGCTCGGCCTTGATGGCCAGCATGGGCTTGTGGGGGCAGTATACTCTTCCATTTCGCCGGCAGGAGGGGCAGAGGTCGTCGCCGGAAAAAGAAGGAGAAAGACGGCTCCCGGAAGAGTGCGAATGGGATGCGCCCGAAGCTTCGGGCTGGCCGCTGGCGGAAGCCGGGCCGAGGTCGGGGCCCTTTTTCGCGGTTTGCGCGTGGCGGTTGTAGCCCTTGGCATTGGCGCCCTGCCAGAGCTTGACGACGTCCATGGGAAATAGATGGGTGGGATTTAGGTTAAATGCTTTGCAGGACCAAATTTCCACCATGGAGAAAAAGGAAAGAGCGAAACAGGCGGGCCCGGGCGCAGGGAAGGGCGGGCCGGTCGGACCCCTTTTCCTCGTGGGCCTCGGCTTGTGCGACGAGCAGGATGTCAGCGCGCGCTCCATCGAACTGCTGCGCACCTGCACGGGCTTGTTCGCGGAGAGCTATACCAACCTCATGCGGGAAGGGACACTCAGAAGGCTGGAAGAAAAAATCGGCCGGAAGATAAAACCGCTGGGCCGTGAGGAAGTGGAGAGCGAAAAAATCATTCTTGACGCTTGTTCTCTGGGGCCCACCGCTCTTTTGGTGCCCGGAGACCCGATGACGGCCACCACCCACTCCAGCCTCATCACGGCCGCGAAGGAGAAGGGAATCGAGGCGCACATCCTGCACGCCTCCTCCATTTTCACCGCCGCGCCCGGCGCGGCCGGCCTGCAGATTTACAAGATGGGCAAGACCGCGACCATCACCTATTGGAGAAAGAACTACGAGCCGGCGGCCTTCATCGACATCGTGGCCGAGAATTTGGCGCGCGGCGCGCACACGCTCTGTTTGCTCGACATTGACCCGGAGATGGGATGCATGAAGCCCTCGCAGGCCTTGGAGATAATGGAAAAAGCGCAGGAAAAAAGAAAAAAGGAAAATCCCGCGCTCGCTCCGGTTCTCTCCCCCGCCACCCCATTATTCGTCCTCTGGCACGTGGGCTGGCCGGACCAGAAAATCTGGGCCGGCAAAAAGGAGCATTACCCATACTCGGGCCGGCCGCAAAAAGAGCCGGGAAGCGGCCCGGCCGCTTCGGCTCCCAGCCGGGAACCCGACGGACCGGCCGTCATTCTCATTGCCGGAAAAATGCATTTTGCCGAAGAGGAAAATTGGAAAAGCCTGAGCCGGTGAGGAAAAGCCCGGGGTTGGTGAGGGCGAGAAGCACGCTCAGGGCGCGCGCTCGTACGTCTCATCCGGCAGGGCCGTGGAAGTGTGCGGCTCGCGGATGCCGAACAGGCGGTTGACCCACTGGTGTCCCAGCATCAGGGCCACGCGCGGATAGTGCAGGTAAGCCGGGCCGCGCACCACCTTTTTGTAAATATAGCGCAGGCCCCGGCGCACCTCTTTGTCGAAGCGCTCGTATTCGCGCATAAGCTCGGCCGAACGCAGCTCGGCGAACTTGAAGGCGCCGGCCGGCAGCCCGGAGAGTTTGCGGACGGCCTCCTTCACCTCCAGCGGCGGCTCGAAGCGCCAGATGAGGAATTCGCCCAAAAGAGGAGGCAGGTAGCTGGGCTGCTGGTAGAGCGTGAAGCGCTTGGACGGGAAGGCTTTGGCGATGGCCTTCTGCAGCTTGTCCAAGTCGAGGGGGCGGAAGGTGTTTTCAAAGAAATGCCACCACGGCTCGTTGCGCACATAGAGCGGCACCTCGAATTCCATGGGCTGGGCCGGATGGGCGGGCGTGTCCACAAGGCGGCGGGCGCCCTTGGATTCGGGGCCGAATTTGGAGATGGCGCTGCGCGCGTAGGTGTTCTTGTCCGGGTTGAACACCGAGCGCAGGCCGCAGTCGGCGAAGCCGCGGTGCTCCACGCTGCGCTGGTAGCCGGACTGCTGGGTGACATGGTACCAGTAGAGCTGGTAAATCTGCGGAATCTCGGCCGGGCCGACGCCGGCGGCCGCCAGGCGCTCAAGCCCGCGTCCGATGGAAATCAGGATTTGTTTGGCCAGCTCGTGGTTGAGCTTCTTGAGCGGCTCGAGGTGCGAGAAGGCCTTGCGCAGGGTGTTGTAATAGCGGCTGAAGTTCTTGGCCATGCCCTCCCCGTCGAGCTGGAGATAGACGAGGCTGCGCGTGTTGTAGAGGGTGTCGAACACTTTGATGATGGCCGTCATCAGGCCTTCCGATTCGGCCGGGTTGGAGCCGGAAGTCTGATAGATGCGCGTGACGTAATTGTCCTGCTCGGCCGAGAGGATGGAGAGGATTTCCTTCACGCGCGGGTTGGAAAAGTCGGCCGGCGAGCGCAGCAGCTCGTGCAGCTCGTTGTTGAGGTTCTTCCCTTCGCGCACCACCGGCGGGCGGGTGAGGGTTTCAATCTTGCCCCAGGCCGACTGCAGGAACGCCCCGCCCGGCGAATCCAGCGCAAGGCCCGTCCCGCGCGACCACTGCTCCAGGCTGGCGAGCATGCCGTCCTCGACCGCGTCGTGGTAGAGGCAGGCCACCACCACGTCGGCCGGCGCGCCGGCGTAGGCCAGCCACCAGGCGATGGCCAGCGGATGGCAGCGCTCCAGGGTGCCGTCCTTGCGCGCATTGGGCTTGAGTGTGCCGTCATCGGCCAGTTTTTCCAGCGGATAGATGCGCTCGAAATAATCGATGCAGGCCAGGGCGGCTTTCGCCGTCTCGGGCGGGCACTTGCGAACCGCGGCGCGCAGGGAGCGCAGCATGGCGGCGTGGTTTTCGATGAACGAGCCCTTGGTCGGCATTTCCAAAAACCGCTGGAAAAGGCGCTGGCGGTGCTCGCTGACCGGCCGGTTGGTGAATAGGGTGGGATAGGCAAAGGTGGGGGCGGGGCGTTGGATGGAAGGCGAAAGAGGGACGGGCATGATATCGAACGACAAGAAATGTGTTTGTTTCGGTATAAAAATGTGCTCGATGCGAAGAAAGCAAAAGTCCGGCGGCCCTAGGAGAGAGAGTGGTTTTCGAAGAAGGAGGCATCCACCAGGCTCACGCGCACGCCCTCAGATTCGGAATACAGCAGCACGCGCCGCTGCGCGTCGATGGCCAGGCGCACCGGCGGGGTGGCGGAGGCGTTTCCGGCCGACCAGGGCTCGGCGGAGGGCGGATAGGAAACCTCCACCCAGAATGCGTCGCGGCCGGCGAAAGAGGAGCGGTTGAGCGTGCGCAAGGCGATGTCCTGCGCATAGGTGAGGTTGAAGGGCTGCACGCGCATCCGGGTGCGCGCCGACCAGCGCCAGTCCTCGCGCAGGGCCAGCATCCAGGGCTGGAAATAGGGCCAGGAGAGCGAGGAGAAGGAGAGGTTGGAGCCCAAGCGCTGGTTGGCGGACGAGCGCTCGACGCCGTCCCAGCCCAGACAGACCGAATAGGCGGAAAGGGGGGGCGAAGCGGAAGCCGAATCCGCGGAAGCGGGGGAAGGGGCCGGCGCGCGGGACGGGGATTGCTGGCGGGCCGCCATGGCGCCGGTGGTGGAATCGGTGAGCCGGATGCCGGGACAGCCCGGAGATAGCCGGGCGTCGAGGCGGATGAGCTGGGGGCCTTCCGGCAGGTCGATGCGGTAGACCAGATAATCCCCGGGCGTGAGGTTGAGGCGCGCGTTCTTGAAGAGCGGGGCTTCCTGCACCTCCACGCTCCAGGAGGGCGGCGGAAGAAGCACGGGGGCCAGAAGCATCAGCACCAAGCCGGCGGCCAGCAGGACGGCGATGGCGAGCATCAGCTGGCGGGCCAGCGAGGAGAGGAATGAGGGGGGCTCGGGAGTGGATGGAGAGGATGCGGAGCGGCGAGGGACGGCGCCGGCATCGGAAGGGGCCGGGCCGGAATGGGGGCGGGGCCGGTCCGACAAAAGCGGCGAGCCGCTGCGGGGGTCGAAAAGCGCGTCAATGCGCGCGCGCCAGTCCGGACGGGAGGCGGGCGCCGAAGCCGGATTCGCTCTATCGGCCATGCTCCCGCTCCCGACGCGAGCGCTCGTCGCGCACGCCCTGGCTGATTTGGGCCCACTTCGGGTCGCTGCCGGCGCGAATCATCAGCCACACCAGCAGCGCGAGAAAAACCACGGAGGCCAGCAGGCCGCCCATGAAGAGTGCGTCAAACGCCATGGATAGCATAAGCCCCATGCAGATATAAACAAATCCGTCCAAGGGAATTTCATGCGCATCCGCTGCTCCGCGCCCGGCAAAGTCATTCTGTTCGGCGAGCACTACGTGGTGTATGGCGCGAGCGGGCTGGTGGCCGCGATTGGGCCGGACAATGAAATCGAGATGGAGGGGGAACCGGCGGAGGGCCGGGGCACGTTCGAATACAGGACCACGATAAAAGCGCACGACATCACGGTCGCGCTCTCGGACCCGCCGGACTCGGTTTCTTCCCACGCGTATGCCGCGCTGTATCTCAAGCGCGCGAAGCAATGGCCGGCGCTGCAAAACCTGCGCATCCGCGCGCGCGTGAAAAAAATATGGCCGCTCAAGGGCGTGGGCAATTCGGCTTCTTTGGGCGCCTGCATCGGCGCGGGGCTGCGCGCGCTGGCCGGTGAAAAGACAGGAGCGGCGCTCATCTTCGAGGACGCGCAGACGGCGGACGAGGTGGCGCACGGCGGGCGGCCCTCCGGCATCGACGCGGCCGCTGCCGCGTATGGCGGCGTGCTGGAATTCGAGAAGGACTTCTCGAACCCGCTGCGGCCCAAAATCGGGCCGGGCCGAATCGCGGAGATGAAAGGCGTTGAATTTCTGCTCATCGACACCTTCCAGCCCGCAAGCGCGCGCGGCAATACCGGCGAGCTGGTGGCGAATTTTGCGAAAAACAATGGGGTGGGCAAAAAGCCGGGCGAAATGACGGCAGATGAGCGCGAAGCGGTGTTCGCCCCCTACCTCCCCCTTTTCCTCCATGCCAAGCGCGCGCTGCAGGACGGCGAGTGGGACACGGTCGGCCGGCTGATGGATGAGAACCACAGGCTGCTGGCCCAAAAAGGCGTGTCCGATGCGCGCATCGAGAAAGCGGTCGCCATTTGCAAGTCATTCGGCGCGCTGGGCGCGAAATTGTCCGGCGCCGGCGGGGCGGGCGGCGTGGTCATTGCGCTGGCGCGCAAGGAGAAGAGCGCCGGGATTCAGGAGGCGCTGGCCGTAGAGGGCTTCGGCTGCTATCCGTTCCGGATTGCGAAAGAGGGCGCGCGGGCCGAAAAGGAATAAGGAAAAGGCGCGAAAAAGAGAATGGAGAAAAAGAATCTGATTTTTGGTTTTTTCTTAGCGCAGCACCACGAGCGGAATGATGCCCGAATCCATCTCCTTGAGGGCGATGGACATGGGGCTCATTTTGCCCTCCACCTCCATGAGAGGCGGGGCGCCGAAGGCCAGCTGCAGGGCGCGCGCGCCAATCAGGCGGGCGCGCTCGTATTTGCTCAAAGTCGGGGCTTCCATGAAAATCACGTGTCAAAATTCATTCGCGCCGGCCCAGGGGCGGATGGCCGCCCGGCTTTGGAAAGTCGGGAGGGCCCCGGCTGGCCGGATTGTGTTGTAATAGGTGTTTTAGCTGCACAAGCTCTTTAAGGATATCGGCCAGCAGCTGCCGCTCGGATGGAAGGGTGCCGCGCGCGCCCAGCCCGTCGGCCGAGGCGTGGCCGGCCTTGGCCCGCTCGACGCGGTCCATCATCTCGCGAATCAGCGCGTCCTTGTTGGACACGCCGGGCAGCACGCCCTCGGCCATGTTGGGGTTGGAGCCGGCCGTGTCGATTTCAAGCGTGGCGAGCCCGAGGAAGCGCTCGAGCAGCGTGCGCCGCGTGTTGACGTTCTGGATGCGCTCGTAGGGGATGACGGTGGTCTCGCGGGTGAAGACGCCCTGGCGCACGATGAACTCCTTCTCGCCCATCTCGTAGGTGAAGGACATGTATTCGATGTGGTGGTAGGCATACACCGGGGCGGCGATGAACAGGGCTTCGAACAGCAGCAGGAAGAACGCGAAGACGGGGGAGGTGAGCCCCGGCATCGGGGGGCTGGCGCCGAAGACGAAGAGGGCGGCCAGAGCCAGCAGCCAAATCAAAAGCAGCAGGGCGGCTTGGGGCAGGAACCACACCAGCTTGACCTTCGAATCCAGATGTCGAAGTGCAGCCGGGTCCGCCATGTCATCAGCCTTCCGAGAAATCCTGATAATCGCGGTCGTTGAACGAGTAGAGGATGGAGAACATGAACTGCTTGAGCGAATCCTCCTTGGGGTTGAAGGCGTTCATGGCGCGCCGCGCGATGTCCACCACGTACTGCTTGTCGGCGAAGGTGAAGGTGACCCAGGCCGACTTGTTCTTGCCAATCAGCACCCGCGCGTTGTCCGAGCCCAGCGCGCGCATGAGCGAGCAGAGCAGAATCGCCCGGTCAATGTCGTCCGCGGCGTGCAGGCGGGCCATGTCGGAAAATCCGACCCAGAAGGAGACCGGCATGGAAACCGACTTCCAGGCAAAGACGAGGTTGAGGCCGGCCTCCACGCCTTTCAGGAAATGGTCCTGGTAGAGGTAGGGGTGGAACTGGTCCTGAATCGAGATTTTCAGCTCGGTGACGGCCGCGTCCAGCGGGCGCACCAGCTGGCGCAGCTCGGCAATGGATTTGGATTCGGAATCCTCGATGAACTTGTGGTAGCGCTCGACGATGAGTTTGTAGAGTTCGGCCTGCAGGCGGGCCTCCGCCAGCTGCTTGCGCAGGCCCTCGGCCTCCTCCACCGTGAGGACGGGGGGAGGAGGCGTCTGGGGCTTGGCGAACGGAAGGCCGCCGGGGAGCTTCATATGGGGAAGGATGGAACGGAAGGTTAAAAATAACAACGACGGCGCTGCCGAGGAGAAAAAGTGGCCGGAAAGGGGGCCCGCCGGCCCAAAAAGCTCACATGTAGTCGTAGCAGCCGAAGACCGTGCCGCACGTCACCGTGGCCACCGCGTGGTTGTTCTGCTCGTTGAACTCCTGCAGGCGGTTGCCCCAGTCCGAGTCCACCTTTTTGGGTATGTTGCGGGGTTAGGGGCTGGTGATGTTGTCTAGGTGCGGGTTGGTGTGGCTGTATTTGGGGGGGTCGGCAATGGGCGGGTTGATGGAGAGCGTGGTGACAGGCAGGACGGCCGGCACATCATAGGAGTAGTGCACGCCGTCCACCACCACCGAGGTGTTGGTCAGGGTGGGCGTGGAGCGCGTGCCGTTGTTCCAGGTGATGGCCTCGAAGACCACTTCCTTTCCGACCTCGGCCTGCGGCGGGTTGGCGATGGCGACGGAGACCAAATCGTCGAGGAGGCTGATGGAGATGTTGGTCGGGCACATGTGGCTGGTGTCGCAGGGGTCGGTGAAGTTGATGTAGAGGGTGAGGTTGTCGGCGTCCATCGGGTCGGGGGCCGTGAGGGCGATGACGAGGTTGGCGGTCTGACCCGGATAGATGGGCGTGTTGAAGCCGTTGGGCGAGGAGCCGGGGGCGGCGCCCCAGTTGCCGTTGGCGCTCACCGAGGAGGCGATGACGGGCATGTCGGTGTGGTTGTTGGACACCGTCACCGTGACGTCCACGGTCTGGCCCGGCAGCAGGCCGGCCAGCTGCGACGCGTCCAGCGCGAGCAGGGTGCCGGAGCAGTTGGTGGTGTTGACCACGTGCACGGTGTAGCTGAACAGGGCCGAGGAGATGACGGGCGAGTAGGAGTAGATGTTCTTGATGTTTTGGGTGGTGTTGGTGGCGTTGTCAGGCAGCAGGTGGACCGAGCCGGAGAGGTTCTGGATTTGGGTGCGCAGCGAGACGCTGTGCAGGCCCAGGGAAGTGACCGGGGGCGTGGTCCAGCTCTTGGTCAGGCCGCTGTCCAGCGACTGGTTGGAGATGAAAGCGTTGTCGAGATAGGCGCTCATCTGCCCGAAGGCGGATATGCCGGCCTCGCCCTTCTGGTTGGGATATTCGCAGATGGAACCCGGCGGGTCGCAGGGCGGCTGGCCGAAGTAGGGGTAGTAGTTGGCGTTGAGGTTGGCGTTGGTGAGCACGTCGGAATAGAGCGTGGGGTTGGTGCTCTGGCGCACCAGCAGGTAGGGCCTGAAGCCGTAGCGGTAGATTTGCTGGGCCGTTGCGAGGTCGCGCCAGAAGACCGGGATTTTGGAGTCGGGCGGGCTGAAGGCGTTGATGGTGGAGTTGTCGCAGAAGCCCGGCAGGCCCAGCATCACGATGGGGCAGGGGCGCAGGCTGGGGATGGGGTATTCCATCTCCATGCCCCCCGGATCCCACAGCGTGCTGTCGGTGCCTTGCAGCGTGAAATTGGTGCCCGGGCACACCCAAGTCTCGTTGGGAAGGTCGCCGGGATTGGTCGCGTTGGGAAGCAGGATGGCGCCCGAGGCGTTGGCCATGGTGGCGCTGGTGTTGAAGTAGAGCGTGGCCTGGAAGTAGTTGGACGGGTCCGGGTGCGCGGCCGTGAAGGAAGCGGTGGATTGGAAGGACTGCGCGGCCGCCAGGCTGCCGGCCAGGCAGACCAATGCGATGGCGAACAGCCAGAGGGGCGAGCCGGCCCGGGGCGCGGATGATGAAAGTGGATGGTTCATGGAGCCACCATTCCAGGACTGTAACCGATGCTGAGCTTGAAGGTGGGCGCGGCCGGATCGAAGCCCGTGTAGTTCTGGTTGACGAAGTTCAGGCCGCCGGCGAAATAGAGGTTCTTGACGATGAGTCGCAGCTCACCGCCCGCCTGGTCGATGCGGTCCTGGCCCATGTTGTAGCCCGCCTGCGCGCTGGCCGTGAGGCTGACGTTGGAGCTGAAGGCGTGCGTCCAGCGGGGAACGAACATCAGGATGTTGGAGGCCGGCTGGCTTTCCTGCCATTGCGAGCGGATGCCGGTCTCCAGATAGAGCACGTCGTAGCTGCCCAAGCGGTTGTCGGGGCTCTCGGTCTGGTTGGAGGAGGCGCCCAGCACGAACTTGGAGCGGGCCTTGAGGTAGGTGAAGACGGCGAGCGGGTTGCCCTGGTCCTTTTGCAGCAGCACGTCCAAGTCGGGGTGGATGAGGCTGCGCGAGAAGTCCAGGCCCATCCAGCGGTCGGGGCGGTAGGTGTAGCCGGTGTGCGGGTCGGTGTTGGAGATGCGCAGGCTCCAGCCCGCCTCGCCCGCGTAGTCCAAGCCTTCCATCACGCCGGGCTTCTGCTTGTTGAGCTGGATGCGCGTGGGGGCGTTGGCGTACGACAGGCTGGGCTCCACAAAGAAGGAGCCGAACGAGTTGAAGCGGAAGAGGAAGGAGCCGCCCAGGCGGTATTGCAGGTAGTTCTGGGCGTTGAGGTCGATGGGGTCGGTGAGCTTGGCCGGCTCGGCCGGGTTGGCGCTGAACTCGACGTTGCGCGCATGCAAATCGCGCTCAAAGAAATTGATTTGGCCCGGCACGCCGTTGAAGAAAATAAAGGGCAGCAGCATGTACTGGTTGTTCTGCAGGCGGGCGCGCAGGCCGCCGCTGCCCCAGTCGAGGAACAGGTCGACGGTGCCCATGTAGTGGGTGTTGTAATACTGGAACGAGCCCTGCACGGCCTTGGAGATGAGGTCGGCCGCGAGCGGGTTGTCGGGGTTCTGGGCCAGCATCTTGAAGAACTCGTCCAGCTGGCCGTTGTTGAGATAGTTGATGGCTTTCTGGCCGTTGCCGGCCACGCCGCCGAAGTTGAAGTCGTCGAAATAGCTGGGGTCGACCGCCGCGACGAAGGCCTTGCCGGCCGCCACGTAGTCGGCGGCCTTGCCGGGCAGTTGCAAGAGCGTGCGGCCGCTCTGGTCATAGAAGTTCTGCAAAAGCGTCCCCGTGGCGCCCTGCAGCGCGGGCGCGCCGGAGGAGCCGGCATAGTTGGCGAACAGGCGCTGGAGCTTGAAGTTCACCGGGTCCATGGAGAAGTCCTTGGTCTCAAGGAAAAGCTGCAGCAGGTCCTGGCCGGGCCACAGCTGCAGATAGGTCGGCACTTCGACACCCTGACCGACGCGCTCGGCCTGCTCGTTGGATTTCACCGGAGAATAGGTGCCGGACTGGCTTTGAGTCTGCGAAGGCTTGGGAGTCGGCTGGTTCTGGGAGTTGATGGTGCGCAGCGAATAGGTGGAGAGGTAGGTGTTCGCCTCTTGCAGCAGCGGGTCGCCGCCGATGTTGATGATTTGGTCCTGAACGCTTGACAGCTGCGGTGTGCCGCTCGCCACGGCCAGCGCCGAGGCGCACAACACCAGGCGCACGGCGCCCGCCGGCGCCTTCTCGGCAAGCTTGAGTAGGAAATCGATGCCTTCGCTGAATTCGCGGGAGGTCTTGTCCGGCATGGCGGCGAGGCGGGAAGCGTACTCCCACGCGGCCAGCTTGCGGATTTCGGGATTGGACGAGGAAGCGGCCTTCTTGAGCTGGAGGTTGTCCATCTGCTGGACCTTCTGCTCGTCTGTCTGCGGCCTCTGAAGCGGTTGGTTGATTTGCATGACAAACATGGACCCGCACCTCGACAATAGAACGAAGGGAAGAATTATAAAGAAAAGCAGGAGGGAAGGCGGAAAAAAGAGGAAAGAGATGGCGAAAAAAGAGGATAAAGAAAAAGCCAAAAGGAAGGGGGCCGCCCCGCGCGAAGAACTCCGATGGAGCGCGGCCCGAAAGCGCGCGTTTTAGCTCGATTGGGGGCCTTTCAATTCCAACCAGTCCAGCCCGCGCAGGCGGAAGGCGGGGCAGAAGTTCTCCAGCTGGTTGCGCTCATCGATGCTGAAACGGAAGGGCTGGGGTTCGCGCCCGGCCGCGTAGCGGCGCTGGTGCTCCTCGATGAGGCCCAGCAGGCGCTCGATGTACTGGCGCTTGGCGGGGGGGATGGGGCCGAACATCTGCGGCCCCGTGCTCAAGAGCTGGCGCAGGTCGGCCACCAGACGGCCGAGGCGCCGGCCGTATTCCACGCGCCAGGCCGCGCCAATCGAGCGTGAGGGCACGAAGCTGCGCATGGACGTGATGCCGGAGCGGGAGCGGCGCGAGGGGGAGAGGATGATGGGCGGGGCGGCGCGCAGGGGCGTGGAAGACTGGAAGACGATGGGCGGCGTGGAGCGGGAAGCGTATCGCCCGGACATGGGGGAAACGCCGGGACCGGGGGGAGCCTCCCCCGGCTCGGGCGGGGCCGGCGGCGGGGCGGACGGGAAGGAGGGGCCGCCCGCCATGCGCGGACCGGACGGGACCGGGCGGGGGCGGGGCGGGTGGGTGAAGGCCTGCTTCACCGCCTGCAGGTAGAGCGGCACCATTTCGTCATAGACCGCCCCCAGCGCCGCGGGGGGCAGGCCGCCGTGCTTGCATTGCTCGACGATGTCCAAGGCCGTGGCTTTCGCCAGCGCGTCCAGCGCATGGCCGGCCGGCGAGAGGCGGACGGGCTCCCCGCCCAGCGAGGGGAACGGCCGCTCCGGCGCCAGCGCCAGGTAGGCCTTGAGCTGGTTGAAGAGAAACGCGTAGGTGGTGGCGCCCTCCAGCAGGCCGCGCGATTCCATGCCGGCGCGCAGGCGCGCGAACGCGCGGGCGGCCAGCGCCCGGGGCTTTTCCGGGGGCCAGCTGGGCGCGGCGGAGGAGGAAGAGCCGGAAGACTGGAAGGAGCCGAGGCCGGAAGGGCCCGAAGCGGTGCGTCCGGAAGCGGAGGAGCGGGCAGGCGATGGGCCTGCGCGGGCGCGGAGCGCGCCGGCGGACGATGGAGTCCGGGTCTTGGATTCGGACGCGCGCGGGCGCGCGGCGGATTTGCCCGACGGGTTGGAAGTCGATTTTTTCGCCATGTGCCTCACCCCATTAACTTATTCCCCTTCCGGCGCCTTGGCGGCCGGCTTGCCATACAGCTTGTCGTTGGTGCGCTCCCATTCCGACCAGTTGACGCGGGCCGGCTCGCTCACGCGCGAGGGCGTGTCGCCGAAGAAATAGTTGAACTGCAGGTTGAAACCCCAGGAGTGGGTGGAGCCGTAGGGATAGCTGCGGCCCAGCTGGTAGAGGACGGTGCCCAGCTGGAAGTTGCCCAGACGCGTGAAGGTTCCCGCATCCACCTCGTAGGCCGGCATGAGCTGGCCCATCTCGGTGCCGTTGAAGCGGCCGGTGGCGTTGAGATAGACCGTGGTGGCCAGCTCGGGCACCTTGAGGTAGTTCTTGACATAGAGGCCGACGTCGTTGAGCACCAGGCCGGTGACGTTGCCGCCCAGATGCAGGCCAGTCTGCAGCGCGTAGCGGCTGCCGAAGTCGAAGAGGCGGCTGGCGTCCGCGCTGAAGATGGCGGGCGGAAGCCAATTCTCGAACACCTGCGGCGCCTGGTCGGCCACCTGCATGGCCACGCCGTTCTTGTCCATGAAGAGCGAGGAGATGCCCGTCACCACCGCCGTGGGCATGTAGAGCTCGCCGGAAACGTCGAGCAGGATGTCGGCCTTCTTGGGCTCGACGCCAAGAGCCGGCAGCAGGCCGAAGAGCGAGGACTGGCCCTGGGTGAGATGGTAGTTCAGGCCGATGAGGGCGGTCGGGATGGGACCCGCAATCGGCAGCTTGTCGCGGCCGATGTAGGTGTCCAGGCCGTTGACATACATGCCCTCCTCCACGCCGGTGTTGGACCAGTCGCCGCCCAGATACATCTTGGAGGACATCAGGTCCTTGAGGCCGGGATTCTGGTCGTTGCCGGTGCCGAGGATGATTTTGGAGATTTGGTCGGCCCAGTCGTCCGGCTTTTTCATCATGGGGTCGGTGAGGTCGAGGATGCGCTGGCAGAGCGAGTAGCCGCGCGTGTCCTCGGGCCGCAGCTTGTCCTGCAGGCGCTTGGCCGCGGCGTTGAGGTCGGAGAGCACGATTTGGTCCGGATAGTCGTGGTGCTCGTAGAAGACGTCGAACACGCCCTTGGACTGGCCGGGCTTTCCGGCGTTGGGGTTGGACCACGCCAGCTCGGCTTCGGCGTCGTAATCGTAGTGCCGATAGCCGGAGATGAGGAAGAGGTTGAGCTGAGTGTGGACATCCAGGCGCGCGAGCGTGTTCTGGTCGTCGGACTGGTATTTGTAGACGTTGAAGTAGTGGTCGAGCAGCAGCATGGTGCCGTTGGTGATTTTGGCGTTCATCGAGGCCGACTTGCTGGTGATGACCTGCGTGAAGTACTGCTCGTCCGTCGGCCCGAGGCCGGAGGAGACGGTGACGCGCAGGCGGTTGTCGCGGCCGAAGAGGTTGAAGCCCATAATCGCGCTCAGGCCCTGCTCGCGGGCGGCCTGGTTGAAGGCCGCATACTGCTCGTAGAGGTCGCCCTGCGCCCGCACGCCCTGGATGTAGGAGGGGGCCAGCTCGTTGAAGGGCGTGGAGATGATGCGCGCCGAGGCGTAGTCGCGCTCCTTCTTCAGGCCGTCGGCGATGTCGGGATAGAGCTTGGGGTCGGCATACCACTGGCTCTGCATGATCCAGCCCTTGTAGGCCGACCAGTAGGTGAGCTTGGAGTCCAGCGGCGACCACTCCTCGATTTTCTTGAGGCTGGTGGCAAAGTCGAGCGGAACGCCCTTCATCTTGGGGTCGTATTGGGCATAGGAATTGGAGATGGGGTCCCCAAGGCCGGTTTTGACATAGCCGTCCACCTTGGAATCGAAGAGGGATTTGGAGGCCTTGAGGTAGGGCGCGAAATCCTGGCCGAGGTTGGCGGAGGTGTTGAAGGCCGCGAGGTCGGTGTTGAAGATGCCGCTGCCCGCCCACTCGTAGGGCGTCTTGTTGAAGTCGCTCAGATACGTGCGCCGGCGTGCGTTCAGCCAGTCGGTGAGCGGGCTGTAGCTGGCCATGGAGAAGGCGTCCATCACGCCTCCCGTGGAGGTGTCGCGGTGGCCCAGCTCGTTGTCCACCTGCGAGGCGTTGTCGTAGTCCGCGCCCTTGCCCAGCTGCTTGCGGTTGCCGATGATGGGAGTGAGGCTCAGGCCGCCCTCCAGCTCGAAGGAGAAATAGCCCGGCACCGGCTTGGTGACGCGGATGTTCGGAAGCGTGTAGTCCGACACCGTGGCCGTGAGCTCCAGCGCCGGGTTGCGCGCGGAGGAGGTCCCGTAGAGGCTGGCGGGCAGTTCGATGAGGATGCTGAGCGCGTGCACGTCCGAGTCGGAATGCAAATCGAAATCGCGCAGGATGGGCACCGAGTAGATGCGGTACTGGCCGTTCTCGCTGAACGAGATGCCGGCCGGGTCGATGCGGGCGCCGCGGGCCTTGAGCACCGGCGAGAGCGCGTCGGTGATGTCCTGCTTGGTTTGCGCCGGGTCCTCCTCGACCATGGAACCCTTCTTGTCCATGCGCACCTGCAGCATGACGTGGGCGCGGCCCTTGTTCGGGTCGCCGGACACGTTCATCTCCACGTAGGCGTCCTTCTTGTCCACCAGGTAGTCGATTTTGCGCAGCAGGCGGTTGCCGGCGATGGTGACGTCGAGGCCGCGGCCGATGTAGTTCATGGCATAGTCCAGCGCCATGTAGCCGGCCACCTGCTCCTCCGGCAGCGCGGTCTTGTCGCTGAAGATGCCGCCCGCCACGCGCGAGGGCGTCATCACGTTGCCCTTCTTGTCCGTCTTGCCGTACTTGTCGCCGCCCGGCCCGTAGAGGCGCGAGACGGCGTATTTGGTGGTCAGCGCCGTGTGGCGGGTGTGCAGGGATTCGAGGCTGGCGCGGAAAGAGGAGTCGGACTGGTAGAGGTCTTCGAACGCGGCGTTGATGTCGGCGTCGCTGAGCGCGCCGGTGGGCTTGCTCTGGCGCGCGCGCTGCTCGACCTGCTGCATGAGCGCCTGCAGGCCGTCGCCAATCGAGCTAAGCTCGCCCAAGCTGGTCTGGATGGAGGACAAGTAGCTGGAGCCGCGGCCGTATTCGCCGGCGGCGGACTTGAGGTTCGTCAGATAGTCGTTCAGCGGCAGGGTCCTATAGCGCGGATCGGAGTTGGAGGAGAGGAACGCGCCCTGCACGGTCTTGGCGTGCGCGCGCACCTCGTCCAGCAGGATGGAAAGCCCCTGGCCCGATTTCCAGTATTCGGCGTTGTAGTAGACGGCGCATACCTGGTTGAGGTCCTTCTGCTCGGAGGTGGTGAGGCCCAGCTTGTCGGCCACGCCGGATTCCTTGATGCTCACGCCCACGTTGGACTTCATGGCCTCGTCGTCCACCGCGTCGCGCCGCTTCTGGGTGGCGGCGTCGGTGGGGCCGGAGGCGAGCGAACCGGGGGCCGGCTCGATGCACTTGTCCGACCAGGTGCGCACCAGGATGGGGCACTGGGCCGGGTCGGTGAGGTTGGTGACCGAGTTGGTGATGCGCTTCTTCTGCTCGGCCGTGAGGTCGGTGCGCTCACTCACGTGCTCGATGATTTTGTCGCGGCAGAAGGCCAGCGCGCCCGACGTGCCCGTGGGCGAGGAGTATTCGGCGATGGCCTGCCAGTCGCCGTCCTCCAGCTGCTTGGCGATGTCGGCGCTCACCGCCTTGATGATGTCCTGCATGTGCCCATAGCTGCGCGGCAGGGAGTTGTAGACGATGGACTCGGCCAGCTTGTCGCACAGGTACAGGCTCTTGGACAGCTCGACGTTGTGGGTGGAGTCGAAGCTGAAGTTGTTGGCCACCGAGCGGGGCACGAAAAGGCTGAAGAGGTCGGCGCTCACGCTCATGGCGCCCAGGCCGCTGTAGTAGGTGATGTTGAAGAACACGTCCGAGTCGTGGACGGACGGGTTTTCCTTGGTGGTGAGCGGGACCGACTGCTTGGCCAGGGTGGATTTCTGCCCCGTCACCTGCGCGGGCTGGTCGACGGTGGAGATGGTGAGCGAGGCGTCAAAGTCCCAGAGGCAGTGCATGTGCGCCTTGTGCTTGGCGAGCTCCGTTCCGGGCACAAAGCCGTTCTGCACGTCCTGCACCAGCTCGGCGAACGCCTTGCTGCGCGGGTCGGGGATTTTGTAAACCATGGGGACACCATCCTTCGCTTACTTGAGGAGTTTATTAAATTCGTTGTAATCCGCCCACGCCTGAGTGGAGAGGTCCGGCGCGAAGCGCGAGGCCGAGCGGCGGATGCGGTCCAAGAGCGACAGATAGAGGGTGGAGAGCGGCATGCTGGAGAAGGGCGGCTCGTAGTCCTTGCTCAGGCTGCGGTCGTTCTTGAATTTGGAAATGGCGGCCTCGTCGCGGGAGCCGAAGGGCTTGCCGTCGTGCAGGCCGAAAATGCCGGTGGAGTAAGACTGCATCACCGCCATCCAGCGATACGTGGCCGTCCCGTCCAGGCGCAGGGCGTTGGGGTCGGCCGCCGCTCGAGCGGCGCCGGGGTCGAAGGAAGTGAGGGGCGCCAATTGCGCGCTGGCCACCATGAGCGCATGAATCGCCAGCTCGGGGCGCGACGAGAGCCAGGCCATCACCTGGTCGGGGTCTTCGGCCGGGTCGCGGGTGTTGAACACGCGCTCGGATGAAGTGCCCCATTCCAGGCGTATGTCCAGGCGCACCGCCTCCTCCAGCATCAGCCGCTGCTCGGCCAGCGTCCAAGAGGGGTGGGCCGCCAGCTCCTTGAGGATGAGGCCGACCGACTCCTGCTTCTGTCCCAGCGATTCATAGTTGAACATGCGCATGGCGCGGGCGGCCAGAATCGCCGTCTGCGGCGCGTCGGACTGCAGCAGAGTGTGCAGGGCGTCCAGCACGCTTTGGCGCGTCTCGGAGCTGGGGCCGCTCTCGCCGGCGCCCAAACTGCCCAGTCCGGCGCTCACCATCAGGGTGTTGAGCAGCGCGCCCACCATTTGGGGCGTGGGCGGGGGGGAGAGTTTGGCGAAGTCCTGCAGCACATTGAGGCCGAACACGGCAAGGCCCGCCTGCGCGCGCGCCAGGCGGTTCTGCCCCGGCGCGTCCAGCTCGACATTGTAGGCCTTGGCGTACTGCTGGTCGATGTATTGCAAGTAGGAAATGGTCTGCTCCGGCGAGCCGCGCACGCAGGCGTAGCCCAGCAAGTACATCTCGATTTGGCGGTTGGCGGTGGCCTCCTTCTCGCCCATGCGAATCGAGAGCGAGATTTGGCCCTCGTCCGTCACCCACGTGGCGCCGCTGAAAATGATTTTGGCGTAATCCGACGGCGTCTGACCGTCGGGGGTTTTGGCGTTTTTGGAGGCCTGCGAGATGGAGGCCAAGTCCTTGGCGGCGGCCAGGCGCTTGTCGTAGTCCTCCTGCGAGAGGATGGGGGCCGGATAGGGCACGGGTGTGAGCGCGTCTTTCGCGGCCTGAATGTCGAATTGCTTGAGCTGGACGGGGCTGGAGGGCGCGGGGGCAGGGTTCTGGTTTTGGGCGGTTGTGGGTTGGTTTTGGTTTTGGGCATCGGCCGGATTCTGGACCGGGCCGGGGTTGTTGTCTGCGTTTTCGGTTTTTTTCTCTGGCCGGGTTTTGTTGTTGGGTTGGGTTTTGGTTGTGGTTTCGGTGTTGGGGAGGGTGTTGTT
>CABMCD010000030.1 GCA_902384555.1 uncultured archaeon | reverse complement strand
TACATGAGCTGGGTTCAGAACGTCGCGAGACAGTTCGGTAGTATCTACTGGGAGTGTTGCCACCTGAGAGGAAGGTCCCATGAGTACGCGAGGAACTTGGGTCCGGCGCCTCTGGTCTACCGGTTGTGTCAAGCACCGCCGGGCCGCTACGCGCTATCCGATAAGACCTGAACGCATCTAAGGTCGAAGCGGGTCTCAAAACGAGGTGGTTTAAGGGCGGATAGCAGATCCGTTCGATAGGGCGGTGGTGTAAGGGGCAAGCTCACGCGAGCCCTTCAGCCAGCCGCTACTAAACCTTTCTACCACATCCGGTCTATAGTTGGCTGCCTTCGATTTTCTTATTTTCACGAGTCCTTAGCGCAAGCCCTGCCCGGGCTTTTGCGACGGGTTTTCATTCTCCCCAGCGCCAGCGCCGGCCATTTGCAATTCGCAAAACCAACCGAAATTCTCCCGCGCGAGCACCGGGCCGAATCCGGCCCCGTCCGCTTGGGCGGCCCCGGGCACGCTCTCTGTTTTTTCTCCCCGAGCCGCGAAGGCTCCGGCCCGCGCCCGCCGCCATTTTCGCAAGCATATGCGGGCCGACCGAAGAGGCCATCCCTGCGGATTCGACGGGCCGAGCACGGATGAAAACCGCACGGGCTGTTTATCCAATCCAGGCGAGCACGAACCGAAACAGGCGATGAAATAAAAGCTCCCGCATCCTTTCTCCGTCGTAAAATCCCCTTTTTCACCCCGGCCCACCGTCGAGAGGGCCGCTTCGAAACCTTTATATATTCTACGCCGTTATACCTGACGAAACCACCGTTGGAGGGATTCCACCATGTCACTCAAGTTCGCAAAAGGCCAAGGCGCCACCGAATATCTCGTGCTCCTGGCCGTCGTGCTCATCGTCGCGATGGTCGCGATTGCCCTGCTGGGCTTCTTCCCCGGCTTGTCCTATGACGCCAAGAAATCGGAATCCGACTCCTACTGGCAGGGCGCGCGGCCCTTCCAGGTCTCCGAACACTCGCAGACCGGCACGGTGCTCACCCTGGTGATTCGCAACGTGGAGGCCAACCAGCTCAAGATGGTCAACATCTCCGTCGCGGGCGGTGCCTTCGTCAGCTACGTTAACGGCACCGGCGGCATCAACTTCACCTCGGCCACGCCCTCCGGCCCCTACATCGGCTCGGGCGAGTCCAAGGTCATCCAGGCCACCGATCTCAGCGCCACGAACTGCTCGTCCGGCTCCATCTACGAGTACATGGTGAACTTCACCTACGACAGCGGTTCCATCACCAACAAGAAGCAGTACGGAGCCAAGACCATCATCGGCAAGTGCTCCTAAGGCCTCTTTTTTCTTTTTCATTTTCATCTTAATTCCAATCGTGCGGGGTGGCGTTTATGCTCAAGAACCGGTCCGGCCAAGGCGCGTCCGAATACCTGATTATTCTGGCCGTCGTGCTCATCGTGGCCCTGGTGGCCATCGGCCTCTTGGGCGCCTTCCCCTCCTTCGGCGGCGACGCGCGGGAATCCGAAACCAAGCAATACTGGGCCTCCACCCATCCATTCGCCATCGTGGATTTCAATCAGCAGACCGACACCATGGTGCTTTCCGTCAAGAACGTGGGCCCCGACCGCCTCACGCTGACCAACATCACCATCAGCAACGTCTCCAATGCCACGTCGGTCATCTTCATCGGCGGCGCGACCAAGACCCTCAGCGTCTCGGGCCTTCAGCGCTGCAACGCCACCACCTATGACTACTTCCAATACGACAACGTCACCATCTCCTACACCTCTTCCTACATCAACAACCGCTTCACCGGCGCCAAGCCCCTGCTGGGACCCTGTGTCACCGGCTAGTCTGTTTTTGGTTTTTCCATGTCCCCCCTCTGGCCTGCGGCGCGGCCCGGCTCCGCTCGCGCGCAAGCCTCCACCGAATATCTTATTGTTCTGGCCCTGGTGCTCACCCTCGCGCTGGTGGTGCTGGGGGCGTTCGGCATCTTCCCCTCCTTCTCCTTCAGCGCCCAAACCGGCGATTCGGCCCGCTACTGGGCCACCTCTGCCAGCCCCTTCCTGGTGCCGGACTTCAAGCAGACCGGCTCCTCTCTTTCCGTCGTCCTCTCCAACTCGGCCCCCGTCAGCCTCATCCTCAGCTCGGCCAGCCTGAAAATCCGCGACACTCCCTACTCCACTTCCACCACCCTCCCCCTCACGCTTCCTCCGGGGGGCCGCGCGCGCCTGGATTTCACCACCCAGTCCTGCAGCGGCCGGCAGGTGCTGGGCTATGATGTCAATTTCACCTACCAGGCCGGCTCGGTCAGCGGGCTTTACGAGCGCGGGGCCAAACCCTTATATGTGCAGTGCGTGGATTAGGCAGGTGATTGGATGAGCGGTTTGCGCGCCCAGGGCTCGTCGGAATACCTTCTTCTGCTTTCCGCCGTCCTGGTGGTCGCCCTGGTGGCCGTCACGCTCATTTCCGAGATTTTCCCGCAGGCCGGCGGGCTTTCCAACTACCAGTACCAGTCCTACTGGCGCGCCGCCCAGCCCTTCGCCATCGCCGATGCGGCGCAGACGGGCACGTCCAGCATCACCGTGGTGCTGCAAAACAACGCCGCGCACGAGCTGGACGTCAACAGCGTCTCGCTCACGCCCGCCTCGGGCGGCATCACCGTGACCAACAGCAGCCTGCTCATCTTCACCGCCGGCCAGCGCCGGGCCGTGGTCATTCCGGGCAGCGCCTCCCTGCCTTCCTGCTCCGGCAGCGCCCGCTCGGTGCTCTATACCGTGTCCATCAACTACGACGATGAGGAGCTCACCGGCAAGATTCAGGGCGGCTCGCTGCCCCTGCCGGCCGACTGTCAATAAGAAAAACGCGCTCTACTCCTTTTTGGGCGCTTGCTTGCGCGCATGCATTGTCCAGCCCAAGGCCCCCAGCAGCGCCAGGGCCAGAATCAGCACGCCGGCCCCCATACAGGAGGGCAGTCCGGACCCGCCTTGGGCCGAAGAAGCGGAAGAATTAGAACTTGCATTCGAGCCGGCCATGGCCGGGCTCTTGGCGTTCGCGCCGGCCGCTTCGAAGCCGTTGGCCTTGTCTGCATTCGAGCCGGAATTGCCCGCGCTCCCATTCAGCCCGCTGGCATTCACAAGAGGCACCCGGGCTTTCTCCAAGGCCGGCTCGCCCCAGCGCCGCGCCAGCTCGGTGGTCAGGGGGCGCATCATCACATAGCTGCGCTCCACCCGGCTGCCCGAAGGCCCGTCCACCGTCCAGCGCAGGCTGGGCGCATCGCCCGTGCGAATCTCCTGCGGATAGTTCTGCTCAAAGCCCAGCGCCTGCTCGCTGTCCGCCATGCCGGACGGGATGCTCTCCACCAGCTGCCAGGGCCCGCTGCCCTCCGGCAGCTGGGCGCTCAGGCGCACCCGAACGGCCTCCTGGCCGTCGGCGAGGCGGATGCTCTCGAACTGGCGGGCCCGCCCGCCCGCATAGCTTTGCTCGAAAAAGGGCGCGGCCGGGGCCGGCAGGTCGCTCACCGGCCCCATCGGCGCACCGCTGGGCGGGGAGAGGCAGGGCGGAATCTTGAAGTAAATCTGCCCGAAGCTGGTGTTGCCCGGCGCGCCGCCGTGGTCGTTCACCACCCGCGCCGTCATGTCATAGGAGCCGGCCGGGCGGATGCGGAAATAGGCCCACCCATCCTCGCTGGTCTGCACCTCGCTGTCCAGATGCCGCCCGCCGCTGTAGCTGTAAAGGCTCACCAGCACCCGGGGCACGGGCTGGTTTTTCCACAGCACCTGCGCCTCGATGTGGTCCTCGTTCTCGCACACCGGCGTGAGCTGGATGTCGAGGCTGCTGTTGGGCGCCCGGGTGGTGGAGTGCACCTCGTTGGACAGAATCGGGTAGGTGTAGTTTTCAACGCTCCACGCCATCGCGCACAGCATGGCCAGCGCCAGCAGGGCCAAGCCAAGGCCCGGCATCCGCACGCGTCCGTTTTCTCTTGTTTGCATATTCCTATTTGGGGCTTGTTGTATTTAAATAGGTTTAATGGAGGCAAACGCCTTCACTTCGGGCCCAAATTCTCGCGCTGGTACTGGCCGGCATACACCTCGCCGCTGGGCTTTTCCAGGCGCACGAACACCAGCTGGGCCACCCGCGCGTCGCGGTGCAAATCCATGCCGTGCGGGTTGGAGACCAGCAGCAGCGCCTCCGAGCGGCCCGTATAGCCGGGGTCCCACAGCGCGGTCTGCACCGAGGCGCCCATGCGCAAAAGCGACGAGCGGCTGCGCGCCAAGGCGGCCGCATCGGAGGGAATGGAAACGATTTCGTTGAAGATGATTTTGTAGGCTCCGGGGGCGAGATGGAGCATGCCGTCGGGGCCGAAAGGCAGCTCGCGGGTGCGGGGCAGCCTTCTCTTTTTGTTGTCCAAATCGACGGCTCCCGCCTCCTCGAACCCCCACACGCTGGCCACGCTCAAATCCACTCCCGCGGGCTGGAACTGCTCCTCCAATTTGTGCTCGCGCACATGCCCGCCGCCCAACACGGCCTTGCCGCTGAGAATCATGGTTGCCCTATGGCCGGCCAAGTAATAAAAAACGCCTCTTCCTGCTCTCCCGCATATGCGCACCCGCCGCCATCCGGCGCACGCCCAGGGTTCCAGCGAATATCTGGTCCTGATGAGCGTGATACTGGTCCTGGCCCTCATCGCCATCGCGCTGCTGGCCATGGTGCCGGACGCCTCCTTCGACCTGCGCTCCTCCCTCTCCGATTCGTATTGGCAGGGCCGGGCCACACCCCTCTTCATCACCGACCATGCCTTCTTCTCCAACGGCACGCTGGCGCTGATGTTCGTCAACACCCAGCCCTCCACCGTGCGCCTCTACCGCGTCGATTTGGCCGGCCCGGCCGGCCGCTTCGTTTCCGTCCGCCCCAACCTCACCATCGGGGGCGGCAGCGAGGGCGTGGCGGTCATCGACACCGGCGACACCTCCTGCAAGCCGTTTGAGGCCTACGAAATTCCCGTCAACCTGACTTATTCCGACACCGTCAGCGGCGTATTCACCAAGCCGGAATTCGGCGAGATGCCGCTGGTGGGCCGCTGCCGCTGAAAAACGGATAATGGCCCGGCCGCTCCCGTTCCAGGCCCCGCCCGCGAACCCGTGCGCGGCCCAGCCCTTCCCGCCCCCCGGCGAACCAAGGAATAAAAACAGCGTCGGCCCAATCCTACTGTTCTCTGTTTAGTGATGGTGTTTTCCATGCTGCGCTCCCCCATTGTCTGCATCCTCGCGCACGTGGACCACGGCAAGACCTCCATTCTCGACCGCATCCGCGGCACCGCCATCGCCGCGCGCGAGGCGGGCGGGATTACGCAGATGATTGGCGCCTCCTACCTCTCGCGCGACTCCATCCTCGCCTCCTGCGGCCCCCTGCGCGCGTCGGCCGACAAGATGCTGAAAGTGCCGGGCCTGCTCTTCATCGACACGCCGGGCCACGAGGCCTTCACCTCGATGCGCGAGCGCGGCGGCTCGATTGCCGACATCGCCATCCTCGTCATCGACATCATGCAGGGCATCCAGCCCCAAACGATTGAGTCCATCAAAATCCTGCGCTCGCAGAAAACCCCGTTCGTGATTGCGCTCAACAAAGTCGACCTCATTCAGGGCTGGAAGGCCCAGCCGACCGCCTCCTTTGCCCAATCCGTGGACACCCAGTCCCCGCAGGTGCAGCAGCTCTTGGAAGAGAAACTCTACGCCGTGGTGGGCCGGCTCTCCGAGCTGGGCATGGAGTCCGAGCGCTTTGACCGCGTGAGCGATTTCACCAAGCAGCTGGTGATGGTGCCCACCTCGGCCAAGACCGGCGAGGGCATGGCTGAGCTGCTGCTCTCCCTCGCCGGCCTGTCGCAGAAATACCTGGCCGGCGCGCTGGAGAGCGAAGTCTCCGGCCCGGGCCGGGGCTCCATCCTCGAAGTCAAGGAGGAGAAGGGCCTCGGCGTCACCATCGACGTCATCGTCTATGACGGCACGCTGCACCGCAACGATTTGGTGGTGTTCGGCACGCCGCAGGGCGCCCGGGTGGTGAAAATCCGCGGGCTTTTGCGCCCGCCGATGCCGGGCGAAGTGCCGCCCGCCGGCTCGCGCTACATGTACATTGACGAGGTGCACGCGGCGGCCGGCGTCAAGATTTATGCCCCGGGCCTCGAGGGCGTGCTGGCCGGCTCGCCGATTGAGGTGGTGGGCGCGCCCGAGCTGACGCCCGGTTTGGAGGAGTCCATCACCTCGCAAATCAAGCAGATTCTGGTTTCTTCCGAAACCCTGGCCGGCGTGGTGGTCAAGGCCGATACTTTAGGTTCGGCCGAAGCCTTCATGCGCCTGCTGGCCGGCGCCCAGATTCCGGTGCGCTCGGTGGACGTGGGGCCGGTGGGCAAAAAGGACGTGATTTCCGCCCGTGCCGCCGCGATGCAGAACAAGTATCTGGGCGTGGTGCTGGCCTTCAACGTGCCGCTGATGCCCGAAGCGCTGGAGGAGGCCCAGCGCGGCTCGGTCAAGATTTTCCAATCCGAAATCATCTACCGCGTGCTGGAAGATTATTTGGCTTGGCTCAAGGAGGAGAAAGAGCGCGACCAGCGCGCCGTGTTGTCTGAATTGGCCCTGCCGGCCAAAATCGTGGCGTTGCCCAACTGCTTCTTCCGCCTCTGCAAGCCCGCCATCTTCGGCGTCGAAGTGGTGGCCGGCCGGCTTCGTCCGGGGGCCCGCCTGATGAATGCGCGCGGAGAGATGATTGGCGAGGTGAAGGCCATTCAGGACAAGAAGGAGTCGCTGGATTTGCTGACTGAGAAACAGCAGGCCGCCATTTCGATGGACGAGCCCTACTGCGGAAAGACCTTCAAGGCCGGCGAGCAGCTGTATGTCTATATTTCAAAGCAGCAGGCGGAACGGTTGCGCGGCTCGCCGGGCTTATTGACGCCGAAAGAGCTGGAATTGCTGGAGGAAATCCAGCGGGCGCTGGGCGCGAGCGTAATTTAGATTACTGCTTTCTCGCCACTTTTCCAAACCGCGCGTAAGGCTTGCTCGTCGGGTGTTTGAGGTATTGGAACACCACCTGCGAAATCCTCATGCCCTCGCTGATTTTCACCGGAAAGGGCGCGAAATTCACAATCTCGAGCACTTGGTGATTATCGCTTCCGGGCTGCACCAGGGCCGAAGTAATGTGCACGGCCAAGCCCATGCGGGCATAGCGGCTGCGGCCCTCAAGGCTCCCCATAATGTCGGCCGGCAGTTTGATTTTCTCCTTGGTGATGCCCAGCACGATTTGGCCCGGCGCCAGCACGATGGATTTTTGGCGGATTCCCTCCGTTGCTTCCACAAACGACACTTGGCCCAAATCCACGGGCCGGTGCGAATTGGCATACTTGTTTTTGAACACCCAGAATTTTCCGTCCAGCGTCAAATCCACCGAAGCCCCGCCAATCTGCTCGGGTTTGAGGCGGGGGGTAAACACAATGCGGCGCGCCGCCAGCTCTTTTTTGAGGTCCGAATCCGAGAGAAGCATGAGGGGAACAGTGCGGATAAGTTCTTATAGCTTGAACCCCCCATTCTCTCTATAGTTTTAGGTGTTCTCCATGGCTTTCAAGTTCGACCAATCCAAATTCATGTTCCGCGCCAAGCGCGACGTCACGCAGGCCATGGCCTCCCCCGATTTGGTGCTGGTGCAGGTGGTGGCCGCGATTGACGACCTCAACAAGATTTCCAACCTCATGTCCGAGCGCCTCACCGAGTGGTATGCCCTGCATTTCCCCGAGTTCAAGCACGCCGAGCCGCTCAAATACGCGCAGGTGGTCATGGCCTTCGACCGCTCCAACCCCAATCAGGCCGCCCTCGCCGCCATCGTGGGCGAGGAGGCGGCGCAGACGCTTTCGGGCAAGGCCAACCGAAGCTTGGGCGTGGTGTTCTCCCCCGAGGACATCCAGGCCGTGCGCGAGCAGGCCGGCACCCTCATTTCCCTCTATGCCTACCGCGACACGCTCAACACCTACACCGACTCCCTCGCGCAGCGCATCGCGCCCAACCTCTCGCACATCGCCGGCCCCTCACTGGCGGCCAAGCTGATTGCCCAGGCCGGCTCGCTCTCCAAATTGTCCTCTTTCCCCGCCTCCACTATTCAGGTGCTGGGCGCGGAGAAGGCGCTCTTCAAGCACCTCAAATCCGGCAGCCCGCCGCCCAAGCACGGCCTCATCTTCCAGCATGCCTCCATTTCCACCGCCCCCAAGTGGGTGCGCGGCAAAATCGCGCGCGCGCTGGCGGCCAAACTGTGCATCGCGGCCAAGGCGGACGCCATCAGCCACCACTTCATCGCCGAGAAATTGAAAGAGCAGTTCGAGGCCCGCGCCGCCATGCTGCGCCAGAAGCCCATGCCGGCCAAGAAGGCGGTTGCCCCGCAGACGGGCGGCAATTTCGGCTCCGGCCCCAGGCCTTTCCAGTCCGGCTCCGGCTCGTTCGGCGGCAGCCGCGAAGGCTCCGGCCCGCGCCCGTCTTTCGGCGGCCCGAAACCCTACTCTTCCTACAAGGGCGGCTCGCACCACGAGCGCCCCCGCCCCTATTCCGGCCAGTGGCCGCAGTCGGGTGAAAAGAAGCCGTTCGGCGGCAGCCGGGAGGGCGGAGAACGCCGCTCCTTTGGCGGCAGCCGCGAAGGCGGTTCTTTCAACCGCCCCCGCCCCGGCAGCGACCGCCCCCGGCCCCCGTTCGGCGGCAATCGCGAAGGCGGCAGCCGCGAGGGCGGCGAGCGTCCGCGCTCTTCCTTCGGCGGCTCGCGCGAAGGCGGCTTCAAGTCCAAGTTCGGCAAGAAAAAGAAATTCCGAAATTAGAGGTGTAGCTCCATGTCCGAGATGCGCATTCTGGCGTTTTCCGACATCCATGCGGACGAGGACGCGCTGGACCGCCTGCGCGTTCTGGCCAGCCGCGACATCTACGATTTGGTCATCTTCGCCGGCGACATGACCAACCGCGGCCCCATCTCCTATGCACAGGACCTCATCGAACTCTTCGGCGAGCGCTTCTATTTCGTGCACGGCAACATGGACTCATCCGCCGTGGTGGACAGCCTGCGCGCGAATCCGCACTATCTGCACGGCCGCAAGCTGCCGCTGGGCGAATGGAATCTTGTAGGTTTGGGCGGCTCCAACCCCACGCCCTTCCAGACGCCCTCGGAGCTTGGCGAAACCCAAATCGAGCACATCCTCAAATCCGTCGGGCTCGACGAGCGCTCCATTCTCGTCAGCCACCCGCCGCCCTACGGCTCCTTCGACCAGGTGGGTGGCATGCACGTGGGCTCCAAGGCCGTGGCGGCGGCGATTGAGCAGTTCCACCCGCTTCTGGTGCTCTGCGGCCACATCCACGAGCACGAGGGCCAGCAAATCACGGGCAACACCTTGGTGGTCAAACTCGGAGCCGCCAACGCGCGCCGCGCCGCCGACATCAAACTGGGCGACGAAATCGACGTGAGCTTCATCTCCTTCTGATGCCCATGCGCCGGCCCGTTTTCCGCATCCAATCCCTGAATGCGCAAAACGAGGAAGCGTTCTTTTCGCTCGCGCGCGAGCTCTTCCCCCGCGCCCGCATCCACCTGCTGGATTCCGACCGCGTCTGGCTGGCCTATTCCGGCGGCGAGGCGGCCGGTTTCGTCCACCTGCGCGCGCTGCCGCACTCCTTCTATCTGCAGGGCATCGGCGTGCGCCCGGTCTGGAGGCGGCATGGCATCGGCCGTCGCCTGCTCGCGCGCGCCATGGCGCAGGCCGCCCAAACCGGCTCGCCCGGCGGTCTGATACTCAAAGTGAGGGCCGGAAATTCGGAGGCGCTGGCGTTCTACCGCTCCTGCGGATTCATGGTGGAGCGTGTCAGCCTCTCTTCCTGGCGCCTGCGCTGGCGCTCGCCGAACTAGAGCGCGAGCCGCCGCAGGCTCTGGAAAGCCTTGCCCAGCACCACCAGATTCACCAGGCAGCCGGTGAAAGCCTCGGCCACCGAGGCCGTGCGCGCATACACGCCCAAAGGCGCGATGTCGCCGTAGCCCACCGTGAAATAGGTGGAGCCGGAAATGTAGAACACGTCGTATTCCAAGTGCGGCTCCCCGTAGGTGTTGGTGTAGTGCACGCCCGGGGGCTGGAGAATGGTGGCATTGATGTAATAGAAGAGTCCATAGGCGAGGATGAGGCTGGTGGTGAGGTAGATGTATTTGATGGCCAGACTTCCGATGCTCTTTTGGGGGTTGTAGAGCAAATCGGCCAGCAGGATGATGGCCAGCACGGCGTTGGCGAACAGGATGGCGCCCAGCAGGATGGGCGTGTTGAGCATGGCCTTGAGCTCGGAGGGGAAGAAGAGGATGGAAAAGAGCAGGACCAGCACCACGACGCGGGCCAGAAGGTAGATGCCTTTCTTCTCCAGCCGCTGGGTGAGCTCCAGTATGCGGTCCTTGTTTTCGCGGGCCATGCAACGGGTGCTACGCGCGGGCGATTTAAATAAGTGCCGGTTTTTCCAACGACGAAAAACGCCCCCCGCCGAGGGCCGCGCGCCAAAAAAGCGGATATGGGGGACCGGAGATTTGAACTCCGACAACCAGGTCCCAAACCTGGCAGCATACCAGGTTAGCTCAGCCCCCCAAGACAAAACGCAGAGGGGGAACACTCAAACGAGCATCGTCCCCCTCTTCATTTTTTCCTAGATTTTCTGATTCTCCCCCTACGGGGTTGGCACGCTTCAATTCTCATTCATCCGTCAAGCTTAATTAAGATGCGCGGCCCTGCCCCCTCTATGCGCTGGACGTGGAAATTCCCCCACATCGCCTCCCATCTGCCGGTCTCCAAATGGCCCGTCGCGTGGTCGAACTCCAAGGCCTTCGGCTCGCGCGTCTCGCTTGCGCTCACCTCCTCATGGCCGGCCCAGCATTTCAAGTCGTTCGCCGACCTCTTCCAGTCCCGGCATTACGCCGGCCCCGACGACCTCTTCTTCTCCATCGACGAGCTGCCGGCCATGGGCAAGGAATACTGGTTCCTGCATTTCTGCGCCCCGCCGGGGCAGGAGCAGGTGGTGGTCACCGCCGGCCGCTCGGTCGACCCGGTGAAGGTGAATGCGACGGAGGTGGAAGCCATGGGGACCGCCAAGGGCTCCGTCACCTGCGCCGCCGTGTGCTGGTACCACTCCCAAAAGCGGCAGGTGGCCATCGATTCCCTTGCGCAGGTGTCGGTGTCGAAAAAAGGCCGCGGCCGCAGCCTCGCCATCCGGCGCGGCGCCAACAACGTCGTGATGTCCGGCCATTATCCGCACTTCTCCATCTCCATGCAAAAAGGCGGGCGCGAGGTGTTCCGCGCGCACGCCCACCCGCCGCGCCATGGCATGCCGTATGAGAAAGTGCACCTGCTCAAGAACCCGCTCGCCCCCCGTTTGGGCGCGGCCATGGTGAATTATTATTTCGACTTCGAGGGCAAACTGGAGGGCAAGCCCCTCAAAGGCAAAGCGTATTTGCAGAAAGTGGTGGCCGTGATGCCCCTCGCCCCCTGGAACTGGGTGCGGGTGCATTTCACCTCCGGCGCGGTGCTGGATTTCTTTGCCGGCAAGCCGTTCGGCGACCAGAAGCCGAGCATGCATTTTGCCAGCAACGATTTCTTCGAAGTGGCGGGCCGCCGCCTGCGGCTGGGCGAAGTCAAACTGGAGTCGTGGCTGGAGGGCGACCGGCGCCGCTGGGTGCTCTCGGGCCCCAATTTGCTTCTCGCCATGGAATCCTATTCGCTCCAGACCTTTTCCATGAAGCAGAAAACCAAATTCGAATACGACGAATACCTCGTGCGGGTCACCGATTTTGTCTACAAGCACGGCCCCGTGTCGCACACGCTGGCCGATTTGGGTCCCGGCGTCGGGCTGGTGGAGGACGCGCGCGGCTATCTGATATAATAAACTCCAATTTCTTACGCGACTTAGCGTTGTTTGTCTCTCAGCGCACTTAACGTCTTCTTTCCACTAAATGCCCCAATCGCAATTACAACTTTTTGGTTTTTTGCTTTTTCCAATATTTCTAATCGTTCTGGTAAATCTTTTTGTTCGAACTGACTCCCAGTTATAATGATACTTCCAGATGCCAACGCCTGATCTACAAGCACTTGGTTCTCCGGATACTTTTGTAAGTATGTGAACCACACCCAATAGTCTTTCTCATCTAAACATACTATTGGGTTCTTCTTTGTTCTCCAATTCAAATATTTCCCCATTTCATCGAAATTCTCTTGTCTGAACAAATCCTTCAGTTCAAAATAGTTCATCACCACTTTCGGTATATCGTATTTCCATTCGATTTTTTCATTCCAAACATTCTCATTTAATTGTGGATAAAGACCATCCAATATAATGAGCGCCCCAATCTTCTTTTTTTCATAGTTCATCAGGCCAAACTCTTGGATATAGTCATTTGCTCTCTTTGCCTGTTCTTCAGCATCCAAAACAGTTCGTTCTAAGTCTCGTCGTATGTAACGCATCTTTCCTTTGTGCGTACCTTCACTAGGGGGTCTGGATTTGCATTCAACGAACCAAATCGATTCATCAAATTCGAGTATTCCATCCACTTCGTAATTTCCATCTGGTCCATATCTTTTATTCACTTGCAATTTTCCTGTTTTTATTTTACGCAACAGTTCAAACACTAGTGGCTCAAAGTCTTTCCCTTTCAAGTCATTGTACTCCTTGCTCGCGCTCAACATATCTCCCAATCGGCTTGGCAGCGCTCGAATTAATAGATATGGGAACGCTATAACAATCGTATCTTCATCCAAATCAAGAATGGGGTTGTTTTGGAATCTAAAGTCTTCGTTTATCTGCTCTGTGCTTCTAAAAGAATAATTCTCAACAAAAAAATTCGTTTTCAGTCTATCTTCAGATAACTCACTCTTATTGAGAATATATACTCGCTTCCATGCTTCGATATACTCTTTTGGTGGTTTTTTTATCACGCCCAGATCGGGCGCTTCCCCATCCGAATAAATCGCTGTGTTTAGTATGCTCCCTTTCTCAGCTTCGTTCCTCATCCGTTCATATGCTATATTGAAAATTTTGTTCATTACATCAAAAAAAGTCGTTATACTAAATCCATAACATCCCTTGAACTGCTCATCGTAATTCAAATATCTATCAACACAGTATTCTGTTGCATCTCCAATCTCTATCGAATTGGTCAGAACGAACCCTTCATCAAGATATCTAAATGCATGTTTCAAATTACGCGTATCCGGTGGGTTGCGTTTTCTTTGATCTTTTATCGCTCTTACCATTTTTACAATATCCGCGCTTTCCATTTTCTCGCTCAATACTTGTTTTAGAACAGTTGCACATTCGTACTGTCTTTCCGGATTAAAGTGCATTGTCGCGAGAATTTCAAAAATAAGATCAAGTCTGGCCGCCGATATTTTTTCGTATACTTTTTCGTCTTTATCCATCGTGCGCCTATTTGTCTACTCGGCCCGTATCAACGGGCCGAGTAGTATTTGTTTACTTCTTTTCATACACCTTGGTCATCCTGTCGCCGACCTTGATTTGCTGCACCACGTTCATGCCGCTGCCCAGCACCTGCCCGAACACGGCGTAGTTGCCGTCGAGGAACGAGGCCTCGCCGGTCACCACATAGAACTGGCTCGAGGCCGAGTCGGGGTTCTGGCTGCGGGCCATGCCCAGTGCGCCCAGCTTGTGTTTGAGATTGGGCTTGATTTCAAGCGGAATGGTCTGGTTGGAGCCGCCCGTGCCGTCGCCCTTGGGGTCGCCGCCCTGCACCACAAAGCCCGGCTCCACGCGGTGGAAGGTCAGGCCGTTGTAGAAGCCGGAGTTGACGAGCTTCATGAAGTTGGCGCCGGTAATCGGGGCCTCGTTCACATAAATCTCGGCCGAGAAATTGCCTTTGGTGGTCTCGAAGACCACGACGGGGTTCTTGGGGTTCATCATACCATCTCTTGTAGAGTCGTTCATTGCCGCGCCGACCGCGTTGGCGTCCGGGCCGCTTGGGTTCATCTGCCCGGCCGCATTGGGGGTCTGGGCGCTGCCGTTCGCCTGTCCGGCCTGCGCGGAGCCGTTCATCTGTCCGCCGCTCTGGTTCGAATAGGCCATCGTGCCGTTCGCGCTGCCGTTGGTTGCGTTGAGCGGCGCGCTCGCCGGCTTTTCGCCGAAACAGCCGGCCATCAAGAGTGCGCCGGCCAGCAGCAGGCATAGTGCAAGTACGAGTTTCATTCAAAAAACCTCCAACAGCATTTGGCTGGGTGCCGCAGGCTTATATTTGTATTTTATCGCGCGGGGCCGGGTTGCTTATATTTCCCCTCCGCCCCAATTTCATCATGCAAATCGGCTCCATTTCCATCCCGTCCTCCCCCGTGCTGGCGCTGGCGCCCATGGCGGGCTACACGGATGCGGCCTTGCGCACCCTCATAGCGGCGCGCGGGGCGGACCTGGTGTTCAGCGAGCTGTCCTCGGCCGCCGCCCTCTCGCGCGCGGCGGACGGGAAGCAAACCAATCCGAAGGCCACGGACTCCATCATTCAGGTGGGCGCGGGCGGCATCACCGGCATCCAGGTGTTTGGAAGCAGCGAGCGCGAGGTGGGCGAGGCGGTCGCCCGTTTGCGCTCGCTCATCGAGTCGGGCGAATGCAAGGCGCGTCTCATCGACATCAACTACGGCTGCCCGGCCCCGAAAGTCACGCGCAACGGCTCCGGCTCGGCGCTGCTGCAGGACGAGAAGAAGGTGGCGGCCGTGGCCGAAGCGGCCGTGAAGGCGGCCGGCTCCATTCCCGTCACCGCCAAAATCCGCCTGGGCTGGCGGTCCAAAAACAACGTGCAGGTGGCCCGCGCACTCGAGCAGGTCGGCATCGCGGCCATCACGGTGCACGGCCGCACTGCGGCGCAGAAATTCAGCGGAAAATCCGACTGGAACTCGATTGGCGAGGTGGTGCGCGCGGTCTCGGTGCCGGTGTTCGGCAACGGCGACGTGAAGGAGCCGGCCGATGTGCAGCGCATCTGCGAAGTGTCGGGCTGTCCGGGCGTCATGGTGGGCCGCGCCGCGCTCTCCAACCCGCTCTTTTTCTCCCAAGCCCGGCAGTATCTGCAGCACGGCCGCTTCGAGCCCACCACTTGGAACGACAAGCTGGTCTTCATGCGCGAATATCTCGCGCTCATGCCCCGCTACGGGCTGGCGTTCCATCTGGCCAAGGAGCTGTCCATGCAGCTGGCCACGGGCTTGCGCGGTTCGGCCAAAATGAGGGGCGAGCTGATGAAGGCCAAAGACGGGCCGGAACTCATGGCGGTGATGGAAAGGCCGGCCGGTGCGCGGAAAGGAGGGGAAGGCCTCCCGCCGTCCTGATGCGATTGCGCGGCCCAGCCTAACGCCGTTTTTGGAAAAATCCGCTTTTGAGGTTCTTGGTCACGTTCAGAGCTGCAAATACTTCTCCCTGCGTCACCACCCACACGCCGCGCGGCAGCAGGCGGGCGGCCATGAGGGCCGAGCCGAGGTTGAATTCGGCATCGCCCGTTTTTCCAAGCGGAACATGCGCGCCGGTGAGCACAATCGTTTTTCCAATTTTTTTGCCGGCCAGATGACGGGCCGCGCGCTCCATCCCGTATGTGCCGTGCGTGACGACCACCCGCCCCTGCCGGCACTCGCGGCAGCACTTCGCGATGGCTTCCAAGTCGCCTTCGCTCATCGCCCGGCTGTCCTTGGCCATCAGCTCTTTCACCGCCACGTTCGCCCGCACGCGCAGCCGCCCCCGCACGAGCGGCGGAATGCGTGAGCGCCGTCCGGACTTTCCCGCGAGCGGCGAGAGATGGCCGTCTATCGTTCCGCCGGTGGTGACCAGCAGGATTTCATTCCGGTTTTGGAGCATGATATTCCCCTCTACTTCTTCTCCTCGCTCATGAACATATAGCTGCATTTGGAGAACTTGTCCAAAAAGTCGTATTGCTGCTGAAGCAGGTACGGAATTTCCACCGTCTTCTCCATGCCCGTCCAGAGCGCGAACCAGCCCGCCGGGGTGAGGATGAGACCGACCACCTTGGTCCACAGCTCGCTGGGCTGCCAGAGCGTGATGAAGAGGTCTGCCAGCAGCACGGCGAATCCGATGCCCATGTAGCGCATGCCCTTCTCGCGGTGGGCCTTGATTTGGCCGCGCACCTTGTGGCGCTCCTGCAGGAAATGGTCCTTGAGCCGCTTGCGAATGACGCCCTCCAGTTTCGGCGCGCGGATGTCGGCCGGGATGTAGAAGCTCACCTCGAATCCGCCTTTCGGGTTCTCGCGGTAGCGGCGGTTGAGCTCCTTGAGCAGGTCGTCCGACAGCTCGCGGTGGGCGTGCGGGCGGGGGTCGAAGTCCGAGAAGATGTCGTCGTAAGTGTCCAGGCTCACGACCAGTTCGCCCATGGGCGAGACCAGCGGAATGCCGTTGCTGCCCGCAGCCGGGCCCGGCGCACCCGCCGGTTTTTGGGCGCCGGCCATGGCCGGGGGCTTGGAGGGTGCCGGCGCGGAGCTGTTGCTTTTGTCGGACACGGCCGGCTTGGCCGGGCTCTCCGCCTCTTTTTTCGGGGCCGCCGGGGCCGGCTTTGAAATGGTTTGGGCCGCCGGGCCGGGCTTGGGGGCCGGGGAGGTCTTTTCCCCCGTCTTTCCAGCTGCCGCTTGAGGGTCCGCCATGCGCCAGCCTCTCGCCGCAGGCTTATAACCTTTGATGCTGCATCTACGTCATAAGCTCGCCCCCGGCTTCGTCGATGTGTGGTCGGCCCATGGCCGGGCGGCTTTAGGCGGGCCAACGCGCCCTCTAATTTCGAGCAAACCATTCTCTTCCAAAGGGTGAGCATTTGACATTGCAACTGGACATGGTGCGCGCGCTGGCCATCGCGCTGGGCACGGGCGCCGCGGGCATTCCGCTGGCTTTCTGGCTTCTGCGCAAGGAGGGCTTTTCCAGACTGGAAAAGCTGCTGACCGGCATCACCCTGGGCTGGGTGCTCATTCCCGCCCTCTTCCTGCTCGAATCCCTGGCCGGCTTGTCCTACAGCCCCTCCCTCATCGCGGTGCACTGGGCCCTGCTGTTCGCCGTCGGCACCGCCCTCATCGTGCGCGAGGCCGCGGCCTCCAAAGAGGGCGTGTCGGGGCTTCTCAAAGCTCCCTCGTTTTCCTTCACCCAATCCTCCATCGAGCAGGCCCTGCCCTCGGCCGGCCTCGCCATCCTGCTCGCGCTCACCGTCTGGATTCCGCTCACCTCGGCCGGCGGCCTCATCACCGAAATCGACCCCTACTTCTATCTGGAGGGCGTGCACGGCATCGTGTCCAGCGGCGCCAATGTCCTCAACGAGGGCTACGCGTGGTTCCCCACCCTGATTTCCACCCACTTGGGCCAGCCGCTCTTCAAGTATCTGGCCGCCAGCTGGTATTCGCTCTATGCCGGGCCGGCCGCCTATTCGCCCTACGTTCTGCAGTCCGTCATCTCCATCTATCCGCCGCTCATGCTGGGCATGGCCATCTTCTTCGCCTACCTGCTCTTCAAGGAGATGTACAACCCCCGCGTCGGCCTGCTGGCCGGGGCCATTCTGGCCTTCGCGCCGGCCATGCTCTCCAAGATGAAGGGCGGCGAGTCGCAAATCGTGCCCTACAGCACGTTCGCCCTCTTCTTCTTCTTGGCCATGTTCTACCTGCTCATCAAGCGCCGCTCGATGCTGTTCGTCGGCCTCTCCATCGTGGCCTTCGCGGCCCTCATTCTGGGCTCCACGATTGAAATCCTGCTGGTGTTCTGCCTCTCGCTCTTTTTGGCCGGGGTCGGCTTCCTCCACCTGCTCTCGCCCAAGCCCGAGAGCAAGGAGTTGGTGCACCACCTCGCGGTCCTGCTGGGCGCCATGGTGGTGCTGCAGCTGGTCCTGCCGCTCTACTTCCAGACGCCGCTCTCACTCGCCTGGCTGTCTTACTTGGTGCACGGCGCCCTGCTGCCGGCCGCCGCTCTCGCCGTCCCGGTGCTGCTGGGCGAGGCGATTGAGCGCGTGAAATGGCCCCTCTCCAAAGGTCAGGAAATCAGCGCGGCGCTCATCGTCTCGCTCCTGCTGGTGGTGGCCGCCTGCTGGAACCTCATGGGCGCGCTGGCGCTGCTGCCGCTCATCCTCTTCGGCCTCTTCCTCAACCCCCTCTCGCAGTGGATGCGCAAGCAGCCGCACCGCGCCCGCCTGGAGGCCGGCCTGCTGCTCTTGAGCATCGGCCTGCTGCTGGGCACCATGGCCCCCAACCTGCCGGTGAGCGGCGAGCTGTTCGACACCTACCGCTTCTGGGGCTCCTACTCCAACGCCGTCACGCGCACCATCGCCGAACAGGCGTCCGGCGCGACCTCGTTCGACCCGTTCTTCGGCGTGAGCAGCCTGACGCTCGGTCCGGCGCCCACCGTGGACAACCTCGGCAGCCTGCTGGTCGGCTACATCGGCCAGTTCTTCACCAACCTGCTGTCCTTCAAGCTGCTGGATGCCGTGCTCACGGCCGTGGCCTGGGTCAACCTCATTCCCACCTTCCTGCTCAATTCATTCTACAACTCCGTGGCCATGTTCATGAACGTCTACCTCGCGCAGGACGGCCTGCTGGCCAACTTCCCCATCATCGAGCGCGCCAACTCGCTGGCCACCTTCTTCATGTTCTTCGGCCCGCTCTTCCTGCTCGTGGCGCTCGCGCGCGAGTGGAAGGCCGGCCGGCCCCTGCCCCACGGCCCGCTGCTGCTGCTCGCCTTCATCCTGCCCATCACCTTCATGGGCTTCATGAAAATCAAGTTCCTCTCCTGGCTGGCCGTGGTGTTCGCCTTCTCCGTCGTCGCCTTCTGGGGCGAGGGCGAGCGCCTGCTCAAGGAATGGCTGGACCGCCGCCATGCGCACAAGAAGCACGCCGAGTCCGCCGCCGGCTGGATGGACGCATGGCCCGTGCACCCGCGCCACTTGGCGTGGTTCGTGGTGGTGATGGCGATTCTGCTGCAGCTGGGCTGGCCCACCTATCTCTTCATCGACTCCAACCCCGCCTTCGGAGCCGACTACATCCAGGCCTACGCGCTGGGCGCCTCCGTCATGACCACGGCCGCCCAGCCGGCCTTCTATCAGGACCCGGCCAAGACCTTCCCGCTGCTGGAGACGGCCTGCCGGCAGTACGGACAGTCCGGCGCCTGCACGGCCGTGGCCGACCGCAACGCCACGCTCTCCGACCCGGCCCTCTTCTACCGCTCGGACATCTGCTACTACAGCATGGTCTCCAACCTCAGCGCCCGCCTGCCGCCCTCCAAGCAGACGGCCTACGCGTATCGCTGCGCCGAGTTCCAGAACGACTGGACGCAGGCGCTGGAGTGGATGAACCAGAACATCCCGCACTCCGAGCGCATGACCTCGTGGTGGGACTACGGCCACTGGACGGTCTTCTTCGGCGGCATGCGCACCGTGCTGGACCCCACGCAGGCCTCCAGCCCGATGATCGGCCACATTGCCTATGCCTACGTGCACGCCGGCCCCGACGCCCTGCGCTCGGCCATGAACCAGTACGGCTCGCGCTACGCCCTCTTTGACCGCGAAATCGTGGGCAGCACCGACTCGTCCGGCAACTTCCAGTTCGGCGGCAAGTTCTCGGCCCTCAACTACTTGGGCTGCGACTGGGGCAACATGACCAACGTCAGCCAGTCGCCCGGCTCGTCGCTGTGCGAGCTGCGGAACCAGCCCGAGCAGGTCATCGTCCCCATCAACGGGACCGAGGCCAGCCCCTGCGTCATCTCGGAAGCCACGCAAAGCAAGGGCCTGATTGGCTACCGCCTCTCGCTGGTGCCCGCGCAGGGCGGCGTCATCGCCGACCGCGCTCCGGTCTACTGCGTGCGCCAGGAGCAGACTTCGGACGGCCAGTCCTTGGGCGTCTATTTCCTCAACCAGAAGGACGACAACGGCAATCTCCTGCGCAGCCCGGCCTATTGGATGCCGCAGTCCCTTTATTATATACAGCTGGTGATGAACGAGATCTACACCAAGGAGCCCTGGACGCTGGCCAACGGCACCGTGGTCTCGCGCTGGGACTACCGCGTCGGGCCCTACTACGACACCTCGCTGTATCAGG
Source organism: uncultured archaeon (assembly GCA_902384555.1). Taxonomy (GTDB): domain Archaea; phylum Micrarchaeota; class Micrarchaeia; order Anstonellales; family Anstonellaceae; genus CAIXYX01. The sequence goes on along the minus strand of CABMCD010000030.1, from coordinate 416 downwards.
CCTACTTCCTCAAGCAGCTGGACGGCTTCGATTTGGTCTATGACTCGCCCTCCATCAAAATCTACAAGATGAAGGACGGGTACTGGACCGCGCAGGACACGCTGGCGCGCAAGTCGTAGGTCAAGCGTTATTCCGGCCTTTTTTCCTTTTTCCCGCCCCTTCCATCTTCCGGCTTTTTTAATTTTCTTATTCTTTCACCCCACCAGCGACCAGGTGATATTCATGGGATTGGCAGACGGCAAACCAGTGAGCATGAGCGGCTTCAAGCAGGAGCAGATGGCCAAATTGGCGGAAACGGCCGCCACGCTCAACCCCAACCGCCTCAAGGGCTCCGACGTGCTGGCCGAACTGCGGCGCATCGGCCTCTCCCAGCTGGACGCCGAGCTGGTGACCGACTGCGTCAACATGCACAAGGC
>CABMCD010000029.1 GCA_902384555.1 uncultured archaeon | reverse complement strand
TCCAGACCGATTTGGGGGGCAAATACAACGTCTTCCAGCAGCTTTGGCTGACAGGAGGACTCATGGCCAACGTCAAGATTGACCCGGTGCTGCGCAACGAATCCAACTTCGGGTTCAACGTGGGCTTCGCCTGGTCCTACTAGACCCGCTTTTTTTTCATTTTCATTGCACGCGTTTGGCGTGCCTGCCTATGTTGAAAATCGAGCGCTCTAGTTTCTTGTTTTTCTCAAGCTCGTTTGCAATTCCTTCGAGCACTTTCTTCTTTATCTCCATGTATTTCTCTTTTCCAACCTCGACATTTCCAATGGCGTAGCGCAGGCTCTTGGAATTGAAGCAGAACATGCATTCCGCCAGCCCCTCGCAGTTGTGGCAGAAATAGGAATCCGAGCAGGAGTTGCACCCCTCCAGCTCGAAGCAGCGCACCACGCTGTTGCAGTTGTAGGCATGGATGCAGAACTGGGCATAGGTGAGGGTGTGGCCGCCGAACACGCACTGGTTTTCGTAGAGCACGCAGTTGGCATAGGCCACGTTCTTGGTGTTGTGGTAAGTGTCCTCCACCATGTCCACATGGCTGGCGTCCCCCGTGCCGCTGGCCCGCGCCACGTCCATGTAGGTCTTGTATCTGAAATTGCCGCAATAATAGGCGTGGGGCATGACGACTTTTTTGACAAGAGCGGTGACGTCCATGCCCTCCAATTCCGGTGCTTTCACCTTCTGGGGCTCTATTTTTCCTATTTCGTCCATCGAGATGATTCTCGCGGGATTGAATCGCTTTCCAAGGAAATACTGCTCCGGGGCCACCCATACTTCCTTGTCGCTCAGCGCGGACTTGGCCGGGTAGGGCAGGGGCACCGATTGTCCCAGCCAGGCGGAATACGCCTCCAGTCCGCTCAAGGGCTTTCCAAGCAATATCTTGGTGGTCAGGGTGAATGAAGATTCGAGTTCCTTGTCCATACAATCCCCTAGAGCATGTCGGTGATGGAGAGCGGATAGCGCTTTTTGGCCGCCAGCTCTTGCGCGATTTCACCCACCAATTTTGTTTTGAGACGCTTGTAGGCATCCGGCGTCAGCTGCACATTCCCAATCATGTGGCGCTTGTTTTTCTCTGAAAAGGTGAAGAGGCAATCGTTGCAGCCCTCCACGTTGTAGCAGAAGAGGCAGTCGGCGCTGGACACTCCGTAGGAGCACTCGAAGCTGCGCTTGAGCTCGTGGTTGTAGAAGCAGCGGATGACCGAAGTGGGATGGTTGGTGATGTCGGTGCAGCCGAAGCAGTATTCCCCGTCCTGCATGAAGGTGCAGTAGGCGACGTGCTGGCAGCGGGTGATGAGCGCCGAGTGATGGATGTCGATGCTGTCGGTGACCTGGTCCGACATCTCCACATTCTGGGACTGGCCCATGCGCTTGTTGCCTGCATATACCAGCCTCTCCTTCACGGCCCCCACCACCGAATCAATGTCCTTGAGCGCGTTGAGGTCGAGCGGCGTGTTAAGTTTCTCATAATCCGGCCGCTCGGCCGCATAATCAAAGAATCGCGCGCGGGCGTCGAAATGGGGCGAAGTCACCCGCAGCGGCTTTTTCGAGAACGCAGAGCGCACTTCCTTCCCGATGAGGGCTTCTTTGAGGTAAGGCTCGAACTCCGCCAGGGGGCCGAGTTCTTGACCGAAGATGGTTTTGCACGTGGAAGTCCACGCCCCTTGCAGGTCCATGTTATTTTGGGTTCTTGTCAGAAATAATAAACCTGCGTAGCGTTATTCAATCAAAATAATAAATATTTATTAATTTTTATCAATAAACAAAGAAACCATGGAAGAATCCGCCACGCGCGACGGGCCGGGCGCCCGGCTGGACAAGAAAGACCTGCGCCTGCTCCATCTCCTCGACCTCAACGCGCGCGAGCCGCTGGCCTCGCTGGCCAAGAAGGTGCGCCTCTCCAAGGAGGGCGTGGCCTACCGCATCCGCCGCCTCGAAGAAGCGGGGGTGCTGCGCGGCTTTGGCGCGGTCATCGATTTCTCGGCTCTGGGCTATGTGGGCGGCGGCTACATGATACGCCTCCAGCACTGCGACCAGGCCAAGGAGGACGAAATCGTTGATTATTTCAAGCACATGAAAAAGACGTGGTGGGTGGACAGCCGCGGGGGGGACTACGATTTGGGCGTGGCCATTTACGCGCGCTCGCACCACGAGCTCTACGACTTCAAGCTCGAGTTCATGCGCCGTTACCGCCCCCACATCATGAAGGTGGCCCCCCGCATCTATCACCGCATGCACCAATATCCGCGCACCTACCTTTCCGGCGCGGCCGAGCGCGAGAACGCACGCCCCCTCGTGCTGTGGAATGGGGCCGAGAAGGAGCACGACGCGACTGATGAAGCCATCCTGCGCCTGGTTTCCACCCGCGCCCGCCTGCCCATGGTGGAAATGGCCCGTTGCTTGGGCCTCACTCCGGCCGTGGTGAAATACCGGCTCAAGAAAATGGAGCAGGCCGGCATCATCCTGGGCTACCGCGCGGGCCTCGACCTCAAACGGCTGGGCTATTTCTGGTACAAAGTCGACATCTATATCCGGGATTTCGCCAAGCGCGAGTCCATCATGCGCTACTGTGCCTCGCTTCCGAATGTGGTCTACATGTATGATGCTATCGGGGATGCGGACATTGAAATCGAGGTGGAAGTAAAAGGCGCCGACCAGCTGCTGTCTTTGATAAATTCCATCCGCTCCAAATTCTCGGACGACATCATCAGCTATGACTACTATTTGTGGAGCTATGAGCACAAATTGGCGCTGGTTACGCCATGAATGCCAAAATTAGATAATTTCCTCGCCCTGCACGGCCGGCCAGCCCATCTTCTTGGCCAGCGCCTGCGCCTTCTTCCATTCCAATGCTTTCCAGTCCTCGCCCAGCATCTCGCACATCACCATGGCCGGGCTCATGCCGGCCTGTTTGGCCAGCGAGAGGCACAGTTCGGTGTGGCCCTTTCTCTCCTCAAGCGAGCGCGCAATCAGAAGCGGCACATGGCCGGGGGAATAGAAGTTTTGGATGAACGCCGAGGCCATCTGCTTCTCGTTCTCCGCCCCGTCAATCATCTTCTCAAATTCCATTATCGTTTTGCTGCGGTCCTGGTCGGTAATTCCCGTGAACGTCTTCTTGTGGTTAATCCAAATCGAGAAGGCCGACGGGTCGCCGTACGGCGCTTTCCCCAGCGCCAGCGCGCGCAGGGTGGGCGAGCGGCTTTCGCGCAAAATGTCGGCCGCATAGGGCACTCCCAGCGCCTGCGCCGATGCCGTGTCCGTGCCCAGGCACACCAGCCCGCCGGCCGAGATTCGCAGAAGGCGGATGTTTTGCGGGGTGCAGAATTTGGCGTGCAAAATCAGGTCGGCCTCGCCCTCGCGCTGGGGGTTGTCCAGCAAAACGACTGGCGTTCCCTTGCGCACGGCGTCAAGAACCGATGAAAGAGAAGAACTCATCTAATCCATTCCTTCCTCTTCCATTTCCAGAATCTGCTCGGCCGCCTGCTCCACCGTCATCTCCTTCTGCTGGCCGGTGCTCAAATCCTTGAGCGTGTATTTCCCGCTCTCCACTTCCTTTTTGCCCACGATGAGGGCAAAGGGAATGCCGGTCGCGTTCGCATAATCCAATTGCTTGCGCATCGGCCGCTCGTTGAGGTCGGTCTCCACGTTGAGGCCGTCCGCGCGCAATTCGGCCGCAATGGCCAGCACCTTGTCCTGCAGCGAAGCGTCAAGGCCGATGACCATCACTTCGGTGGGCGAAACGCCCGTCCGCTCGCCGGCATTGGTTTTCTGGTCCTCCTCTTCCTGCAGAGCCAGCAGCCGCTCGATTCCAAGCGAAATGCCCACGGCCGAATCGCCCTGCCCGTAGAGGCCCAGAAGCTGGTCATAGCGCCCGCCGCCCGACACCGAGCCCACGCCGCCGCCAGCCTTGATTTCGAAAATCGGGCCCGTGTAATAGCCAAGCCCGCGCACCAGCGACAAATCCACGCGCACGTTTTCCAGCCCGTAGCTGGCCAGTGCCTCGAGGATTTCGGTCAGCTCCCGCGCGCCGTCCTCCGAGTATTCTTCGGCCTTTTTGAGCATCAGCGCGTTGTCGGAATTGCATTCGTTGCACAGCAAATCCATGAGCGCGTCCGCCTGTGCGGCCTGCAGGCCCGCGCCGGCCAGCTCCCGCTTCACGCCCTCTGTCCCGATTTTGTCCAGCTTGTCCAGCGCGCGCATCACGGCCGCTTCCTGCGCCTGCAAACCCAATTTGAGCACCAGGCCCTGCAAAATTTTGCGGTTGTTGAGCAAAATCTCGAATTCCTCGATGCCGAGCGCCTGGAGCGCCTGCGCCGCCATGGCCAGCAGCTCGGCCTCCGCGCGCATCGAGGGGCAGCCGATGATGTCGGCATCGGCCTGCAAAAACTCGCGCAGCCGCCCCTTCTGCGGCTCCTCGCGCCGCCACACCGGCGCAATCGCATAGCGCTTGTAGGGCTTGGGGAGCGACTGGGAAGAGGCGAAGCGCGCCAAGGGCACCGTCAAGTCGAAACGCAGGCCCAAATCGCTGTCCTCGATTTTGAAGATTTGGCCCGCGATTTCGGCCCCGGCCGCGCTCTCGTCGGCCTGCCCGCCTTTTTTGGCGTCCAGGGCCTGCAGGGTTTCCATGGCCGGGGTCCAGAGCGGCTGGTAGCCCCACGCGCGGTACACCTGCTCGATGACCTGCACCATCTGCCGGCGCCGTTCCATCGCCGCGCCGGCATAGTCCTTCATGCCTTTTGGAGTCTGATAAGTTGCCATATCTCCGTATGGCCGGCTGATGTCTTTTATTCGTTGCTCCTCCGAAGGCGTTTTTCAGGCTTTGTAGTTGGTGGAAAATCGCATTTCGCCAAGTGTCGTGAACTTTCCGGGGCTTTTATAAAGGTCTGTTTCATGCCCAAGTCTGCAAAAAATCGGAGACGATGAATATGTACATGATCAGGCCATTCCCCGGTCGCGTCAACCCCAACGGGGAAAAGGAATTCGCGGGCTTCTACTGCTGGTTTGCGCACGCCAACCAGCAATACACGCGCGATTATGGGGCCGGGAAAATCTCATTCAACAACTATGGCCGCACCGAGAGCGACGAGGATGAGGAAACCCGCCGGCGCAAGCAAGGCGCGAGCGCGCCCGTTCGTTACGAGGAGCCCGCGCGGGTTTCATATTCGCCCGCCTCGCACAGCAGCGAATTCTCGCGCCACCCTCCGCTCTAAGGCCATTAAACCTCTTTTTAAGTTTTTGTGGGGAGAAGATACCTTCATCCATCCATAGTCGCCCTCGTAGCTCAGTGGCAGAGCGCCTGTCTCGTAAACAGGAGGTCACGAGTTCAAATCTCGTCGAGGGCTTGAGCTTTTTTGCGCGGAGCGCAAAAAACCTCGGAAAATCGCCTACCATTGGCAATGCCCGAACAGCTTTTTGGGCCGGAGGCCCCAAAAACCTTGGAAAATCGCCTACCATAGGCAATGCCCGAACAGCTTTTTTGCCTGACGGCAAAAAACCTGGGAAAATCGCCTACCATAGGCAATGCCCGAACTATCACTGACTCCCGGCAATGCCCGTTTAAAACAAGTGCGGTCGTTTGCTTTTCATGGCCTCAAAGCCCAAACCCGTCGTCTATGTGGTCGGCAACCCGCTGGTCCCGGACGACCGCATGCCGGTGCGCCTGCTTCCCCTTCTACAAAAAGCCCGCCCCGACATCCTTTTCGAGCCCTTCGAGCCCACGCGCATGGACATTCCCCAGAAAAAAAGCCTGATTTTCATCGACACGGTGCAGGGCATCCAAAACGTCATCCATCTGCATGGCCTCAAGGCTCTGGAACCCTCTTCCTGCGCCTATTCCCTGCACGATTTTGACCTGTCCGGCCAGTTGCTGCTATTGGAAAAATTCGGCCTTTTGGGCGATATTTCCATCATCGGCGTGCCGGCACGGGGGGGTTTGAAGAAAATCGAAAAAGACGTCCTGCACGAGCTGGAGCACATTCTGGGTAAAGGGGCGCATTAGTTCTTCCGCGCCTTCTTTTTCTTGCTCGCCACCTTCTTGCGGCCCCCGGTCTTCTTTTTCTTCGCTGCCGCGCCCTTGACGTCCCATTTCACTTTCAAGAAATGGGCCGCGCACGAAGTGCAGGGGTCGTAGGCTCGCACCAGCTTTTCGATTTCGTGCTCAATCTGCTCTTTGGGCAAATCCAGGCTGTTTTGCACCAGCTCGCCGATGTCGATTTCCATGTGCACCTGGTTTTGCGCCGTGGGGATGACGGGAATGCCCTCGCGCACCTTGCCGTCCGCCATCACGTCCACCATGTAGTAGAGCGTGCCGCGCGGGGCCTCAATCACGCCCACGCCGCGCCCCTCCCGCGCCGGAGGCAGGGGCGTTTCCTCCTTCTTGAATTCGTGGGATTCGAACGCGTCGGTGGCGTGGTCGATGGCGTTGAGCATCTCAATCGCCTGCGCCACGTTGGAGTCGTAGCGGTTGTGGGAGGGGAAGCGCTTGAGGGCGGCAGCCGCGTCGCGGCGCGTGTCGGGGTGCAGGGTGTCGCGGTGCAAATTCATGCGCGCCAGCGCGCCCACCATGTAGGGCGAGCCCTGATAATGGAAACCCGTGGCCTGCGAGTAGGGGATAATCACGCGCTTGAGGTGGTCGAAGTATTCGGCCTGCGGAATCTGCCGCTCCTCGCTGTCCCAGATGGTGTCACCCAGATAGCAGAAATCAGGGCTTCTCACCGCCACATAGCGCGTGGGCGTGTCGAATTTGAAATGGCAGTCCGAGAAGCGGTCGATGAGCTCAATCACGTGCGGGCGCATCTCCAGCAGCTCATGCACCAGCTCCTTGGTCTTGGCCGCGTCGGGAACCTGCGAATAGCGGCCCACCTGCGCGCGCGTGGGATGCACCGCCGCGCCAATGGTCTCGGTGCACAAATGGTTTCCCGCTTTTTTCACGTCAAAGGCGGTTTTCATCAGCTCTTTGTATTCGGGCCCCAAATCCAGCACCGAATCCACGCCCAGCAAATCGGGCAGGCAGAAGAGGTAGAGGTGCATGGCGTGGTCGCGCAAATTCAGGCCCCACAGCGAGAGCTTGCGCAGCAGCAGCGTCTGCTCGCTCGGTTGCGCCCCCACGGCGTGCTCAATGGCCTCGATGGCCGCCACCTGGTGCGCGATGGAGCAGGTGCCGCAGATGTGCGACACCATGTTGGGGATGGAGTGGTACATCTTGCCCCGCATGGCCTGGTCGTAGAAGCGCTTGTATTCGGTAATCGCGAGGCGCACGTCGGTGACCTGTCCGCGGCGCACCTGGATGTCGAGGCCCGCGTGGCCCTCGATTTTGCTGATGCCCTCGATGTGCAAATCAAAATCGCTTTCATGCATGCGCATCGCCTCCCTTATTCTCACTTCCACCCTCTGCGTTCGGCGCCTCCTTTTTGGGAAGCGGCGGCAGCACCCCGAACTCGCGCATGTAGTTTTCCATCACTTCGATGAACTTGGCGTGCAGGATGGGGCAGCCGGGCACCTGCGCATCCACCTTCACCACGTCGCCGATGCCCGTCACCTTGGGCCGGTGGTGGAAGCGCTCCAAGATGGGGCGGATTTCCTCGATGGTTTTCTCGTCGAAATTGTTGCGGTAGTTGTTGGGCGCGCCCGTTATGGCGCACGAGCCGATGGCGACCACCTTGGCGGCCAGCCGGCGGATTTCCTGCATGCGCAGGGCTTCTTTTTCCGAGGAAATGGCCCCCTCGATAAAGGCCACGTCCATGGGCGCGAGCTTGTTTTTGCCCTTGATGAGCCTGAAATACACCACGTCCAGAAGCGGCGCCCACTCGAAGTATTTCTCATTGAGGATTTCGGTGAATTCCACCATGCAGCCCTCGCAGCCGGTGAAGGAGAAAAAGCCCACGCGCAGCTTTTTGGCCGGGACTGCCGGCATCGGGCCCGAGGAGTCTGGATGGGTGGCTGGCGTGTTGTCTGCCATGTTCAATCCTCTTCTTTCGGCCTTTTGCCGAACAACCCCACGTTAATTCGGGTGTATTTTTCAAGGTTCTTCTCCTGCCGCTTGTCCAGTCGGGCGGCCAGCACGCCCCAGTGGGAGGCCGCCACCTCGCCCGGAGCGGGCGAAAAGCGCGAAGAATCGAATGCCCAGCGGGCGGAACTCAGACGAGGGGATAGGCAGGCCGTCTTTCTCCCCTCTCCATTTTCTTTCCGTTTCCCATTTTCTTTCAATTCAAGCGGCCGGTATTTGACGCCCACGCTCGTTCTTCCCACGCTCCCTATTTTTCCCCAAGCCACCCGGCAGGCGTCCATCTGCGTGCGCGTGCGTTTGAGCACGCCGCTAATCGAGCCGATGTAAAACACATGGAAAGAATGGTGGGGATAAACTTTGCGCGGGAGGGCGGAAACCAGCGTCAAGGCCCGTTTGGGCGAAAGAAGGCCCGGGCCGACAAAACGGCGGCAAATCATGGCGGCCGCCTCGTCGCGTTCTACCCTGCTCAGCATCTTGTTTCCAATCCAGAACGCTTCCACCACTTCGTAATCAAAGGGCTCCAGCCCATTCGCCTCACCAATCAGGCTCATGTAAGCATAAGGCGCGCGGAATTGGCGCATGGTGGCCGCCAGCTTCTTTTTGTCCTTCCAGTCCACCCTCCCCGGCCCGCAGAGGCCCTTCTGGTTGGGGGGCAGGGAAAACGAGGCCGCCAGCTCCAAGCCGTCGTTCATGGGCTCACGCTTCAGCCAAAACCGGCGTCGGTTTCGCGCTCACCGAGCGCGCCGAGGCCAGCACCAAGCCGGCCCCCAGTGCAATCAGCACCAGCGACACGCTCTCCAAGCTGCCGGGCAGTTTGCTGCCCAAAAGGGCGGGCATGAGTGCGCTCACCAGTCCGCCGAGGGTGAGAATGGCCGTGGCCTCGCTCACCGCCAAGCCCGCAAGGCCGCGGTAATAGGTCATGGTGAAGCCCACGATGAGAAGGGCGGAAACCAGGAGCGGAAGCAGGGGCAAGGCCGCCAAGGAGGCCAGCGAACCGACGCTCGCGCCCGGCATGGCGGCATTCCACGCGGCCATCGCGGCCAGCAAAATCATGCCGCCCAAACCCAGCCGCGCGGCCGCCAGCGCATCCGGTGAAATCCATGCGAGGGCTTTCTTGAGCAGCACGTTTTCGGCCGACCACATCAGGGTGGCGGCCAGCACCAGCGCCTCGCCAAGACCGAATGAAAAGGCCGAGAGGTTGAGCAGGAGCACCAAATTGGCCGCCAGAATAATCCCGACACCGGCCACTGTCTTGAAGTTCAGCTTTTCGCGCAAGAACGCGATTCCAAAAACGGCCGAGAAGAGGAACAGCAGGCGGTAGACGAACGAGCCCGACGCCGGGCTGGCCGCCATTGAAAGACCGCTGAAAAAGAGGGCAAACGGCACCGAGCCTCCAACCACGGCAATGCCCAAGAGCTGCACCCATTGCGCGCGCGTGAATTTGGCGAATTGCTTCCAAGTGCCCAGCATCAGCAGCGCGCCGGCCAGCACCAGGGCCGCCAGCAAATTCTTGGCCATGGCAAAGCCGACGGGGTCAAGGCCCTTGACGGCGATGGAATTGTAATAGACGGCCACGCCGCTGATGAGGGCGGTTAGCATTACCCACTGCTTTGGCGAAAGTTCCATGACATGCACCCGATTTACTTCTTCCCCTTCTTTGCGACCCCGCTCTTGCCGCTTTTGGCGGCCAAATCCTTTCCATTTACTGCATTCGCGGGCTTGCCGGTCAAAAAGCCGCCGATGTTGTCCAGGCTGGTGTCCAGGATGCGCTTGAGCGCCTCGTGGCTGTTGAACGCGTTGTGGGGCGTGATGATGACGTTCATGTGCTTGTTGAGCAGGCGGTGGTTGGCCACCAGCACCTGCATGTTCACCGAAGAGGCGAATTGGGGCGAGGCCAGCTGGCGCTCCTCCTTAATCACCGTCTCCTCTTCCAGCACGTCGAGCCCGGCCCCGCCCACATGGCCGGAGTCCAGCGCCTCGACCAGCGCCTCGGTGTCAATCAGCCCGCCGCGCGCGGTGTTGATGATGATGACGCCCTTTTTCATCTTGGCGAGGGTGTCCTTGTTGACGATGTGGCGCGTTTGCGGCGTCAGGGGGGTGTGCAGGGTGATGACATCGGAGACGCGCAGCAGCTCGTCCAGCGTGTTCGCCCGGGTGCAGCGCAAGAGGTCCAGCAGATTGTCGTCCGCATAGGGGTCATAGACCATGACTTTCATGCTCAGCGCGCGCGCCATGCGGGCCGCCTGCGAGCCGATGCGCCCGAAGCCGATCATGCCCAGGTGCTTGTCGGCCAAATCGAAGGTGCGCAGGCCCTCGATGGAGAAGTCGCCGGTGCGCGTGCGCTCGGCGCACAGAATAACCTTTTTGGCCAGCGCAAGGATGAGCGCCATGGTATGCTCGGCCACGGTGTGCGAGCCGTAGGTGGGCACGTTGGCCACCACGATGCCCCGCCGCGTGCATTCGGCCATGTCGATGTGGTCAAAGCCGGTGGAGAAGGTGGCCACCATCTTCAGTTTCGGCAGTTTGGCCAGGCGCTTGGCGTCGAGCTTGGAATAGATGAAGACGCCCAGCACTTCGACGTCCTTGACCTGCGCGAGATTGCCATCGTCCAGGGGCCCGTTCACGAACGTGAGCTTGTTGCCCTTCTCGAGACGGGATTTAATCGGGCCCTTCTCCCAGCCCTCCAGTTCAAAGAATGCGACGTTGGCCATGGAAATACCTCGTCCCGCCAATCCATGCGAGGTATTTAAGGCCTCTGGACCGGCGTCATAAACGCTCGCAAATCATGTGCGCATTTTTGACATGCAAATCCCAAAGCTTCGGCGGCTTTATGCCGGTGAGCACGCTCACGCAGGCCAATATGAAGACGCCGTGGGCTATCAGCACCACCCGCTTTTGCGGGTAAGTTTTGCGCACAAACGCCAGGAACCGCCGCGCCCGCTTCAAAATGTCGCCCCATGTCTCGCCGCCGGGCGCTTTCTTGAGGTAATGGCTGATTTTGCCGTTTGTTTTTCGGAAAAAATAGTCGGGGTGTTTTTTGCACATCACGACTGCGGATTTGCCGGTCCATTTTCCGATGTTTTGCTCGTGGGTGTCGGGCACCACCACCACCGGCAGGCGGTATTTGCGCGCCAGATAGCCGGCCGTGCTGCGCGCCCGCTTCATCGGGCTGGAGAGGATGGCGTCCGGCTTTCCCGTCCAATTCCGGGCCAATTCTTTTGCCTGTTTCCTTCCCAGCGCCGTGAGCGGCACGTCGCGCCGGCTGCCGTTGAAGATGTGGGCCCGGTTTCCGCCCGCCCTTCCATGGCGGACCAGGCAGAGGGAAATGCCGCGCTTGGCTCTGCTTGTCGGTTCCATCTTTCTCACAATCTCACGATGCCGCAGTTGGCCACGTCTCGCCGCCGCCACGTCTGGCGGTTCTCCATGCGGTTGCGCACGCCGTACGCGCAGTTGATGAAGTCGGAATGGGAAATGACCACCACGCGCCGGCCGGCGTAATGCTTGTCCAGCCCGCGCAGGCAGCGCGCCGCCCGCTTCTTCAAGTCCTCCCAGTCCTCGCCCCAAGGCGCGTGCACGGTGTACATCTGCTCATTGGAGGTGAAATGGAAATAGCGCCGGTATCGGGGCGTCAGCAGCTGCTCGCGGCTCTTGCCGCTCAGCTCGCCGTAATCCTGCTCCTCGGCGTCCGGCAGGGGGACGATTTCCATCCCAAAGCGCGCGGCAAGGGGCAGGGCGGTCTGCATGGCGCGCTTGAGAGGGCTGGAGAGAATGGCGTCGGGGCGGAAGGGGAAATGGAGGGCGAAATAGTTGGCCTGCACCCGCCCCCGCGCACTTAACGGGGCGTCGATGCGGTTGCCGTTGAAGATGTGCCGCTCGTTGCCCTCGGCCTGCCCGTGGCGGACGAACCAGATATAGGCGCGGGCAGGAGAGCGAGCGGCTGAGGATGAGCGGGCTGTTGAAGAGGATTTGGCGCGGGTTTTGATGGTCGAACTTTTGGCGCGGGATTTGGGGTTCGAGTGTGTTGTTTTCTTTTTTGGCCCAGCGCGGATTGCCGCTCCCCTTCTTTTCGGCCCGGCTTTTGCGCTCAAGCGCCCGCTTGCGGATGCGCTCTTGGATGCCCGTTTTTTCCTGCCGGTCATGATACGCGCTTCATGTCCAAGTTATTTAAGGCCATCCGCCACGCCGCTCCACCCCCAAACCTATTTAAATTTCTCGGCGGCAAGCATTACCATCTTCTGCTTAGTAGGCAGGATACCCTCCAATCGAGGTTTTAGAGGTCGTTTTGCATGGTCCGCAAGGAATACGTCGTCGATGAAGTTCAGAAAATGATGAGCAACCTGGAGAACGTGCGCAACGTCGCCATTTGCGCGCACGTCGACCACGGCAAAACCACGCTCACCGACTCTCTCGTGGCCCGCGCCGGCCTGATTTCCAAGGAAACCGCCGGCGAGCAGCGCATGATGGACTTCGACGCGCAGGAGCAGGCCCGCGGCATCACCATCAAGGCGGCCAACATCTCCCTCGCTTTCCAGATGAACGACAAGGACTACCTCGTCAACCTCATCGACACGCCAGGCCACGTCGACTTCGGCGGCCACGTCACCCGCGCCATGCGCGCCGTGGACGGCGTCGTGCTGGTCGTCGACTCGGTGGAGGGCGTCATGCCCCAGACCGAAACCGTGCTGCGCCAGGCCCTCAAGGAGAAGGCCCAGCCCGTCGTCTTCATCAACAAAATCGACCGCCTGATTAACGAACTGCAGCTCAACGACGAGCAGATGCAGCAGCGCCTGCTCAAGGTCATCATGCAGATCAACAAAATCATCGACGAATACTCCCCACCTGAGTTCAAGGACCAGTGGCACATCGACGTCAAGAAGGGCAACATCGCGTTTGGCTCGGCCTTCCACAAGTGGGCCGTGTCTATCAAGGCCATGACCAAGTTCAACATCAAGTTCTCCGACATCTTCAACTACTGCCGCAAGGGCGACCACAAGTCCCTGCAGGAGAAATCCTCGGTGGACGAGGTGCTGCTGGGCATGATTCTGGAGCACCTGCCCAACCCCCACTTCGCCCAGCGCTACCGCATTCCCCAGATTTGGAAGGGCGACCCCGAATCCGACGACGGCAAGGCCCTGCTCGCCTGCTCGCCCGAGGGCAAGACCATCGGCGTGTGCATCGGCGTGGTGAACGACCCGCATGCCGGCGAAGTGGCGATTGTGCGCCTCTTCTCGGGCCGCGTGCGCAAGGGCGACATGCTCTACCTCGCCGCCCGCATGGCGGAAGAGAAAGTGCAGCAGGTGGCCATTTACATGGGCCCCGACCGCGTCATGGTCGACAACGTGATTGCCGGCAACATCGTCGGCATCGTGGGCCTGCGCGACGTGTTCGTGGGCGAGACGGTCTCCACCGGCGAGGTGGTGGCCTTCGAGTCCATCAAGCACTACTCCGAGCCGGTCATCACCAAGTCGATTGAGGCCAAGGACTCCAAGGACCTCACCAAGCTGATTATGGTGCTGCGCGCCCTCTCCAAGGAGGACCCCACCCTGAAAGTGACGCTCAACCAGGAAACGGGCGAACACCTGATTTCGGGCATGGGTGAATTGCACCTCGAAATCATCATCTACAAAATCGAGAAGGAGAAGGGCGTGGCCGTCACGACCTCGCCCCCGATTGTGGTGTACCGCGAAATCGTCACCGGCAACTCCGGCGTGGTGGAGGGCAAGTCGCCCAACAAGCACACCAAGCTCAAGTTCATCGTGGAGCCCGTCTCCGAGTCGGTGATGGCGGCCATGCTGGAGGGCAAGATTCCCGACGGCAAGCCCAAGGGCAAGCTGCTGGTGGAGACGCTGGTCGAGGCCGGCCTGCCCCGCGACGAGGCCAAGGCCGTGATGCACATCTACAACCGCTCGCTGTTCATCAACGACACGCGCGGTATCCAGTACCTCAACGAAATCATGGAGCTGATGCTGCAGGGCTTCGAGGAGGCGCTGGACAAGGGCCCCCTGTGCAAGGAGAAGGTCTTCGGCGTCAAGGTCAAAATCGTCGATGCCACCATCCACGAGGACCCGGTGCACCGCGGCCCGGCCCAAATCATCCCGGCCACCAAGCGCCCGCTCTACGCCGCCATGCTGATTGCCGGCGTGCAGCTGCAGGAGCCCAAGCAGAAAATCACCATCCTCGTGCCCGCCCAGTACATGAGCGCCGTCATCACGCTCATCAACGGCCGGCGCGGCCAGATGCTGGACATCCAGCAGGAAGGCGAGTCGGCGACGCTGCTGGCCAAGGTGGCCGTCTCGGAGCTGTTCGGCTTCGCCAACGACCTGCGCAGCGCCACGCAAGGGCGCGCCATCTGGTACCAGGAATACTCCGGCTATGAGCCGCTGCCGCGCGACCTGCTGCTCAAGACGGTGAAGTCGATTCGCGAGCGCAAGGGCGACAAGCCCGAGCCGCCCACGCCAAACGACTTCTTGGACTGAGGAGATTTTTTCCCCTCTCCATCTTTTCTTTTTCATTTTCTCTTCTTTATTCTGCCCACAATATTCCACCGACGCATACTCTTAAATAGGCGAAACGGGCCAATTTTCACATGGCGGTTTTTAGGCAGAAAATCATCCGCAACGTCCAGTCTGCAAAAGAGAACTGGAGCCGCTACAAGAGTGATTTCAAGTATGCCCTTCTTGATTTCAAGAGCACGCTTCGAGAAGACTTTGCAAACTGGCACGAGAGCCGCGGCGGGCGCGGCAGCGCCCTGAGATACAGTATCGGGGCGGTGGCCCGCCTTCTGTTGGTGGAAGCTCCCCTTGAGTCGTTTATCGGAGTTCGAAATTATGTCTCTGCCAAGTTCGAGCCCTATTCGGCTTCCGGCTGGAAGACCAAGGCCCGGCGGGAGAATGCCGAGCTGATGCGCCTCGTGACGGCCGACGACGCGGGCCAATTTTATACGGCCATGCTCAATATCAAGAGGGCCGAGCATTCGAACGCGCTTGACCATCCCGATAAAAAATTAAACCGCGTTTTTCAGGGCGGCAATTATCTATCCGTGATAGAGGCCAGCCGGATTAATGCCGAAAGCACGGCTGCGCAGCTGGTGCTGCGGGCCGGCACCAAAAGCGGCTCAAATTTCCTGACTTCAGACGAGAAAGACACCCTTGTGGGCCTTTCTTATTTTAACATCGAAAATGCCGAGAAAAAACTGATTCATGAGAAAGCGGCGGCCGTCGGAAAGGTACTGCTTGATTTCTCCTTTGTGGCGCGCCGCTATGCGGCCCAGAAGAAAAAGGAGGCCGGCCTCAAAATCGGCGCCGCCTGCGCCTACGGCCTTTCGCTGGTTTCCCTCCTCGTTCCAAACGAAGCCTACCTGTTCGTCAAAAACGGAATTTTGGGGTTCAATGACTTTTTCCTCAAGCCCCAGCCGCTGGTGGAGAAGCTGCCCGCGGCCGCCCTGCTGCTTGTGGCCTCTGGTCTTGGTTATCTCGCCACCCTAAAGGGTACCGAAAGCCGGGCCAAAACCCGCCTAAGGCGCTCTCTGGCTTGGAGGATAAGCCACGAGCTTAAGGAAACGCACGTCACTTTCAAAACCATGGTCTCGAAAGAAGCTGCCCGTCAAGCGGCCCAAAAGAAGGAAAAAGAAGACGACGGACAAACCGCGCCGGTCGCCCGTCCTGAGGAAAAACCGCCAACGGTCGCAGACACTTTCCATGAGCTTGGAGAAATGGTGGGTTATGTTTCGGACCATCGAATCCCGTTTGTAAAAGTGGTTTATCGGCAAAAAACCGAAAAAACCCGCATCATCCCCCCGCAAGAAGGTCCGGGCCGTGGGGATTCCGGCGCCCTCCCCGGCGACTCCCGGCGCAGCCACGGCACGAGATTTGAGTAGTTATTTTTTCGCCGGCCTTTTGGAGCCGTATCTTTTGAGCACCGCGTCCGGGTTGATGGCCTTTTCGCCGTGCGGGAAAATCCCCTCCTCTTTTATCTGCTTCAGGCTCCGGGGGCTGACCTTTTCTCCCGTGAATTTTGAAATCTGCCGGACGCGCTCGGCTTCCATGTCCAGAAGCGCCCGGTCCATGTCGCTTATGGTCTTGGAATGGCTCTCCATGGCGGGCAGGAATTTCTTTTTCCCGTCTGGAAGGGCGTGCATTTCCGCCTTGTTTTTGAGCACGGCGCATAATTCGGCCTGTTCCGGCTCTTGGCTCCTCTGCTCCAAGACGCGGATGGCGGCCGGCCCCAAATCCGCCAAAATGCCGGCGGCAATGTCCTGCATTTCAGGGTTGCGCTCCGCCAAGTCCACCATGTCATGCGCCAGCATGGCCCGGTTTTTCTCGATGGCCTTGTCCACCAGTCCGGGCACCAAATCTCCCGCTTGTTCGCGGGCGGGAAGCATTTTCCGGCTGGCTTTGGCTTGCAGAAGCATGGCCTCCAGTTTGGAGGCCGTTTCAATCAGCTCCTGCCCGTTCATTTTCTCCAGAAAAGAATTGGCCGTGTTTTGGACATACATTTTGGCCACGAGCGCGCCGGACACCGCATCCAGCAGCCTGCCGATGGTTTTGACGGCCCGCTCCTGCATCTGCGGCGTTCCGTCCATCATGCCCTGCCGCAGGCTCTCGACCAGTTCCGGCGGGACCAGCCGGGACACATTATCCTCAAAATGAACCTCTTGCGCCACCATTACCGCTATTTCAAAGCGCAGCTGCGGTTTGAGGGCCGTTTTTTGCACCAATACGTCAAGCGCCGCCCGGCCCTCGCATTTGAGATAATGCACCGCCACCGCGCGCTCCAGCGACTCGCGCGAAGAATCCAGCGCAATGCCGGCCTGCTCTTCCACGTTGATTTGCACGCCTCTTAGAGGGCCGTTTGGCGTATATAAATCGGCCGGGCGGCCCCGCCAGCCGCTCCGGCCCCCCTTTGCGCCCGGCATCTCTTTTTCTTCTTTTCTCCCCATCTCATTTCAGGTGTTATCCATGCTCTCCGCTATTATCAAAGGCGTCAGCGTCGGCGTTGTGGCCGCCATCACCGGCGTATTCGCCGTGCTGGTCGGCATTCTCGCCATTTTCCTATTCGCCATCTTTGGTGCCTTGATTGGCGCAATTACGGGCTGGCTGGTGTCCATCGCGCCCGTTCTGGGCCCGCTGGTGGCGGATGGCTTCCGCTCTTTCGGCGTGACCAACCCCGATTTGGTGGCCATCGGCGCCGCCTTGGGCTTTGTGGCCGGGTTCTTCAAGTCCAATCTGGGCGGCAAGTGCTGATTTCGCCCCCATTATTCTTTTATTAAGCCCCAAGGCCATAGTTTAGCCCATGGCCTCGGCGCCATCCAACTTTCGTCCAACTCACGGCCGCGCGCGTTCTTGGGTTCAGATTTTGCTGGTTTCGCTCCTGCCCATGCTGGCGCTCTCGGCCCTGCACGTGCTCCATTTCCCCCAATGGCAGATGGGCGCGATTTTGCTGGCCATGGGCCTGCTGGTCATCCCCCCCTTCGTTCAATCCGTCTTCCGCCTGCGTTTTCCCTTCGTGTTCGCCTCCATCCCCTCCCTGCTCGTCGGCGAGCTCATGGCGCCGGCTTTTTTCATGCAAAGCGACGTTTCCGGTCCTCTGGGCTCCCTGTTTCTGGCCGGTTTTGTGTTTCTGGGCTATCTGGTGTGCTACAAAACCTGGCGGCTGGAACAGGTTCAGTTCATGAAATAAACTGTTTTAGAAAATAGAAAAACATATAAATAGGAGAATCCAAATTTATGCATGAAGTTTACCGACCTTTACCGTCAGGTGCGCGAGTGGGCGAGCGGGCGCTTGAAGAGAATGAGGCAGGACCTTTTTGACGCGGTCGAGGAATTGCAGAAATCAGAGCCTGAAACCATACATCTCTCATTCCCCGTGATGCCGCTGCGGGAATGGGGGCAGCTGATAAGCTATCATGCCAAGGGCATTCTGGGCATCCGCCGGCCGGGGGAGGAGGAAAAGCTTTTTGGGTGGGCCGAGCGGCTCCTCGTGCTGCTCGCCGTGGGTATTTTGGGCTATTTCAGCTCGCAGATTTTGGGCATGTACTCCGAATTCAAGGATGGCGTCAAGGCCAAGGAAGCCCAAATCAAGTCTTTGGACAGCACGGCGCTTGAAGTGCGGGCGCAGGCCCTGAAAACCGGAAACTATTCTAAAGTGGATTGCGTGCTTAGCACGGCCAACCCAATGCGCAAACGGCTGGCCTCCCATATTTCAAACCAGACTTTTTGGGGGAGCTTTAAGGACCAAGCCCTTTACGATAATTCGGATTTCAGAGGAGACCTTGGCGAATACCGCCAAATTGTGAGGATTGCGGAGCAGGAGGCCCTCAAGGCCCCTGCGCCAAAATTCGACTCCGGCCCGCTGGTCCGCTCGCCGAAAGATTTGAATTCCGTCTTCACGCCCCGTTCCGGGTCCTGGAAAAATTCGAATTCGAACTGGCTGGGAAAAGGCCGGTGGCTGGTGCCGCGCCCGCACTTCAAGTAGGTTGGCTGGCGGTTTTCAAAAATAAAAACAAGCCGGCCCGGCCGCAAAATCACCCGGCCCCGTCTTTCTTTTCTTCCATCTTTCCTAGCGCACGCATGCGTTGTTGGCGCAGTGGTATCCGCTGGGGCAGGCGATGTCCTCCTCGTTGTAGGCCGGCCCGGTGCAGTAATACTCGTGCACCATGGTGTTGGCGGCTTCGCAGTAGTCGCTCAAGTGCGTGGTGCCGATGTTGGTGGTGCCCGCCCGGTAGATGTCCCGCCCGAGGTCGGTCTCATTGCACACGACCGCGCTGGAGGTGCAATGGCCCTGATAGCACATGTTGCCCGCCCCGCAGTCGTGGTAGCCCAAGGCCAGATTGACGCCGCTGCACAAGTATTCGGCCAAGCGGCTGGAATTGACGCAGAAATCGCTCACGCGGGCCCCGTAATCGGTGGTCAGGGTTCCCGGCATGTCGTAGTTGGCGCCGTTGTCCGAATCATGGCACCAGCGCACCGGTGTGCACGCGCCGTTTGAGCAGGTGTCGGTGCAATTGTAGACTTGGTGCGCCATCTGCGTGCCGTTGCAGTAGTATTCGTACAGCTGGCTGTTGCTGCGGCAGACATCGGTGACCGACTGGCCCACGCCATAAGATACCGTGCCCAAGTGCGCGGGGTCGTTTCCATAATCCGTGTCGCGGCAGGTGGCGGCCGAACCCGTGTCTCCGCCCGCAACGGTGAGGGTGGTGCAGGCGCCGCTCACGCACACTTTGCCGGTCGGGCATTTTTCGATGGCCACCACATACGAGTTCGAGGGCGAGCAGTAGTATTCGGTCACGTGCGTGGCGTTGTAGCACGAATCGTTGTAGGGGCCCGAATACGCGGTGTAGGTGGTTCCTTTTTGCAGGAGGTTGTCCCCGCCGTCGCTGTCATTGCAGCTGGGGGCGGTCGTCGGGGCCGGAGGCGACCCGCCCACGCACGCTCCGTTGTAGCAATAGCTGTTGGCCGGGCAGTTGTAGGGCGTGGCGACGATGCCGTTGGAGAGGCACGAATATTCCATCACCGTGCTGGTGTTGGCGCAGTAGTCGCTTCCGTTGCCCAAATTGCTCACCACCACGCCGCGCAGGGTGTAGGCCAGCCCGCCGTCGCTGTCATTGCAGCTGAAGGGGGCATTCTGGCTGGGCGGAGGCGTATAGATGCTGCTGCTCTGGCACCTTCCATTGTCGCCGCAGAACAGGCCGGCGCAGCATTCGCCGTAATAATATCCGCTGCTGTCGCGCCCGCACAGGCCTTCGGCGTTTTGGCACGTGGACGGGGCGGAGAGATTGCGGCAGTTGTTGTTCACGCAGCTCAATCCGCTGCAGCAGGGGTCGTAGCCCGTGCCGCAGGGCGCGTTCACCATCATGCAGCTGCTGGGCGGAGTGGTTGGGGCGAGAGAATCCTGACACAGGCCATTAGCTCCGCAGCTCAGGCCGGGGCAGCAGTAGATGGGCGTGTTCCCGCTCATCCCCACGCAGGCTGAACCCGTACCCTGACAGGCGGCAGAGTTGGCGGAAGGCTGGCAGAAGTTGTTGAGGCAGGCATAGCCTGAGCAGCAGGTTCCATAATCGGTTCCGCTGGCGCCTATTCCGCAGGGCATGGCGATGGTGTTGCAGGCGAGCGTGTTGGCCCCGCCCGCCGTGGTGGCCTGGCATTTTCCGTCCAAACAGCTGAAGCCCGAACAGCAGACAACGCTCAAATTGCCGACATCCCCGCACGCGGCGCCCGGAGGCTCGCAGGAAGCGGAGTTGGCTCCGCCCGGCGTCGGAATGCATGCGCCGTTGAGGCAGCCGTTGGCGCATGAATACGTTTTGATGTCGCCGGTGCCGTCCGGATTGCAGAAATACTCTTGCAGAGTGGCCGGGTCGTCGCAGCGGTCGCTCTTGGGTCCGGCGCCCTGATTGTTGACAAACACTTCAGTTGTTCCGGCCGCATAGGGCTTGTCGCCCCCGTCGGTTTCGGTGCAGCGCAGGGTGGCTCCCGAACCCTCGAACGGCACGCAGGCCCCGTCTTGGCAGATTTCGCTGGAGCGGCTGCAGTTGATGGCCTGCGAGTCGTGGCCGCCGGAGGTGCAATACCATTCCAGCACCGTCTGCGCGCCCGTGCACATGTCGGCTGAGCTAAATCCGCTGCTGGAGCGGAGCGTGCCCTTCACATTGGGCATGATGCCGCCGTCGCTGTCGGTGCAGGCCGGCGTGGAGCCGGGGCGGGGCAGGATGGCCCCGTCTTCGCAAATCATGCCGCCCGGCAGGGCATAACCCTCCTTGGTCGCACTCCCGTTGGGCAGGCAGTAATACTCTTCCAAAAAGCGGTTGTTGGTGCAGCCATCGGTTCCGATGAGGATTCCGTTCACCGACACCATCCCTTTCTGGCCGAAATTGATGCCGCCGTCGCTGTCCAAACAAACGCTGCTGAGGACCTCATCCGAGCCCGGCGGGTTGGTCGGGTCGGGGCTGAGGACGGTGAGGCACGCGCCGTCGCGGCAGCCGAGTGGGCAGGCGGCCTGCGTGCGGATGATGCTTCCATCTGGCATGCAATCGTATTCGTACAGGGCGTTGGCATTGGCGCAGGCGTCGGCTTTCATTTCCAATATCTGCCCGTTCACCGCGCGAACCGCCACGCCGGCGGCGCGGTTGTCCTGCACGTCGCTGTCAAAGCAGGCCGTGACGCCGGGCAGGTTGAGCTGGCACATGCCGCCCGTGCAAACCAGGCCTGAGCAGCAAGGGGTAGTGCCGCAGGCTTGGGTGAATTCCCCGCACCGGCTGCCGTCCGCATTGGTTCCGCTGGGCTGGCCCGGCTGGACGGGCAGGCCGTCCGGGCCGGTGCCGGGCGCGTTGGGATTAGTCGGATTCTGTCCATTGGGGGTGGTGCCGCCGGCCGCACCCGAGCCGCCCGGCGTGCCGGTGCCTCCAATCTGGCCTCCGCTCCCGACCGGATAGCCTTCATATGAGCCGGGCGAGCCGCCCGGCAGAGGTGCATTGGGTGGAGAAACGCCCGGATAATCTCCGCCGGTCGGCACTCCTTGGGGATAGCCGGCATTGGGTGTGCTGGTGTTAAGCGGATAATTCCCGTTTGGCGAATAGGGCACCCACGTGCCGTTGGGCAGCATCTGGCCTCCGCTAGCGCCCAGCATGGGGGCAAAAGAGCCGAGAAGCGAGGGCAGGAACTGCATGCCCAAGTAAAGCGCCACAATGCCGGCGAGAATGAGCGTGCAGAGCACAATCACCGCGCCTACAATCAAATAGGGTCCCAAGCTGCGCGGGGGCGCAGCAGGCGTTTTCGCACCTTCCACCATAGGGGGGCCTAGGAAGGCGCTTATTAAAATCTATCCCTCTTTTGCGCATTATCTGCAAACGGCCGCCGTTCTGCACAAATAATGAATATTAAATCATCTATAATTTTTCACGTCATGCAAACGGCCGGCTCGGCCGGAACGCAGTATTTTAATGGTGGTATTCCATATTTCAGCATGCAAGTTGGATTCAGGCCCGTTCTCAACGATTCAAAGTCAATCCAGCCTGTTTTTGTCAAAAACAACTTTTTTCCCTACAACTTTCCGCCCACTCTGCCCGGCAAGCGGGACCGCCCGCCCTCACCATTGGACCTTCCGCCCGGCGTCGTTCTCATCATTCCGGACGACGACTTTCGCTCGATTTTCAAAACCGCCTTGGTCTTCAAAGTGCCGGCTCCAGCATGGAACTCCTGCCTGGAAGTTTCCCGCATCCAGCCTGCCGACTCGGCGGTTTCCAGCCCCTGGAACACCGGCATCGTGTTCAAAGTCAGCACGCCGCCTTGCGATTTCGACGCAAGCCTGCCGGGCCTGCTTCGCTCAACCGGCGTGCGGCTTTCAGAAAAAGCCTAAAAAAATGAAAAAAGCTATTCCTCGCTCTTGGCGTAGTGGTTGGAGAGCCAAGCCACCGAAATGATGAGCAGGGCGAGCGGAATCCAGGGCAGGTTGATGCTCAGGATGCCCAAATCGTTGAGCAGCCACACCAGCGACACGATGAACAAAAACACCGCAAACGCCGGGAAGTGGCTGCGCTTGCAGCACCATACGCGGTGCCGCCCATTGCCGCAGTCGCATTCTTTTTCATTGGTTTTTTTCATGCACCCACCTCGTTTGGTTTTAGGCTGGAGCAATAAAGGCTAAAAATCATTCTTTTTCAAAACCGCGCCGGCCGGCAAGCTAATGGCTCGGCCTGCGTCATTATCGGGCCAGCGCAAAGTCGATGAACCCCATCCAGGGGTCCAAATTCACCAGTTTTATCCTCACTTTTTGGCCCACATGCACCTGCTTTGGCTCGGCCATGAGCTTGCCCTCCACCGGCGGGTCCATCAGCCGGGCATAGACGCCTTTTTCCGACGCGCCCGTCACCATGGCATCGAAAGTTTGTCCAATCCGACCGGCCAGCAATACGGCTCCTTCCGCTTTGGTCACAAAGCGTTCTACCTTCTTGGCCGCATGCTCGCGCTCGGTGCAGCGCTCGGCCAGAGCGGTCAATTCCTCTTTTCCATACGGCGAGCCGGCATTAGAGAGCAGGGCTTTCATCAATCGCTGGATGACAACGTCGGGATAGCGCCGGTTGGGGGCGGTGGAGTGGGTGTAACTGGTTACGGCCATGCAGAAATGGCCAACGGGTTTGTGCTTGTCGTAAAGCACATACTCGCCCGGCCCCAAAAGCTTGACAATGGCCAGCGAGAGGTCGGGGAAGCGCTCGGGGTCTTTGGCCCGCTCCTTGTCCAAGAATTTGGCCAGCGCCGCCGCATCCGGCCGGTTGGGCAGTTTGCTCCCATGCTCCCGCGCCGTCTGCACGATTTCAGACCAGTATTTTGGGGTGCGCACCACCCGCTGAATGGTGGGCCGCCCGCTTTTTTCCAGCAGGCTGGACATCACGCCATTGGCCCCAATCATGAAATTTTCGATAATGCGCTTGGCCCGGTCGTCCTCTTCCACATACAAGCCCAGCACGCGCTCG
The DNA here is from genome assembly GCA_902384555.1 of uncultured archaeon. Classification (GTDB taxonomy): domain Archaea; phylum Micrarchaeota; class Micrarchaeia; order Anstonellales; family Anstonellaceae; genus CAIXYX01. Next base: position 14,195 of record CABMCD010000029.1, on the reverse strand, counting down.
TTTTGAATAATCGCTTTGGTCTTGAGCGTCTCCAGCTCCAGCGCGCCCTGCCCGGCCCGGTATTTTCCTAAGCGCTGCGAAGCCTCATCCTGCAGCCGGATTTGGGCCTGCAATTCCGGGCTCTCGGCAATCAGTTTGGGTGCGGCTTCTCTTCCTTCCAGCCACGCACCCACCTGCTCATACACGAGTTTAGCCTTGTTTCGCACCAGCGCGCGATAGACTTTTCCGGCGCGCACGCTGCCCTTTGGAAGAACCGAAAATTCCACCACCATGGCGAGCCGGTCCTGCTCCATGGGCAGAGAGGAGAGGTCTTTGGACAGCCGGTCGGGCAGCATTGGGAAAATTTCAATGCCGGTATAGACCGAAGTCGTATTCTCGTGCGCATGCTGGTCCAGAAGCGAGTCTTTGGGCACATAGACATCGACATCGGCCACGCCCACCCAGATGCTGATTTCGCCCCCTTTTCCCCGCTCGCAATACTCGATTTGGTCCAAATCCAGCGTGTCGATGTTGTCGATGGAAGACCACAGAAGATGGCGCAGGTCCTTGACCCGATGCTCGTTCATTTGAGGCGCATCCGCTCGCAGCTCGTTGGCCTTGGCCATCACTTTGGGCGGAAACACCGAGACAAATCCGTATTTGGCCATGGCCATTTCGGCAATGGCCTTGAGGTCAACGGGCCGGGCGTCTGCTCGCCGGCCATACCCTGACTGCTCGGACTGGCCTGAGCTCTGCCGTCCGAATCCGGCTTGCGGGCCACGGCCTTGCGGCATCTGGTCAAAATCCGGTCCCTGTCCAAAGCCGGCTTTTTTGGCCGGCCCCCAGCTTTCTTTGCGCCCAGGCCGGTAACTTCCCTTTCCTCCCTGCCTAAACCCGGACTTTCGACCTCTTGACATGTACGGGCGTTCGCAGGGTTTGGTTAAATAGGTGCCGGAGGAGCAACCTAGGTTTGATTTTCATCCGAAACATTCAGGCCCATCTTTTGGGCCGCCTTTTGGGCAAACCATTCCAAATCGGCCGTGTTGTTGCCGCTTGCATAAATGGTCTGGTAAACCTCGCCATTATAGAACGCCAGGTTCATGCCGGTCTGGTTGTCCTCGTCCGTGAAAAGGAAGGCCACCGTCCATTCGCCATACTTGCGAGTGTGCAGCCTAGTCTCATTCTCGGTCAGCTCGCTCATGTTGAACACCCGCGAGATGTTTTCGCGCGGGTAGATGGAAATGAATTGGGCGAACTGGGTGGTGGTGTTGTTGTACCCAGTCATAAATCCGCTTTTCCAGCCCTTCTCCAAAGCCGGGGGATTCACGTCCGAAACATTGCGCGCGCGGAAAAGGAGCGGCTCCCAGCCGGGCATTTCATCGGCCGTAATTGCATAATCCTGCGCATGGATTTCAGGCGTTCCCATCGCGCCTTCGCTTGATGCGGTCGGGCTGGCTCTCGTAGCGCCCGTTTCCTCTTTTATCGCGCCCGCGCTTGTGTTCATGGCGCTTGAATTATTTGCAGAATGAATCGCCAGCGCCGGAAAAGGATTGGGGATTTCCACCTTTGTTTTGGGCTGGGTGCAGCCCAGCAAAAGCAAAAATGCAAGCCCGATAACTAAAATAGCGCCAGTTTTCATTACAACCACCAGCTGTTCGCACGAGCAGAAAAGTTATAACGGGCTCGGCCTTGCGCTCCGTCCATCCACTTGCTTTATCTTCTTTCTCTTTTTCACCTCTCTTGGTGGGATGTTTATGGATTGGTCTAAGCCTTTGGTAGTCGTTTTGCTTGTTTTTTTGGTGGCCGTGTGCGCCCTGAGATTGCTTGAAACTCCGGCCCCCAACCTCTTCCAAGGCGCGCCGGATTCGTTTGCCGCGCCCGGCCTTCTGCCGCCTGCTTCATCTTTTGCTTCCTCATCTGCTTCGCTTTCCATCTATGAAGCGCCGGTGGTGTTCAATGCCGACAATCAGCCGGTGCTGTTCTACGAAATTTATGCATCCAACTACGCGCCGCGCACCCTCTCCAAACTCGAAGTGCTGGACGGCCAGCAGAACGTGATTTACTCCATTTCAGGCGCGGCGCTCAACGCCACGCTGCTGCCCATGCAGAATTGGAGCGGCCAGACTCCTATTCGCATGTGGATTGAGCTGAGTGGTAAGAGCATTCCCTCTTCCGTTTCCCACCGCCTCTATTTCGCCGGCTCCTCAACCCCCGTTTCGGGCGCCTCCTCCCCCGTGATGCAAAAACCCCTTCTAACCATCTCCCCGCCCCTGCGCAACAACACCTGGCTGGCCCTCAATGCGCCCGACAATTTCGAGCCTCATCGCAACGCCATTTTCCAGCTCAACAGCAACGTGTATGTGCCCCAGCGTTTTGCAATTGACTGGGTGATTGGAAAGGACGGCGCACTGGGCGCCGGCAACCGCTCCTCCAATTTCGACGATTACGCCTATGGCCAGGACGTGCTGGCCGTTGCAGACGGCACCGTGGTGCTGATGCAGGATGGCGTGCCTGACAACGTGCCGGGCGCCAAGCCGCCCATCAATATCAACCGCCTGGGCGGCAATTTCATTGTGCTGGATTTGCACAACGGCTACTATGCGTTCTATGGCCACATGATTCCCGGCTCCCTGCGCGTCAAAGTGGGGGGCAACGTCAGCACGGGACAGGTGATTGGAAGCCTGGGCAATTCCGGCAACAGCGATGCGGCGCACCTGCATTTCCACATCTGCGACTCGATGGATTATCTCTTCTGCCACGGCCAGCCCTACGCATTCTCTTCCTATTACGCGGCCCCGGCCGTTGCGGATGGAAAGCTGGCGAACCGGCCCCTGCTGCCCTATTCCAATTCCATGCCCGGAAACAACGAATGGGTGCAATGGAGAGATGGCAATATTTCTTCATCCACTCTGCTTCCCGGCACCCGCGTCGGCTCGCTGATTTACGTGTCCTCCTTCGAGGGCGGCTCCAAATACAAGACCTTGAACAACAGCTTCACGGTGCTGGATTTGCACGGCTCGTTCCGCGAGATGGGCCGCCAATACGGCTATCTCATGCGCGAGGAGATGCAGGAAGCCTATGCGCGCACCATGAACGAGACGGCCGCGATGGGCATGCCCAAGCAATATGTAGATGAGGCCGGTGACACGCTCTACAACTCTAATTCCCAGAAATATGTTGAGTTGATGCAGGGCATGTCCGAGACTTCGGGCCTGACTTTGCAGCAGCACAAGGAACTCAATGGCGGCGTCATCAGCCTCATCACGGCTTACATGGTCAAATCAGCCAACGATGCGACCCCGTCCAATGCCTCGCTCGCGGCCGCTTCGGCCGGCAACGTCATGGCCTCGGACCCCCGCCTGTCTGCCTGCTCCGGCGTGGCTTTCTGGGGCGACTACTCTGCGGACGGCAAGCTCTACTTTGGCCGCAACTGGGACATGGTCAAATCGCTTCTGGTGCCCTACCTGCCATACATGACGCTGGCCGTCTACCACCCCGACAGCGGCCATTCGGTGGCCAACCTCGAATGGGTGGGCGAAGTCTATACCGAAACCGCCATGAACGACCAGGGCCTGTTTTTGGAGCTTAACAACGGCCAGCAGGCAGATGCAGCCCATTATGAGGGCCGGCCGTTTGCAGCCGTGAAACTGCTGGACTTTATGTTTGACTCCTCAGACATGAACGACATCTACCGCGAATTCAACACCACTCTGCCCAGCGACTCCTACCTCATTCAGGTGGCCGACCAAAACGCAGCCTACTCCTATGAGTGGTCCTCCACCATGGGCGCGCGCCGCCGCTCGGAAAACGTGAGCGGCCTTCTGGTCACCTACAACAGCTTTGTGCCGCCCTATCCTGCCTCATGGGAGGGCGTCATCAACCCCCCCACTCCGACGGCCGATGACATGCGGCGCGCCAATTTCCTCAAATTGGCCAATTCGCCCGAATATAAGGGCCAGATGGAGGTGGAGAAGATGAAGCAATTGCTCTCCATTGGCTACCGAGAGGGGGGCGGCATGCTGCCCGACAACGTCTATCAGGTCATTGCCGTGCCGGCCGACTACACGATGTGGATTCACGGCCAGAACTACTCGGGTTGGGAAGAAGTGGATTTGAAGCCCTTGTTTGGGAAATGAATTTGTTTTTGTTTTTTAATTCATCAACCACAGCGCCGCATTCAACAAGGTGGCGAACAAACACCAAAGCAGATAAGGCACCATCAGCCACGCGGCCTTTTGGTCAATCGGCTTGAATTTCAAGAGGGTGGCCAGGATAAGAAGGTCCAGAATAACTATCACTATCAGCCCGCCCCCGATGCTGTGCAGGCCGAAAAACACCAGGCTCCACTTGAGGTTGAGGATTAGCTGGAGGGCGAACAGGAGGAGGGCAAACTGGACTTGAGGCTTTTTCACGCCTTTTTTCCAGACCAGGTAAGCCGCGATTCCCATCAGGGCGTAGAGCAGGATCCAGACTGGGGCAAAAAGCCAAGCGGGAGGGGTGAAGATGGGTTTGTTTAGAGTAGCGTACCAGGTGGGGATGGATTCTTGGGTGGCCAGGCCGCCCAGAATGCCGATAAATTCGCACAAGAGGATGAATGCGAGGAGAAGGGGCCAGTTGGTTTTGGAAGCTTGGGGAGCTGTTTTTTTCGGTTTCATGTGCCTAGGTGGAAAAGAAACCCGTAAAAAGGATTGGTTATAAGGACTTTTGGAGCATGGTGAAGATGGAATGGGTGGGTGCGAGGGAGTTTGGGGTATAAAGCTAAGCGTGAGTCTAAATCCAATGCTTTAGTTGGGAGTTGATAAGATGCCAAGAACACCCGAGCGCGAGGCGCACAGAACACGAAAAATTAAAGTATCTAATTTCAAAGACATTAAGAAAAAACTTGAAGGTTACGACGGACGCGGGACGTATATTTTTTATAATCGTTCAGAAGAAGTCCATTATGTCGGACGGTCAGACCACAGTATCTCGAACCGCCTGCGACCCTCTTTCGAAAAACATGGAATTGTTGGGGGGCATTTTCAATACGCTCCAGCTCCATCGAACTATCAAGCATTTCTAAAAGAATGCAAGTACTTCCATAATTTTGACCCTAAAGATAATGAGAGACACCCGAAGCGGCCAGATGGACGTAATTGGAAGTGCCCAGGTTGTCATAAATTCGATTGAATGTTCGGAGCCATATGCACAACACAGGCCCAGGCGGTTGATTAAGTGGACAAATTAACAAAGAAGCAACGCAGTTACTGTATGTCTCGCATCCGCTCCAAAAACACCGCGCCTGAGCTAATGCTTCGCAAGGTCCTTCGGGGCCTTCGGTTACGCTATCAGCCAAAGATGTTCGGCCGCCCAGATTTCGCCTCAAAGAAGCTGAAACTTGCTGTTTTCGTTGACGGTTGCTTTTGGCATGGCTGCCCAAAATGTTCTTTCAAGCCCAAAAACAATGCCGCTTTCTGGAGAAAAAAGTTCAAACAAAACGTGCTGAGGGATCGCATGGTAAGCCATGTTTTGCGTTCAGAAGGCTGGAAAGTTGTAAGGCTTTGGGAGCATGAACTCCACAGGAAATCTGCCATAACAACCTTTAAAATGATCCGGCGCCGTGTTTGAAACATGCCAGGGCGCCAAGACGAAGGAAAGGGGGGGCACGAAGGGCCAAACTCTTATCTGAAACCAGTCGAAAATAACTCTGATGGGGCAGGGGTTGTCAAAGAAACCTACGGGCATTCGGCCATAATCAGAAAAAGGCTGAATCTTGACGGTGAGATACAATCGTTTACCGAACAAAACATGTATTATTGGGGCGGGGAACCCAAGCTTTTTGAAGCAAAAGAACCGGCGGACCCCACAAAATTAACCGCAATTGAGATGTTTTGCGGTCTTGGGGGGACGTCACTTGGATTTGAAATGGCTGGGTTTCAGACCATTCTCGGTGTCGACATCCACGCCCCTTCCATCGAGACTTTCAGAAATTCTCATGTTCATGCGGCTGCCATTCTGGGAGATATCCACAAGATCGTTCATCTGAATAAAGACAATGATGACAATCTGATTGTCCGGGCGGTTCGAGGAAGAATCGGTAAAAAACGCCCGGACATAATGCTCGCGGGAGTCCCGTGCCAGGGTTTTTCTCTTGCCAATAAAAAACGGAACCACCTTGACGCAAGAAACTACAACTTCCTGTACTTTGTCGAGATGGTGAAAGTGCTCAAGCCGCGTGCGGTTTTGATTGAAAATGTGTCCGGGCTCAAGAGCATGAAGAATGGTGAATTTGCGGAAAACATTATATCCGCGTTGGAAGCGGCCGGGTACCGGTCTCATTCCCAGATGCTGAACGCCATTGAGTTTGGTGTTCCACAGAAACGCCAGAGGATTTTTTTCCTCGGGACCGAATCGAAAAGCAGGATACCGTTCCCAAAACCAACCGTCCGTCAAAAACCCATAACTGTATTTGACGCAATTTCAGACCTTCCGAGCATTGAACGGGGCGGAGGGGCAGACGAATACTCCGAACCCCCGAAAACAACATATCAAAAATTAATGCGGGGAAATGAAAAAACCCTGAGAAACCACGAGGCCCCGAGCCATCCGGACGAAGTTGTTGAAAAGATAAGGAACACGATCCCCGGAGAACCCATGTACCCCCGTTACAAACAAAGAATACGGTTGTCCTGGGACGCTCCAAGCCCCACCCAGGTGAGTGGGGGCATCCGCCCCCAATTTCAATTCGGTCATCCGAGAGATGCCCGCGGTTTGACAGTCCGTGAGCGGTGCAGGCTGCAGTCAATCCCGGATTTTGTTGAGGTGTACGGAGGAGTCGTTCAGGGACGGGTCCAGACCGGCAACGCCGTTCCGCCGCTTCTGGCAAAAGCTGTCGCCGAACAAATTCTGGAGCATCTGTCAAGCCCCATCAAGGTTAAATACCTCAGCTCCGTTGCCAACCGGTGAGCATTGAAATATATTACGACGCAGAGCAAGAGGCGGACTGGTTCGTATCCCTCGATAAGCGGCTTGTTTCAGCCAAGCGGATACGCATACGCGCCAGGGGCGAGAACGCCAGAAAGATAATCAATGACCTGATAATGTACGACCGACCGGACATCATCCTGTGTGTCAATGGCGTCCCGAAACTCGTTCTGGAAAAGACAGAAGAGGTTCCATCCGGCCACAATGTCGGGCAGCGGATCGGGCGTCTTGCGCGGGCGGTTGAACTTGGCGTCCCGATCATAGATTTTTTCCCCTTCCTGGCGATGAAGCACGGCACCCATGCAAGCAGATGTTTCGTGCGCCCAAACATATTCCTTGGCTTCAAAAAAATGAAGGAATTTCACGGCGTTCACGCCCTGGCGCTCAGGTGGGACTGCGATGATGATTTTGAACTTGTGAGGGATGGAAGTGAAAACACCCAGATAAGCAAACTGATCGGTGCGTTTATCAGTAACGGCTACAGTTTTGACGGTTGCACCGAGGCGGATAAGGCGGAACGCCTCATGGAAAAAGAATACAAAACAAGAGTTGCGGGGGACTCCAGCTACAGGCGTTTGGCGCCCTCGCTGTCTCTAGTACCTACAAAAAGCCTCAGGGTGGCGGGTTTGGACGCGCGCACCAAACGGAGGCGCGAATCTCTCATCTACGAGATAGGAATGACACCCAAGAAATGCCGAAGGGAGGATCCGTACACCGGAACACAGTTCATATACGATTACTGTCATTGTAGAAACGGCCCGACAGTCGCCGACAGGCACACCAATTTCATCCTCAAATTCCCAAAGTTACGGAAAAGCCTGTGGCTTGCCAAGAACCCAAAGGATCCGACGCGGAAAAGCTACCTTTGGTATGCCCTGGCGGATCTGATGATCTTCAAGGATGGCGTGCTGAGGAGAAGTGATGGGTTTGAACAGGATGCTGAATGAACCTGAGATATATGTGCGATGCAAGGAGATACTACGCAAGAATGGCTGGATGCTGCTTGGCGGCGAGCCGCCGGACGGCACAGATGATATCCCGCGGATTGAGCTGAGGGACCCGTCAAACCAGGGGATAGGCAGTAAAGGCTCCCGTAAGGTCGATCTGATCGGCTACAAACAGAACAAGATACTACTTCTGGAGCTGAAAGACCATTTCTCGGCCGCAGACGTCTCAAAACTCGATTCAATCGTGTCCGAGGAAAGATGGCGGCAGGCCCTCAAGGGCGCTTTGGACGGGAAACGCGCATTCAAAAAAGCTGGATTGGAAGAACGACTATCTGATCTTGCTTTGGATCCCGAGGCGCTTGTGAAGGCACTTGGGCTCCCAGAAGCGCACGCAATAAAAGATGACTTCGTTTTGATTGTCGTCAAACCGGAGGGATATGAACTTGCGTTCGGAAAACTCTGCGGTACCGACAAAGATTTTTTCGAATCCGGGTAAATTTGGTTGCACCGAAGATGAAAGCTTTACGTGTAATATACACTTTATTTCATCAACTAAAACACTATTAGACCTGCAAGACCCCCCGTATACTTGCACGTCAGTTTTTACGTCGGTGCAACGCTCAAAAACAACGGCAGGAATATAAACGCTTTCCACGTTCTCTGGGCCATGAACGAACCGGCCATTCAACCGACGGCAATCGACCTGTTTTCGGGTGCTGGCGGGTTGACCCTCGGTTTGAAAAAGGCCGGCTTCCGCGTGCTGGCAGCGGTGGAAATCGAGCCGCTGGCGGTTGAGACCTATAGGATGAACCACCCGGAGGTTAAGGTCTTTTCAAAAAATATCCGTTGGCTGACCTGTAAACGTGTTATGCAAGAATTGAATATCAAACCCGGCGAACTCGATCTTCTTGCCGGCTGCCCACCCTGTCAGGGATTTTCAACCGTACGCACACGAAACAAAAAAAGCTCGGTTTTTGACCCTCGCAATGAGTTGATATTCGAATTCATGCGGTTTGTAAAAAGACTGCGCCCAAAAACTGTGATGCTCGAGAATGTACCTGGGTTGGCAAAAGATGAACGTTTTCACCACTTCTGTGCAAAACTGGAACGAATGAAGTACCTGATGAACCCTGCCGTTCTGGACGCATCAAAATATGGCGTCCCTCAACGCCGTGAGCGTTTAATCATGATTGCGGCTAAAGGAAAGAAAATCGAACTAGGCGCCGAGGACAACAAGATATTGACCGTTAAGGATGCACTCAGAGATATTGATGAAACTATGAACCAAGATCCATTGCATAATAAAACAGAAAAACGAGACCCTCACATTATGGAGTTAATCCGTTTTGTTCCAAAAAATGGTGGTAGCAGACTAGATTTGCCTGAAAAATACCACTTGGAATGCCATAAAAAAACAAACGGTTTCAAGGACGTTTACGGGCGAATGAGCTGGGATAAAGTTGCGCCGACGATAACCGGAGTATGTAATAATCCTTCAAAGGGCCGTTTCCTTCACCCAACTGAAGATCGGGCGATAACCCTTCGAGAAGCGGCATTATTACAAGGCTTTCCTCAAGACTACAAATTTTCTTTAAAAAGAGGAAAAGGTAAAGTAGCGTTAATGATCGGAAATGCTCTGCCGCCCGAATTTATCCGACGGCATGGCCTTAAAATCATTGAACATCTAGAAAATGCCTAGTGATACCATGCCAGGCGCACAAAACACAAAATTCAGAACGTTTACGATAAGTGTTTTGGGCCGAACTCTGGAGCATCTAGGAAATCAGCTATACAAGAGAAGAGAACCGGCCATCGCAGAGCTTATCGCCAACTGCTGGGACGCTCATTCATCGAACGTTTGGATTCAAGTTCCCCTCGAAGAGGAGTACTCCACCGAGACAAGTGAGATCTCGATCGAAGATGATGGTTGCGGCATGAGTGAGGATAATGTTCAAGACAATTACCTCGTGGTCGGTCGAAACAGACGCGCAGAAGCGGATACTGAAGAATCAGATTCCGCAGATGTAACTAAAGAAAAGACAACTCGAGCGGTGATGGGTCGCAAGGGAATCGGAAAACTCGCGGGGTTTGGCATGGCCAAACAAATGATTATTCGCACTTGGAAAGATGGGGAGTCTACCGAATTCACAATGGATTGTGTTTTATTAAAGAATAAACAGAACAAAGCAGATGAAGTTCCGTTACAAGGACGCATCGATCCCTATAATGAGACGAGTAAACCGTCTGGGACAATCATCAGATTAAGACAACTGAAGCACAAGACTCCAATTGATATAAAAAAATTAAAAGAATCTCTTGCGAGGAGATTTAGTCGGAAGACACGGGGAGAAATGAAAATTTATATCAACGGAGCGCCCCTGGGTGAGCCAACACTCGACTTGGAGTTCGCTTTTCCAGAGAAATCATACGATTCAGATTGCCCGGCCGGCGAGCAATTTCACGAAGAAGAGATTATTCCGGGAGGCCCAAAAGTACTTTATCGTTACGCGTTCCACAAAGGTGTTATCCCCCAGTCCGAGATGCGCGGGTTTACGATATATGCGAGAGGAAAAACTGCCCAAGCCCCCCCATTCTTTTTCAATATAGAGGGCAAGGCGTCTGGCCAACACGGAACAAAGTATTTAACTGGAGATATCGAGGCAGACTTTATAGACTCGTCTGACGACGATGAATCAGATATAATCTCTACGGATCGCCAAGAAATTGATTGGGACTCCGAGGGGGTAATTGACTTCAAAAAATGGGGCGAAGAATTATCCAGAAGACTTCTTCGCGAGTGGGCTGCGCGTAAAGGTGAAAAATTTGAGGAAACGGTTCTCCAGAACCCGGCCCTAGGTGAAAGGATAACTTCCTTAGACCCGGCTTCACAGCGAGATTTGAAGAAGCACCTCAAAACAATTAGTCAAAGTAACCCAGATAGTGAAGATTCGCTTCGTCTTGCAGATTCATTAGTGACAGTATACGAGTTTGAACAGTTCCATAACCTAACAACTGAACTAGACGCGATTGGAGACGACCCAGAGAAAATGACTGAATTCCTCGATTATTTGAGTCGGTGGGGGGCGCTTGAGAGTCGCGCTATCCTGACAATAATCAAAGGCAGGTTGGATCTTATACAGAAGTTCGAGACCATGCTGGTCAACAATGCCCCCGAAACCGCCCCAAATGTGGGAACTGACAATCTTCATGATTTAATCGGAAGATTCCCTTGGATATTAAATCCAGACTGGGAAATCTTCTCCGAAGAAAAGAAAGTCTCGACGCAACTCCGAGAATGGCACTATGAGGATATCCGTGAAGAAGACAAGCGACTCCGATACGACTTCCTTGCAATCGCCAATGATGCTGAGATGGTTGTGATAGAGATAAAACGCCCGGAACACGCCTTAACGATTGATGACGCCCAGCGAGCTGAAAAATACCGTGATCGGCTTTCCAGTGCGCACTCGGATATCAGAATCTGCATAGTGTGTGGAAAAATCGCATTAAACAAACAGGATGCTGAAAACTGGAAAAATCGAAAAGATGGCGAAATATTACACTGGGCCACAGTTGTTCAAAGAACTAAAAAAAGATACGAGCATTATCGTGCGGTACTTGAAAAGGACATCAAACACCCTGATTTTGCTGGCAAAAAAGCTGAAGTTGCCAAAACTCGAACGATCTTACACCCCGGTTCGGCCTATCGTGACAAAACAGAGCGAGCTAAAGGGGTCGGGCCATCCAAGCCGTAAATTTTTTATATAATAAATAGTAATCCAAATATAAATTAGAAAAGCTAAAATAGTAATAGACTTAAAAAATATTACAACGTAATGCCGCCATCCAAAGAATATATTTGCAAGCACGCTAACACAGAAATTATTGAACGACTAATAAATTCAGTCAGTTTTAACGAATACGCTTAAAGAGATTACATATATTTTGTTTTTGGATAGAAACAGCATAATTCTCTTTTAGCCGGCTACGAACAGCCAGCTACAAACATTTGACTTGTTAGCATAACCACTATGATGGGGGCATACTTAGTTAGTTTGGCTCAATAATAGCATAAAGTCATGCGAATGTTTATCTCAATAAAATGAAGCTTTTTGATGATTAAGATTTATCAAACATATATCTTTTCAGTAAACCTCCCTCCACCTCAACATCATATCAATAATCAATAATAGTGCAAAACATATCAAAACCCATCTTTCAATCGATCTTCAACGTTTAAGCCCGGGGGCATCATCCACATTTCCAACTCCATATCATATCAAGATACCATACACAAAAACCAGCCGTAGCTCGCTCACCCACTCAACCAACTTGGTTTATTGATACGATTCTAAGCCTATTTTTCGGTATACTGATATGCAAATTTTCATCAAAAAACAGGCTAAAAACAGCCTCCAAATAGGGTAGCCTAAATAGCAAATGCAGGCCAACTCTTAATTCCAATAGTCTATTAGCTTTTCTAATTTATTGTAGATACGCGGCTAACTTCAAATTTCAAGGCCTCAAGCAGGGCCAAAAGGGTTTGGTTGGAGTCATGAATGACTAGATCCACATATTCGGGTTCAGATGGCAGGATTGTTTCAAAGATTTGGATAGAAGTTTTGAATGTTTTCAGGTCTTGTTTGGAATCTTTGGCCTGCCGAGCGTAATGATGTGCCCAAATCTTATCTGTTTTTTCATCATGCACGATGGAGTAGGCCCCATCAAGCAAAGGGCCCGAAAATCCATTAAGATAGAGTTTAACTGGCTTCTTTGGCTGCTGAGCCTGAACTTGTGCCTGCAGGTCATCCAAAAAGCGGCTAAACTCCAAACGCCCATTTTTGGAAATATATTGGTCTGAGCTCGTGCGTAAGATGGTTACAATCTGACCCATCAAACCGGTGGAGGGGGCAAATTGATAGGCCGCCCATTTGCTTCCAACTAAAAAGTGAAGCGTGACATCACGCGCATACTCGAAGTCATCAAAACAACGAATCCGGTGGTAGTTTGCAAAGGGGTTAATTGTTCCTGAAGAGGGCAAATTTTGCTTGATTAACCAATAGGCCGCCCGATATGGGCCCAAGTTCGGCGCAGAACTCCCCATATGGGATTTTAGTGGGAAAATCCTTTATAAGCTAGTGTTTCATTAAAAACAAGAAAGATAAAACACTAATAGACTATTGGAATGTCTAATAGTTTAATGATTTAACAAAATAACCTATAAACTATTAGCTTTTCTAAAAGAAATATTCAATATAAAATATTATCATAAATATTGAGCGGGGTGGCCGTATCGGTTTTTCCGCCCACAACATAATGCACGTTGGGCCCCAAGCTAAAGACCTGCTTGGCCAAGGCGGCGTACTCATTGACCAGTTTGGCCTCTTCATTGTTGAACAAGGCGACCACGTGCGTGGCTCCGAAATTGTAGACCATGTCTCCAAAGACCAGGTTCACGAAAGTCGAGCAATAAGGCACATAGTGGCCATCCTCGGCCTTGTAGCCCATCTCGAATTTGAGGTTTTTGGCCGGGTTCTGCAGGACGATATCATTGCTTTCGTCCAAAACCACTTCCCACCCGGGCGGAAGCTTGAGGTTGCCGGGTTTGTTCATCTCATTGAGCATTTTGTGCCCCACGGGCAGGTAATAGCTCTCGCCATACAAAAGAACGGCCTTTGAATTGCAGAAACGGGCGTAGTTGCTGTTGAGCTTGCTCTTTTGGTCCGGCGTCCACTCCTCGAGGTCGTGCTTGGAGGCCCCGATGCTATAGACCACCCTTTGCAGGGACGAGGCGTTCTTATACACCTGGTTCATGTATTGCTCCAGCGCACTGTCGAGGATGGAGCCGTAGTCTTGGAACGTGTAGCCGAAACCGATGTCCTTGCGGTTGTAATACGGCACCCGCTGGCCCATGAAGCGCCGGATATCCTCGTCCACGTCCTGAAGCAGGATTTTACGCCCCTTTGGCGTCTGCAGTAAATCTTCCCGCGCTTTGTGAATGCGTTTTTCCAGCAGGTCGTTTCCGTCGGACGGCGCGAGGTCGTCGGGGTTGAGGAACAGCGAAACGTTTTTGCCGGCCGCGCGAAGCAGGAGGGAAATCCACAGCTGCGTCTTGAGCGCGCTGCGATCCGCTTGCGGCGTGCGGGCCACGTACACGGCACCGTGCTGGATGTCCAGAATTTTGTAGTTAAAGGTCACCAGATTGAAGTGGGGCTCCCGCCCGGAGTCGGTGTCGAAGTTGGAGCGAAGGTCCAGCACCGCGCCCCCCTGCGCGCCTTTTTCGAGAAGCGCGAGCATTTTGGTGGG
>CABMCD010000028.1 GCA_902384555.1 uncultured archaeon | reverse complement strand
GCTGGTTTTTCACCTCAGTTGGCATTTTCTGGGCGGGGTGGTTGGGAATGTGGAAGTGGTATATGATTAAGAGGACGGAGAAAAGACAGATGTCCTGTGAGCGGTCTGGCCTTGGTCTGGCGATGAAGAAAGACAAGAAGGACTTTGGATTCGGGCTCCGCCTGATTTTCGCAAAGCTCGGACTGGGGGCCCCGAAGCGGGAATTCGGTTTGGCTTCTTGCATATGCTTGCTCATGCCACCATTCCTCTGAAAGCCTTGTGAAGGGCCATGGTCATGCTCACCAGCACCACCAGCGCCAGGTTGGGGGCGATGATGGCCTGCGTGGCCATGAAGCCCACGCGCTGCATGGCATCCCCGATGATGGGGTCGTAGCCCAGGCTGAACTGGTTGCCGAAGGGCTGGTTGGGGTTGCTGCCCACGAAAATGCTCTGCTGCACCGAGGCCGTGGCGTCAAAGAAGAACACGTAGGTGAGCGGCAGGGCGAAGTAGAGGGCGAAGGAGAGCGCGAGCAGCAGGTTGCCCACGTCGCGGGTGAGGAAGAACATGCGCAGCATAATCGCGGCCGGCAGCAGGATGGAGAAGACGCCGGGCACCGCGATGTCCATCAGCAGTTTTTGGGCCGTGATGGAAATCATCAGCGGCAGGTAGATGTCGGCCACCAAATCCTTGTCGGTCGCCCACGCGCGCTGGTTGGCGGAATAGGCGATGCCGCCGCCGTCGAAAACGGGGATGGACCAATAGGCGTAGTTGAGCGAGGACATCTGGTCGCGCACCGACGAGCGCACCAGCTGCGACGCCACGCTCACGCCATAGTCGTTGAGCAGGGTGCCCATGTAGAGGCTGGCACGCGCCGCGGGGGTGAGGTTGGCGTTCTGGCTGGGCGCGGCATAGAGCCCGCCGGCCTGCGCGCCGGCGGAGCCGACCGAGGTGGTACCGCCCAGCATGAGGTTGGAGAGGGTGCAGGAGGCGCCAAAGGCGGCCAGAATGACGCCCACCAGCGCCAGCGACCACACCAGCGTGATGCCCTCGTTGCGGGCCCACACCGTCCATTCGGGCTTGGAGTAGGCGGTGCCCAGCATGTGGGCGGCCGCGACCAGCGCCACGGTGAGGCCGATGATGGCGAAGATGGGGGAGTTGAAGTCGGTCGCCAGCGTCCACGTCCCTTGCAGGCAGGTGAGCTGGCCGCCGATAAGGTCGGGGCCGGCGGCATGGAGGGCGGGAAGCAGGAAGAGGAAGGAGAGAAAGAAGAGAATGAACACGGCCTTGTGTATTCCCGCTCGGTTGTGGGTTTGCATCTCGCACGGGGCGCAAGAGAAGCGGTCGGCAGCGGCAATGCCGGCCGGGAGCGGGCGGGGCGTTGCGCGCCCGGCTTGGGCTGCCGATGAGGCGGCCGCATGGCCGATTCCTTCTTTCCTGCGCGAGTTCATGTTTTCCACTTCAAACCATCCTCGAAAGCCCGTAGAGCTGGTTCTCGGCCCCCAGCGTCTGGGCGATGGATTTGACCATCACGATGCTGCACAAGAGGTCGATGACCACCATGAACAGCACCGCGACGTTGCGCGCCACGGCGGCCGGCAGGGTGTTGTCGGCCAAGCTGTTGAAGGCGTCCAGCACGTCCTTGGAGCTGGGCGAGAGCGCGTAGAGGGCGAGTGAATTGCCCGCGCCGGCGAGGAACTTGCCCAGCCAGGCATAGATGGCCACGAAGTGGTGCAGGCCGGGCCCGATGGGAATCGGCGGGTCGAGCGGGTTGACGGGCGTGGGGTCGGCGCAGAAGGGCGTCACGGCCTGCGGGCCGGTGCAGGCGAAGAGGCGGATGATTTGACCGATGAGGTCCTCGCCCACCATGGCGACGCCCGAGAGCACGGGGCTGCAAATCACGGTCTTGAGAAACCCGCTGGAGGTGGAGGGCGGGTCGTTGATGGGCTGGATGGCGCCGGAGAAGCCGGGGTCGTAGAGCAGGTGGATGCCCCACAGCGCCGAGAGGGGAAAGACGATGAGCACCGAGAGCGAGATGGCGAGGAGCAGGCTGCCCACCTGCCGCGCGGGCGGGATGAAGCGCAGCAGCATGCCCAGCGGCAGCAGCACCAGCACCGATGCGGAGGAGAGGAAGACGTAGATGACGCGCACGCTGGAGGCCAGCAGGAGGTTGAGCGAGGTGCTGTCGATGCCCATGATGATGGCGGTCTGAAGCGCCATGCCCCCCGCAGCCGGGCTGGCGGTGCCGGTGGGATTGACGATGGGGATGCCGACTTGGTAGTTGTAATTGTAGGACAGCAGCTTGGTGAGGCGCATGCTGCTGCGGGCGGCCGAATCGACCACGCCCTGCAGGGGCAGCTCCATGGCCTTGTACAGGCGCGCCTCGATGTCGGCCGTGATGCCGGAGGAGGGGGCATTGAAATGGGGGAAGTTGGCGTCGGCCGGCGGGGCCAGCGCCTGGATGGCGCCGGAGAGGTTGGCCAGCAGGGCCAGCAGGATGGCCACCAAGACGGCCGAGATGATGAGCTCGCCGAATTCGGACTTGGCCCAGGCCTTGACGGACTGGGAGTTGAGCGCCGTGCCCCCCATGTAGGCCAGCGCCACGATGCCGGCGCCGATGCTGCCGCCCAAGGCCGCAGCCTGGGGCAGGTCGAAGATGGGAGACGCGATTTGGCTCACCCGCGCCGCGGGGCGGCGGAGCCCGATTTGCGGGCGGGCTTGGGCGCAGCCTTGCGCGCGGGCGGGCGGCCGGAACTTGCACCGGAGGGCGGCTTGGAAAAGCCCGACGGTTTGCGCACCGAAGGGCCGGAGAGGGCGCCCGAAGCGGATGAAGCCGTGCCCGCGCCCCTTCCGATGCCAGCCATGCTGCTTTTTCCGCCGGCGGACGAGGGGCCCGAGCCCCGGCCGCCAGAGCTTGCCGCAGTCCATCCGCTGGCCTCGAGGGCCGAGCGGGCGGAGGAGGTGAGGTCGGCAGGCTTGGCGCGGTGCGGGTCGGAGGCCAGCTGGGCCATTTCCATCATGGCGAAGCGGATGCGCTCCACCTGCATGCCGACGCGCGCGCGCTCGGCCGGATTATCGACCCAGCGGTCGCAGAGCGAAAGAATGTGCGCGCCCACCGAATCGCCGTATGGGGGCCACAGGCCGCAGAGTGCGAGGGCGGCGAGGGAGTCGCCGGCCTGCCGGTAGAGCGCGGCCGCCTTGGGGAACACCTCGGCCGCCTCGCGCCATTCGGCGGTGAGGGTGGCGGGGTTCTGGACGTGCTGCTGGGCCGCGACGTCGGCCGCGCACACCTGGATGTAGCGCGCGCTGACTTCCTGCAGGGCGGGCCGCCCCGGCATGGTGCGCAGGAGCAGCTCCTTCCATTCTTCGGGTGTGATGACGGGCATAGTGAATCACCGCCTCTAATTCCTCTTGGTCATGGCCGCGTTGAATTCTTGCAGCTGCTTCTGCAGGGCGTTCGGGTCGTAGGCCTGCGCCGAGCGCACCGAAGAGGACAGGTAGTCGTTGAGCGAGAGGCCCAGCGACTCGCCCCAGCCCTGCATGGCGCTCAGGCGCGGGGGCTGCGGCGAGCTGATGAAATTGCCGACCGCCATCTCAAAGCCGGGCGAGAGCAGGTTGCGCACGATGCCCTGCGACATGTCGCTCCCGCTGAAAGTCCCCTTGGATTCGGAAATGGCAGTCTCATAGGCCGCAGACAAGATGCCCACATTCTGCTGGGCCGCCGCATACTCCTGCCGGGCCTGCGCATAGGCGGCCGGGTCGGCGCTTGGATAGATTTGGGCGGCTTTTTCGGCCGCAATCGCCTTGGCTGCGTTGATTTCGTCGGGGCCGGCGAAACTGTCGTAGCGCTGCTGGGCGCTGGCCAAGTTCTGATAGGCCTCCGAATAAGCGGCCTCGGCAGCCATGACCTGCGGGTCGGTGGAGCTGGCGCCGGACATTTGGAGTTTCACCAAGTCTGCCTGCTTTTTGTTCAATTCTTCCTGAGCCGTGTCCACGTCTTTCTTCGCGGCTTGGGCCTCGGGAGAGGACTGGCCAAAGCCGTGCGTGAAGAGCGGGGCCAGATATTCGCCCGCCAGCGCGCTGGCGCCCTGAATCATCTCTTCCTTGACATCGGCGCGCGCCTGCGACTTGAGGCTGGAGCCCGCGCTGGTGCCGGCCTTGGACCACGTGAAGCCGCCGCGCCCCAGCGCGGCGCCGGGGACGGCGAGCACCACGCCCTTGACCATGCCGGTCCAAGCGCTGCTGGCGGCCTGTCCGAGGAAGGAGCTGCCCAAGATTGTTTTGGCGTTGCCGCTCTCGTCGGTGAGGGGGTTGATTTTGTTGAGCCCGATGCCGGCTTGGCGGTTGAGCCAGCTGCCGGAAATGCCCTGCTGCGACGCCGCCTGCATGCGCGCGTCGAAACCGGTGTGGGTGGTGCGCGGCATGTTTCCTGAAAGCTTGTTGAAATCCTTGGTGGCGGTCGCGTATTTCGCCTGCGCGGCCTGTATCTGGCTCTTGTTACCGCTGGCACGGGCAGTGGCCAAATCGTTGGCCGCGTCCAGCTTGGCCTGGGCCGCGCCCAGCGTTTTTTGCGCGCCGTCGAATTTCTTCTGCGCCGCGTCCACTTTGGCTTGGGCGGCCTCTTTCTGCTGCGGCGTGGCCGACGGGCTGGACTGCACGGACGCGTTGTCGGCTTTCGCGGACTTGAGGTCGGCCGCGGCGCTGTCGCTGTTTGATTTGGCTTCTTTGACATCGCCCTCCGACTCGGACTTCTCGCTGGAGCTGGACGCAACCATGTTGGCGCCGCGGTCAATGGCCGAATAGACGGAGGCCGGGGCGATGCTGACGTTCTGCGTCATGGGCATGTAGTAGCCGGCCGAACGGTTCATGCGCACGTTGCGCGTGGCCGAGAAGTCGAGGAAATAGAGCGGGTTGCGCCCGGAGACGAACATGGCCGAGAAGAGCAGGCCGAAGACGGCCGCGAGGCCCCAGCAGAACATCACGCTGCCCGGCGCGGGGGCGTTGTTGCGCTGGGTGAGGAAGGTGGTGGAGGGCTGCCAGAAGTCGCTGAGGTCATGCTCCGCCCCCAGCGCGTCGGTCTTGGAATACACGGAATTGGAGCCGGAGTTGGGGCAGTCGGGAAGGGTCTTGTAATTGAGGGGCCGGACCGCGCTCTGGTCGGATGCGCTCTTGAGCCGGGCGCAGTTGGCCATCCATTCCGGCTGCGGGTCGGTGAGGCGGATGGCGTTGGCGGTGAAGGGGCAGAAGGGGACGGTGTAGGTGAGGCTGGAGCCGCCCGGCGGGTAGTTGGAGTTGGGCGGGTTGGGGCCGAAGTCCGCGCTCGCGTCTCCGTTGCCGTCGGTCACCATCTTGCAGGCGCCGGAAGAAGTGGCCGGGGTGTTGGGCAGATAGTCGGCCCAAGAGACAATGAGCAGGCCCTGCGGGATGGCGATGGCATCCCGCGTGGGGCAGGACATGTTGAGGGCGTAGAGGTGCGCGTGCAGGGTGGCGCGCGAGTTGCCCTCGTCCACGGCCAGGCGCAGGAACGTGGGCTCTGCATTGACCGGACACTGCGCAACGGCTGCGACGACTCCTGCCGCCAGCAGCGACAGGGCCAAAATGATGATGCCAACTCCCCGCACTAGACCGACCTCCCTTCGGATGAGTTGCGCGGCTAACCGCTGGAGATTTTATAAACATACCCCGGCGGGCGCGGCGGAGCCACGAGGTGAGAAAAACCGATGTCTATTTTCGTTCTTTTTTTCCAAAGAGGTTTTTTCGCGCGGGGTGCGTCCTCGAGTGTGCGGTCGTTTTTTTCCCAGGTTTCCCTCAAGGCGCTTGGGCGCCTTGGGGGCACCATCGGCCCCGCAGGGCCGATGATTGTTTTCGCACGGAGATAATTCTAGTATTCATAAAAAAAGCTGTGGGCCAAGGCCGGGATTTGAACCCGGGCGAAGGGAGTTTTGCAACTAAATGCCCAAAATCGGGCATGGGGCTTCCACAATCCCCAATGCTACCAGGCTACATCACCTTGGCCATGATGAAAGAAGATGGGGCAAGACAAGAATATAAATCCGCTTCTGGAAGGCCGGCCGGTTATTTCCGGCCCGGCTTGGAGCGCTCGCGCCTCGGCACCTGCACTTCGGGCTCGTCTTCCTGCGCCCCCTCCTTGTCGAGGCGCACCAAAAACGTCGAGCGGTAAAGCCGGCCGCCCTCCTTCTGGCCCACCAGCTTCTCGTTGCGCTCGAACTTGTAGCCCTCGCGGCGCAGGATGTTTTCCACGTCCTTTTTCACGCCCACGTAGATGTCCTGTCCGCCGTGCATGGGCTCGATTTTGGCGACAAAAGTGACCCGCTCGAGGCGGCGGGTGAGGCGCTTGAGGGCCGAATTCACCCGCACCTCGTCCCCGCGCAGCTGGATGATGGCCTCGTGGTAGTTGCCGGATGAGCGCTCGCAGTCGGTGCACTGGTTGCCGGTGTAGGAGATGCGCACCACGTGGGTGTAGGGCACCAGCACTTCCGCGCCGGTCTTGGGGTCCCGGGCGCCGGTGCGCCAGACGCCCTCCCACACGCCCGCCTCGATGTTATAGTGGCCCTCGAGGCCGGCGCGCTCCATCTTGTCCTGCACCTGCGCGGCAATCAGGGAGGGCGCCGTCTGCTTCCAGGCGCGCTCGCGCCAGATTTTGCCGCACTTGGGGCAGCGGGTGAACTGCAGTTCGGAGGGCCATTTGGCGCGCAAGCCCTTGAGGCGGCACTCCACGCACAGCTCGTCGATGAAGGGGCGCTGGGATTCGGAGATGCCGCAACGGGGGCAGATGCGCTCGAATTTGGACATGGAGAAAATGGGGCGGGCGGCGGTTATAATCCTGCGCTGGGACGCTCAACGAGAACGTTTTTGCAGATAATTGTAATAACTCTTCAAATTCTCAAGATTGGATTTCGCAGTCTCATTGGAAGGATCGATGGAGAGTGCCCGCTCGTATTCGCTAATGGCTTCTGAATAATAAGAGTGGGCTCCCGAATAACGCCACAGGTTCGCCAGAGCGAACCCGCGGTTGACATGCAACCCGGAACTGAATTCCTTAGAGTTTAGAGGGTCGGATTGGATGGCTAGCGCATAATCTGAACTTGCGTTTTGGTAATTCCCGGTACGATTGTAAGCAAAACCTCTCCCGGCATAGATATCACAGCTATTGGTGCCGGAAGGGGCGAGATCGATTGATTTTGTAAAATCGTCAATTGCAAGTAAAGAATAACCCAAATCGAGGAGACACCACCCGCGGTCGGAATAGGCGAACGCATAATCCGGAGCCAGACGGATGGCTTGGTTTTGCTCTTCGATAGCCTCGGAGTAGAGCTTGAGGCCGGCCAGAACAACACCTCGAATGTTATGCGCCATAAACGAATTGGAATCCAACGAAACGGCCTTGTCGCAATCCTCAAGCGCTTCTGGATAGCGCTCCAAAGCCAGCAAAGCGAGGGCGCGGTAATATCGGGCGGGCGTTGAATTCGGTTCTAGGGCAACGGCTTTGTCACAATCATCAAGCGCCTCGGAAAAACGCTTGAAGTCTATGAGAGAGCGCGAATGAGATGAATAGATATAGGAGGAGCTTGAATCCAAGCCAAGCGCCTTGTCGTTAAGAGCGAGAGCCTCCGAATAACGACCGAAGACGCGCAGAACACGGGCCCGGGCGCTGTAGGCTTTGGCCAAGGTCAAATCCAGCTGGCTGGCTTTGTAAAAATCGTCGAGTGCGTTTGAATAGCGGAAAAGCTCGTACAAGACATCCCCGCGATTCATATAAAGGGCAGCTGAATCCGGATACTGGGCTATCTTGAAGTTATACGTTTCGAGCTTGTTGGACAATTCGGCGCGCCGCACGGTGGTTGAATCCGGCCTCCGATACTCGATATGAGGAGGGAGCGTGGTTCCGCAGGAAGTCATGAACAGGCCCCAGCCGATTACGGTAAGCCCGAACCCCAAACCAAAGCCGGCAGGTAAAGAGATTGAGTTGTCTTTTTGGGGCAGAAGACGCTGCAAGAAGGACTTTTTGTGGTCATGAGAAGCTTGAATCTCGGGAGCAGCGGGTTTGTGGGATTTGAAGACCTTCAGCATGTGAAACCATCAGACTGCGAATCCTATGACGTAATATCTGATTGCGGCACTTTATATTATATACTTTGGGCCTTCAAAATTCCAAACATGGACGAAGAGAAGATGAACGCCAATTCGGAGCTGCGCTACATCGCCATGGAGCTCACGAAACTGGCGGCCAAGCGCAAGAAGCCGTTCCGCGCCGTGGCGGCTGAATACATCGTCAACGTCTACGAGTTGGAGAACATGCTGCGTGCCGTGCCCCCGGCCGGCCGCGCGGCCGCGAAGAAGGCCCGCTCGCAGATGTATGAAAGAGAGGAGTGAGGCCTCCCTCTTTGGTGAAGAACTTTTCATCCTCCAGCGCCCGCCATAGGCTTTTTTAGCCCATCTGCCCTGTTCTTGACGATGGAATCCGCCAAAAAGGCCCTGGGCATCACCAAGTATTTCGTGAGTTTGCCCTCAGCCAAGCAGCTGGCCGCGCTCCTGCTGCTCATCCCGATGCTGGCCGGCGCGCTGCTGGCCGCGCTCTCCAGCGGCCAAATCCGGCCCGACAGCCTGGTGGCGGGAGCGGGCTCGGCCCTGTTCATCATCTCCCTGCCCTCTTTCATCGCGGCCGGCGCGCTGAGCCTGCTGCGCAGGCGGGTGCAGATGCCGCGCGCGCTGGCGCTGGCGCTGCTCTCGGCGATTGTGTATCTGGCTTTCTACATGCTGGCCGTGCTGCTGACGCCCGTCAGCCCGGCCGCATTCAACCTCATCTTCATCGGCTTCGGCCTCGCCTTCTTCCTCTGGCTCTCCACCCTCAAGTTCGCCTTCGGCCTCGAGCGCTCGGCATGGCTGTTTGCCCTCGCGCAGGCGGTGGGCTACAGCCTCTTCCTCATCGCCGGCTCCACCCTCTACGTCGGCGCGCTGTCGGACGTGCTGCTGCGCGTGGGGCTTTCGGCCGCCGTGTTCGTGGCCGCGCTCTACGGCCTGCTCTCGCTCACCTCCGGCCCGCTCAAGAAAAACCTCGGCCTCAAGTCCTCGGACGTGCTGTCCGGCTTCTCCAGCCAGTGGCTGTACGGCGAGAAGGACTTGGAGGACACGTTCGAGGAAATCGGCGAGGACGTGAGCACCTACGTGGCGCTGGCCCAATTCAGGACCAAGCAGGGAACCCTGCAATGGGTGGTGCCCTACGTGCATTTCGGGCCGTTCGGGAATTTGGGCGGCAGCCAGTTCTCCTCGCTCATGGCCCGCGAGCTGGCCTCGCCGGGCGTGGAGAATTTCATCTACCACGGCACCTGCACGCACGACTTCGACCCCGTTTCCACCGGCCAGATGCAGCCCTTGGTGGCCGCCGTGCGCGCGATGGGCGCGCGCCTCAAGCCCAAGAACGCCCGCTTTGATTTGAGGCGGGGCAGTGCCGGCACCAGCCGCTGCTACTGGCTGGGCGTGAATGAGGATGCGATTCTCTCCTTCAGCCGCGCGCCGCTCTCCACCGAGGACGTGAATTTCGCGATTGGCTGCTCGCTGATGCACCAGGCCGGCGCGCAGGCGCGCGAGAGCATGGTGATTGACTGCCACAACGCCGAGACCGGCGACGTGGATTACGTGGAGCCCGGCTCGGAAGTGGCGTTCGAGATGGAGGACGCGCTCGCGTCGGCCATGAAGGAAAAACGCAGCGCGCGGCCCATGATGGCCGGATGGGCGAGAACGGCCTCGCAAATCGGGAAGGAAGAAACCGGTGCCGGCGAAACCCGGAGCGGCGGCGATTATGAATCCATTTCAGGCGTCGGCGACGGCGGCGTGATGGCGACGTGCTTGGGCGGGCGCAGCGGGCCGTGCGCCTTCTTCGTGCTGCTGGACTCCAACGGCATCACGGCCGGCGCGCGCGAGCGCCTGCTGGCGGCCGTGCAGGCGCGCCACCCCAAGTGCTTTGCCGAGGTGCTGACCACGGATACGCACCAGCTCAATTCGGTGCGCGGCGTGTTCAACCCGGCCGGGGCGGAAGAGTATGAGAAATTGGAGGCGGCGGTGCTGGAGGCGTGCGAACAGGCTTTCGAGCGCATGCAGCCGGCGCAATTTGCCATGGCCAAGGAGCGCGTCAAGGTGCGGGTGCTGGGCCCCTACCAGTCGGCTGAAATCGTGGCCACCCTCAACTCGGTGATGGCCGTGCTCAAGTTCTCCCTGCCCGTCGCGCTGGTGGCGGCCGTGCTGCTGCTGCTCTGGATTTTGGGGCACGTGGGATAAAGGCATGAAAAAAGTCGGAATGGTTAAAAATTCCGTTTTCGAGAGAGGGCCCATGAATCGCGCATGGGTGCTGGTGATTCTGGCACTCCTCAGTTCGGCATGGGCTTCCGGTTTGGACATTCAGGGAAAGATTCTGGCGGACGGAACCGCCCAGATGCATATTGTGGCCGACACGGGGAACGCGAGCAAGCCGTTCTGGATACAGCTGCCCACCACCCCGAAAAACATACGCATCACCGACCGGAACGGCCGCACACTTCAGCCCCTCTTCATTCCCGGCCGGGACGGGCTGGTGGGCGCGCCGGCCGCCGACGGGCCGCTGGTTTTCGATTTCAGCTCCAACAAATGGACGGCCAAGGCGGGCGGGCAGTGGGCATTCAATTTCAGCGTGGCCATGCCCAATTCAAGCGGACCGGCTGCGTTCCACCTCACGCTGCCGCCCGATTCGCTTCTGCACGGCGCCAACCGCACGGTTTACGCGCCCGACCAGGAACTGACCTTGGAATGGAACTCACCCGGCCTGCGGCCGGGGCAGCCCTTCAGCGTGGGCGTGGTCTGGGAATCGAGCCCGGCGGCCGGCCCGGTGGCGGACTGGCTGGGGCCGCTGGCGTTCGGGGCCCTGCTGCTGGCGGCGGCCGGAATCGGATGGTGGCAGGGGCGGCGGATGGCGGAAGCCGGAACTTCGCCGGGCCGGACGGGCGGCGCGAGGATGGCCGGGGCCGGAGGGCCGCAAGCCCCCGGAGCGGACGATTCGCCCGTCTCGAAGGAGGAGGCCCTGCACGCCGACCCGCTCTATCTTTCGCTCTCCAGCGCGGACCGCGAAATCGTGGAATGCATCGGGCGTGAGGGCGGGCAGACCACGCAGGCGCGCATCTACCTCAACTGCCACCTGCCCAAGGCCACCCTCTCGCGCCACCTCAAGAGCCTCGAGGCGCGGGGGCTGGTGCGCCGCAGCCGCCACGGCCTGCGCAACCTTGTTTCGCTCTCCGAGCGCTGGGCCCGCACAGGGGCAGCGGCGGCAGACGAATAGGCTTGTTCCACTTGTTCCACCCAACATATAAGCCCTGTTCCGCGGCCAAAGCGGAATATGAACAGCGGAAACCTCAGCTACAGCATCCGCTTCGGCAGCTCCGGAGGCGAGAACAGCCGCGGGCTGACCGGGGAGGATGTGGCGGTGGAGCGGCAGCTGACGCCCGAGCGGCGGGCGTGGTGCGAGCGGACGCTGGCCGGATTCGATTTCGTGAAATGGGACCGCTTCATCCGCACCATCGGCCCCGGACCCACGCACGCAGTCATCTGCTACGGCTGGATTGACCGCGAGCAGGACGCCTACAAGGACATGGTGGTCATCGCACTCGTTCTGGAAACCATGAAGGTGGTCTATATGGCGTCCAGTTCCGACAAATACAGCAAGCGCATCTGCCAGCTGTGCGGCATCGACCCGGCGCTGCACAAGAATTGCGTGCGCATCGAGGACCGCTTTGGCATCCCCAATGCCATCCATCTCAAGAAGCCCGCGGGCGGAACGGACGCGAAGAAGTAGATGGGGGCTTCCGGCCGTTTTTTTCCGGTTCTTCTTTTCTTTCTCTTTTCTTTTCCCAGGTTTTCTTTTCTCTTTTCGCAAAAAGAGAAAAGAAAAGCTGTGTGCCGTAGGCCGGATTTGAACCAGCAACACATCGGTCTTCAGCCGATTGCTCTCCCAGGTTGAGCTACTACGGCGCGAGATTGAATGAGGCAAGCAAAGAATAAAAACACGCGCAGGGGCCGGCCGCTTATGCGCTGCCGGTGAAGTGACGGGCCATCTTGCGCGCCAGGGCGTGCAGCTCGGGGTTGTGAGCCAGGCCGGGGGCGCGGTAGAGGTCGTTCAGGCTCTCGATGCCCAGCACCTGAAGGAAGGCCTGCGAATCCTTGTGCGAATAGAGGCAGGCCAGCACGCAGAAGGCCAAATCGGACGGCGTGAGCGGGTCGCGCGCGGCCTCGATGAGAACGTCCCGCTGGCCGGCATCGTAGAAGAGGTCGAGCACCAGGCCGGCGACCGCCTTGCGCGTCAGGACGCTGACGTGTTTTGCCACGGCAGCCCGGCGGGCCACCCCCCACAGACTGAAGGCCCCCTTTTGCTCCTCTATGGAACCGGAGAACAGACACACGGCGCCGGGGTCCTGGCGGAGGAATCCGAGCACCGACTGGGCCTCGGAGAGGTCGGGAGTGTTGGCTAGGTGCGCTACCTGCAGAGTCATTGGGCTGGCTGGCGTGTTGGCGGGGAACATGTCGAGGCGTTTTTTGATGTCATTGCTGAAGGCAACCGCCCATACGGGGGCCTTGCCCGTGCCGGGGCCGTCAGGATTCGAATGAATTACGACTTTTTTCATGGAACGCACCAGAGATAGACGATGCTAAATATTTACGATTATCTGAACTAGATATACATTAATTGCGTAAATATTATAATTGATATTTAAATACAAATCGACGGCGGCGCAACGGCGGAGAAAGCCTCCGCGAAGGGGCGGGCCTGACGGACGCACGGCTCTCGGCGGCACGGGTGGCGGGGAGGCCGCTTATATTCCCTTCCACCCATAAAAGAAACGTGGGATTTTCATTCGATTTCGAGGACACCTCCAAGCTGAGCGTGCCCGCCAGCCTTCTCGAGCAGGTCATCGGCCAGGATGAGGCCGTGCGCCTGGCCAAGCTCATTTCCAAGCAGCGGCGCAACCTCCTGCTGGTCGGCCCGCCGGGCACCGGCAAGTCCATGATTGCGCAGGCTATCGCCACGCTGCTGCCCGCTCCGGCGCAGGAAGTGTCGGTGCTGCACAACCCCGCCAAGCCCGAGCGCCCCTTCTTGGAGGTGCGCACCCGCGCGCAAATCCGCCAGGCCGCCGAGGCGCTGGGCAAGCCCGGCGGCACGCTGTTGCAGCCGGAGCAGGTGCCCTCGTTCGTGTCCGAGCGGCTGGGCCTGCGCTGCCGCGCGTGCGGCCGCTTCTCCTCGGCTGATGACGAGACCTGTCCGGCTTGCGGCAAGCAGAAGTTCCGCCTGCCGGCCGGGCCCTTCGACGATTTGGTGGCCGCGCCGGACGAGCCGGAGCGCGAGGACATGGTTCACACCACCCGCGTGATGGACGGCAAGGAGGATTTGGTGGTCTTCGAGCGCGTCGAGGGCGGGCTGATTCGCGCGCTGGAGGGCAAGGAGATGGCGCGCCTGCAAAAAAGCGACGCGCAGCTGCCGCGCAACGTGCTGCTGGGCGTCGAGCGCCCGGCGTTCGTGCAGGCCACCGGCGCGTCGGAGACGGAATTGCTGGGCGACGTGCGCCACGACCCCTACGGAGGGCACCAGCAAATCGGCACCCCGCCCTACACCCGCGTGGTGGCCGGCGCGGTGCATGAGGCGCATGAGGGCGTGCTCTTTGTCGATGAGCTCATTTCGCTGGGGCGGCTGCAGCGGCATCTTCTTACGGCGATGCAGGAAAAGAAGTTCCCCATCACCGGCCGGAATGCATCGAGCACCGGAGCCTCGGTGAGAGTGGACGGCGTGCCCTGCGATTTCATACTGGTGGCGGCAGTCAACACTTCCGACGTGCGGCGCATCCTCTCGCCCCTGCGCTCGCGCATCGCCGGCAACGGATACGAGCTGCTGGTGAACGCCACCATGCCTGACACGGAGGAGAACCGGATGAAGCTGGCGCGCTTCTGCGCGCAGGAGATTAGGCGCGACGGGAGAATCCCGCATGCCGATGCGAATGCGGTGGAAAAGATGGTGGAGGAGGCGCGCAGGCGGGCGCGGGCGGTCGACCAGACGGCCGGCCTTTCCTTGCGCCTGCGGGCGCTCTCCGGCGTGCTCAAGACGGCGGGCGATTTGGCGGTAAGCGAGGGTGCGCCGCTTATTTCAGCCAAGCACGTGCAGTCGGCCATCGAGCGCGGCAAGCCCATCGAGGAGCAGATTGCGTCGCGCTACGGCACGGCATATCGCGCGGCGATGTCGGACTTGGGCGTCAGCCGCTCAAACACCGAAGACAAGAGCATCGGATGAGAAAGAAGACTTTTTTTTCCCCGGGCCGGACTTTTCTTCAGGCCACGGATTCGGCGAGTTCCCGCTTGGCGCGCGATGGACGCTTGGCCGGCGCTTCTTTTATTTCAAAAATCTTGCGCCAGAGGCGGATGGCGGCGAGGGCCTTGCCCACCCACAAGTCAAAGGCCTTGCGCTCCTTGGCGTTCAGGTCAATGGCTTGCTGGGCCAGAATGGACGTGATGAAAAAGAGCGTGTCGGCCATCGCATACGCGCCGGCCTGCGGATTCTGGGAAGCCACCGGGTCGTTCCAGATTTCGTTGGCCTTGTGGTTGACCAGAGAGGCGGCACCATGCGCCTTGTAGGAGAATTTCACCTCCAGCGGCACGTCGGCCAGCTCAAGCCAGTCGTCACCGAAACGGTCGCGGGCGGAGTTGCAGATAAAGTTGACCACCAGCTGCTGGGCGGCGGCCGGATTTTCCCCCGGCTTCACCCAGTCTGAATCGGGATGGAGGTCGGCCCATCGGACGGGCAGGACTTGGGGTAAATCGCAGAGCACGCCCATCCACGGTTCCAGCGCGAGTTTGATGCCGGCGGAAACCTTGATGGCTTTGGAGCCGGACAGTTGCTCCATGATTTTAATCCAAGCCGGGCCTTGAACCAGCAGGCCTTCCATGAGTTGGGGCGTGATTTCGAAAACCGGCGCGGGCTTGGCGGGCTTGATGACAGGCTGGCGCGTGATTTTGAGCGCGTCGTTGATTTTAGGCAGCCGGCGATTTTTGATGGGCATGATGAGCGGATTAAAGCCTCCGCTGCCCGGAAGAATGGAGGTATTATTTTGGCTAAGCCTCGGTCTCATGCTAAATATTAGCTTTTTGCGGGTATTTATGGGTTTCCCTCTCCCGTAGGACCGGGCGGAACGCCCCTTCCCCCTCCCAATAAATAATTTGGCTGTGAGAGGGGGGCGAATGCTGCGCTCCATTACGCTCACCAACTGGCGCTCACACGGCCACACCCGCCTCTCGCTTACGCGCGGGGCCAACCTGCTGCTGGGCCCCATGGGCTCGGGCAAGTCCTCGCTCATGGACGCGCTGTGCTTTGCGCTCTATGGCACCTACCCCAAACTGGGAAGAAGGGAGGTGAAAACCGGCGAGGTGGCCAATTTCCGCCATCCGGGCCAAACCGTTGCCGTGGAAGTGGAATGGGATGATGGAGATGGCGCGGCCGGGCGGGGCAGGGACGCAGCCGGCACAGTTGAAGGGGCAGGCGGGGCCGTTCATTCTTACAAAGTGCGCCGCGAGCTGACCAGCAGCGAGGCGTGGCTGTATGCGGACGGCAAGCTGGCGCAGAAGGGCCCGCGCGCCGTGACGGATGAGGTGGAGCGCGTGCTGGCCATCCCCTACGAGCTGTTTGCGCGCGCGGTGTATTCGGAGCAAAACCGCCTCGACGCGTGGCTCACCCTCGCGCCCGGCGCGCGCAAGGCCGAGCTGGACCGGCTGCTGGGCCTCGACCGCTTCGAGGCCGCGCGCACGGCGGCGACGGCGGCCCACAACCAGGCGAAAGAGCGGGCGGCTCAGGCTGAAGCGGACGCCCCGGTGGCCAAGCTGGAAGAGGAGAAAAAGAGGCTGCAGGAACTGCGCGAGCAGGCCGGCAAGCGAGCGCAGGAGCTGGAGGCCAAGAAGGCGGATGAGGCGCGCCTGAAAAAAGAAGTGGACGCCGTGCAGGCGGAGTGGGAGCGCCTCGAATCGGCGCGCAGGCGCAAGGAGGAACTGGCCCAGCGGATGCAGAAAGCGGAAGGAACCATCACAGGCGGCGAGCGCATGCTGGCTTCCCTGCCCGCCCTGCCCTCCGAAGAGGAGGCCAAGGCGACGCTGGAGCGCCTGCGGGCCGGGAAGAAGGAATTGGAGCTCAAAATCAGGGAAAACAGCGCGCGCTCGGGAGAGGAGAGCCGCAAGGCGGGGCGCTTGGGCGAGCAAATCCGCGGCGAGCAGGGGCGGGCCAAGAAGATGGCGGAATTGAGCGGGCGGCAGAAGGAGCTGGTGGCGCCCTACACCAGCCTCGAATCCCTGCGCACGGCGCTGGCCAAATCCCAGACCGGGCTGGCGTCCCGCCAGCAGGAGGCGGCCGGACTGGAGGCCAGCCTTCGGGACGCGCAGAAAGTGCTGCAAACGCTGGAAGTGGGAGCAAAGGAGATGGCCGGAGCGCCGCAAGCGCACGACCATTCGTCTTCCTGCCCCGTATGCGGCACCCCGCTGCAAGAGGGGAAGCGCGCCCAGCTCAAAGCCGAGTGGGAGGGGCGCGTCAAGGAATTGGGGGCGCGCATCCGCGAGGCGGCCGGGCTCATCGCGCAGGAGCGCAAAGAGGTGGAGCGCCTCTCCAAGCAGGACGCGGACGCCAGCCGCATCGAGGCGCAGAGAAGCGCGCTGACCGACGTGCTGGATTTGGGCATTTTGCAAAAGCAATTGGAGGAGAGCGCGGCGGCCGGCCGCGCGCTGGAGGCCGGCGGCAAGGACCTCTCCACCCGCCTGCAGGAGCTGGCGGCGGCCGAGAGCCGCGCGGTGGGGGAGCTGGCGCAAATCAGGCAGGCGGCCGAGTGGAAAAAATCGCTGGAGGGGGCGCGCAAGGAGAAAGAGCGGGCCCGGCAGGAGATGGAGGGTCTGGCGTTTGACGAGAAGGCGTGGAGCGCGCAGGCCCGGAAGCGGGATGAAGTGCTGGGCGTGCGCTCGCGCATCGGCGAAGAGCTGAAAGGCCTGGAGCGCCTCGCGGCGCAGGACGCGCAGATGGAGAAGATGCAGCTGCAGGCGCTGGCGCTGGTGGAAAAGAAGCGGGCGGACGCGCAGGCGGCGCGCTCGGAAATGGATGAGCTGGGCGCGTTCAGAAACGTGCTGGCCTCGACGCAGGCCGCCCTGCGCGAGCGGCTGTTGGGCGACCTCAATCTGGCGCTGACGCGCCTCTGGCCGCTGCTCTATCCTTACGGGGACTGGGAGAAAGTGAGGCTGGTGGCGTCTGAAAAAGATTATGCGGTCGAGATATACCAGAGCGAGTGGAAATCGCTGGAAGCGCACGCGTCGGGCGGAGAGCGGGCGTGTTTGGGCTTGGCGCTGCGCGTGGCGCTGTCCGTTTTATTGACGCCGCAGTTGGGCTGGCTGATATTGGATGAGCCCACGCACAATCTGGATTCGAGGGCGGTGCAGACGCTGGGCACGGCGCTGGCCGAGCGCATCCCGCAGATTGTGCCGCAGGTGATGGTGATTACGCACGAAAACCAGCTGGTGGAAAGCACGCCGGGGCGCGTGATTCGGTTTTCGAGGGACAAGCTGAAGGGCGAGGACACGCAGGTGGAAGTGGAGGGAGAGGAAAAAGAGGGAATAAAATAGAGCGAAAAGAGGATGCAGGCGGAATTGGCGTTTTTCCTATTTCGCGTACGCCAGCGCGTCCACCAGATTCTCAAGCCGCACAATCAGCCGCTCGACCGTAGGCGTGTGCGGCTGGTAGGGCTTGCCCTTGGTGCGCGGGGAAATGGAATGCTGGTGGCGCAAATAGGCCTCGGCACGCTCTTTGGCATGGGGCTCGGCCTCCAGATAAGCATGCAGCAGCTCCTGCAAATCCGAGATGGTGAGGTCGTGTGAAAAACTGGCGAGGAGGCTCAGCACTTCCGGCAGCCCGCGCGTGTGGGTGTCCAGCACGGCGATGTGGGCCATGGAGATGAAGGAGGGCTCGCCCTCTCGGCTTATGAAAATGTTTTTGGGCGAGGTGTCGCCCGCCTCGAAGCCTTCGGCGTGCAGGCGGGAGAGCTTGGCCATCAGTTGGCGCAAAACAGATACCAGGGAGGCGTGGCTGAGGCGGCTCCAATCCGTCTTGCCCGCGCGCTCGCCATAGAGCAGGTGGCCCTCCTCCATGGCCGTGGCCAGATAGGCCCGCGCGCGCTCAGCCATCGGATGGCACCTCAAGATAGGAGGAAGGGCCGGAGCGGACGGAAGAGGATTCGGGCGTTTCCACCACCAGCCCCCCCATCGGGCGCAAAAAGGCGCGGCGCACCGCTTCCACCTTGAACAGCGCCTCGACGGAGTCGAGGACGTGGAGGTTTTCGGCCGGCAGCTGCGAGAGCTGGATGTGGCCGAAGCCTCCGTAGGAAACGACATGGCGGCGCTTTTGGGTGAGGCGGCCGGCCAGCGAGCTCAGAAGCTGGGCGGAGACTTCGTTCATGGGCCCCACGATTTTGGAATTCGCGATTTGCAAAAGCGCGAGGGGTGGCAGGACGGGGGAAGAATTCGAGGATGAGCGGCTGCCCCCGAAAGAGGAGCGGCGGGCGGAATCCCCGCGCGCGTCCGCGAGCGGGGAGCGGACGGACTTCCCGACCGCAGGCCCGGAGCGCGAGCCGCCAAAAGAGGAGCCCGTGCCGGCAAAGCCCAGCGTGGGGATGACGGCCGTCTGGGTTGCATTAGCCTTTGGATTACTAATGCTCATGCTATTCTAATGGGATTGAAGGTTAAAAAAACCTTGTTCCACCACCGATGCACAAAAAGGCCGGGCAATATGGGCAGGCTTTAAATGCAATCCCTGCGAGGCAGAGTATCGAGGTATCCCCATGTCGCGATTTGAACGCCCAAGCCCCGTGGCCCTGCTGCTGGGCCTTCTCCTGCTCTTAACAGCCGTCCATGCGGACGGCGTGTTTCAGTACGTGAAAAGCTACAACATGTCGGGAGGATATGTAGATTTGCATCCGGCGCTCCTCATGCCCCGGACCGTTTATGTGGACGAGCAGGGCCTGCTGTATGTGTCGGATTACGCATCCAAGGCAGGCTGGGTCCTCAATTCCAGCGACCAGGCCGTCAACCGCATCCCCAGCGGCAACGCGAACCTGCTCGAGCGGCCCGCCAATGTGATGAAGTCGGGCTCGGTGCTCTATATCGCCGACGAGGGGCAGGGCGACGTCATCGCCTACATCAGCAGCGGCGTTTTCTCCACCTTGGGACCGGCGGTCTCCGCGCGGCGCCAGCCGTGGGCGGTGTGGGTGGACAACCAGAGCATGTGGCTGGTGGAAGACTGGCGCGACCAGGTGATGGGATACAACCTGCAGACCGGCCTGCTCACCGACGTGCGGTTCGGCAGCGGCAGTGGGACGGAGCAGCTCAGCGGACCCAAGGACCTTGTGGCCGACGCTTCTCATTTCTACATCGCGGACAGCGGCAACAACCGCATCCAGATTTATGACCGCAACTGGCAGTACGTGGACACGCTGGGAACGGGCCGCGGCGGGCTCTCGCTCAGCGGCCCCACGTCGCTGGCACTGGACAGCGAGGGGCGCGTCTATGTGTCCGACACGCTCAACAGCCGCGTGGTAGTGTTCAGCAAGGACGGCTACGTGCTGGGCAGCCTCAGCGGCACGGACGGCGGCAGCCCCGGCCTGCAAAACCCCGTCAGCGTCGCGGTGTCGGGCAGCACCCTCTACGTGCTGGACAGCGGGACCAACCATATCTATGCCTACACCATGAACTGGAGCTCCGGCGTGCCGCAGGTGCTCTCCGATTTGGACGCGCTCAACCGCAGCATCGCCCTGCACCAGCAGCAGGTGCTGGACGTGATGGACCGCATCAACCTCAGCCACGCGCCCTTCGAGGCCTCCCAGTCCCTGGCGCAGGCGCAGGATTTGGCGAACGCGGGGCAGTATTTGGAAGCCTCGCAGAAAATCGCCTCGGCCAGCCAGGCGCTGGATGCCGTCCGCCTGCAGCAGCGCCAGGCGCTGCGCACCGAACTGCAGAGGCGCATCGACGGATTCTGGGCCGTCATCGCGCCCGACAAGGGGCTTTCGGTAGGCAACGAGACGGCCTACCGGCTCACGGTGGTGCAGAACCAGATACAGACCGCGCAGGAGCGGCTCAACAATGACGATTATCCCGGCACGGCCGATTTGGTGCTCGCGCTGCAAAGCGACGTGCCGGCCCTGCAGCAGCAGGTGGACGCCTGGCGCCAGGCGCAGGGGCAGATTGCGACGCCGGTGCCGGACAGCGGCGGGGCGAACGCCATGAAGAGCGCGCTCAAGGCGCAGGCGGCCTTCCCTGCGCGCGCGCCTCGCCATGATGCAAATCCAGGTCAGCAACTTCGGGCTGAACGCCTCCACCGACGCCTATACCCTGCTCATCGACTCGGGCAGCTCGCTGGCAGACGTGGGCGCGTATGACGACTCCAACCGGACCCTGCAGTCGGCCGAGGCGCGGCTGAACGAGCTGCAGGTGCAGATTAACGTGATGCAGAACCGCTCGCTGATGGCGCAGGAAGCCGGGCGGACGGTGGGCTCGGTCTGGATGCGCGTCAACATCAGCTCGATTGGCTGGCAGGCGGCGGGCCTCAACAGCGCGCCGCTGCAGGCCAAACTGAACCAGGCGCAGGGCCTGCTCTCAACCGACCCGCAGGAGGCCATGCGCCTCGCGCGCGAGGTGAACGAGACGGCCAACCTGCAGGACGCGCAGGTGCAGGGCCGCGGCAGCGCGCTGGGCTGGGTGGGCCTGCTGATTGGCGCAGTGGCCGTGGTCGGCATCGGCGCCTGGCTGCTGTTCAAGCACCGCCCCAAGCGCAAAGGCTTGTAGGTTGGATGGAAATGAACCGGGCAAAAAACGACCGAGAGGAGGGCGCGGCCGCCCGCTCCCAAGACCCTGAAACCGGCGCGTCGAGCGGGCTCACCGGCAAGCTGGCCGACATGACCCAGTCGGTGCCGCTCATCGGCGGACTGGGAGATCTGTCGCTCACCTATGCGCTGCGCTGGCTGCTGTGGCTGGCGGCCGTGCTTCTTTCGCTCACCGGGCTTGGCTTGGTGATTGTGGGCTCGGCGGGCGGGGTGCTGGCGCTGGGAAGCGTCTCGGCCGCCGCCGGGCCGGTGCTCACCGATGCCGGGGCGGGCGTGGAAACCGCCGCCATGAGCCTGGAGGATGCGGGCAGCATGACCGCCAACTTCAGCCAGGTGTCGCTCGGCACGGCCGGGGCCCTGTCCAACCTCAGCCAGGGGCTGACGCAGACCGCCACCAACCTCGATTCGCTCTCCTCGCTCTCCAAGGTGCCGGGCATGGGCGCGCTGGACTTCAGCGCCTCCTCGACCTCGCTTCGGGCGGCCTCGTCGGGCCTGGGCGACGCCATCGCCTCGGCGCAGGCCGGCGGGACGGCGGGCGAGCAGGCGGCGGCGCACGTGCGCGAAATAGCCGGCAGCCTGCACGCCATTTCGGCCGACTTGAACAACGCCCGCGCGCAGGTGGAGGCGGCGGTGCTGTGGATGCAAATCGGCGTGCTGGGCTTGGGCGCGGGAACGGGCGCGCTGCTGTCCGGCGTGCTGCTGCTGGCGCTCTCTTACGGGCCGCCGAAGAAGAATTAGGACCTCACTTTATCTTCAGCGCGAATTCCTCGAATTTTTCGAATGGGAAATAGTCCCACTTCAGCTCTTCGTAGACGTGCAGGATGTCGTAGTCGCGCACCGAGTCCTTGAAGCGGTTTCTGAAACGGGCGAGCAGCTCCTGGAATTTGAGCTCGCTCTCCACCTCGGCCTCGATTTCCAAATCCCAGCCCCCGGAGCAGAGCACGACGTATTCCACGTCCGGCTCGCCCATGGCGAAGGAGAGGATGGCCTTCTCGGTTTTGGAGTCGAGGCTGCTCATGGAGAGGCAGGCCTTGTAGAAGTGCCGGCCCAGCGGCTCAAGGCCGAGCCACAGGCCGTAGGACTGGATGATTTTCGCATCTTCCAGCGCGCGCAGGCGCTTCTTGGCCCCGTTGTAGGACAGGCCGGTGCGCGCGCCGAGCTTGGAATAGCTCTGCGCGCCGTCGGCCGCGAGGGCCTGCAGCAGCTTGAAATCGGTGCGGTCGAGACGGGCCACCTCGGGCTCGAAGCCGTAGTGTGGGATGTCGCTCGGGGGCCGCGACGAGCCGCCGAGGTAGCGGCGGCCGAAATGGTAGGTGACAATGGAGGGCGAGATGATGTATTCCTTGAGAAAGGGGCCCAGCAGCTCCTTGACGCGCACGAGCAGGTTGGAGAAATGCACGTTGTTGCGCGCGGCCATTAGGATTTCCATGTCCCAGCGGCCCGTGGTGTGCGCAATCCAGATGGTGTTGGGCACCTGCAGGATGCGCTTGTTGAGGGCGGCCTCGTTGGAGGGGTCCGCATTCTGCAGGCGCAAAAAGAGGCGGTAGGTGTAATAGCCCAGCCGCGGGATGTCGACGATGGCGGCGCAGCGGCGGATGACGCCGCTCTCCCCGAGACGGCGCAGGCGATAGCCCGCCACCTGCTTGGAGAGGCGGCAGGCGCGCGCGAGGCGCGAGGGGGGCTTGCGCGCGTCGAGGTCGAGTTCGGACAGGATGCGGATGTCTTTTTTGTCCAATTTCATCGCATTTTATTTCATTTTTTTGTTAATAAAGTTATGTTTGTAAAAAAAATAACTTGATTCATTTTATATATAAAATGCAGCCAAAATGAGGCATGCCCGCCCCGCCCGAAGTCGAACAGGCCTTCGCCTCCACCTTCAAATTGATTTTCGGCGAGTGCAACCGCCCGCTGGACTTTTACGGAGACTACTTGCTCTCGGCCCACCACCCCGCCTTTCAGCAGAGCTCCTGCATTTCGGGAAAGCCCATCGCCCTCTCCTCCGACCGCTACGCGAAAGACGAGCGGTTCGTGTCGCAGGACGAAATCGGGGCGCTGCCCAAAGCCGCGGCGCTGGACATCAACCAAATCAAGGACGTGGATTCCATCGTGCAGGCCCTCTCGGAGCGGGCCTATTACACCGGCAACAAGCGGTTCGGCTCCTCCGAGTACATTGCGGAAAGCGACAACTGCCTCGACAGCTTCCACGTCTGGCGTTCGCACACCGTTCAGGCCTCCAAATACGTGGCCTACTCCTCCTATGTGCGCGAGAATTCGGAGCACGTCTTCGGCGGCACCACCATGCTGCGCAGCAAGTTCCTCATCCGCTGCCTCGCGGCCGACAGCCTCAGCCGCAGCTTCGAGTCGCATTTCTGCATCACCTCCTCAGACCTGTTCTTCTGCTTCGGGCTCGTGGCGTGCAGCGACGCCATGTTTTCGTTCAATCTGCATTCCAGGCGAAACTGCATCGGAAATCTGCAGCTGCCCAAAGAGCGCTATCTGGCGCTCAGGAAAAAGCTGATGGGCGAGAGCCGCGAATACTTGGAAAAGCACGGCAAATTCCATTCCATGTTCGCCTGCCCGCCGCCATCCAAGGGAGATTTGGCGCCCCTGCCGCTCGCGCGCAAGGCCGAGGCGCCGTTCGACATCCGGCCCGTTGAGCAGGCTTTCCGTTCAGCCACCAAGGTCGTGCTTGGAAAAGAGCTGGGACCGATGGACAGATTCCTGCCGCTCCTGCGCCGGCGCACGCGCCCCATCCGCGAAATCCGCACTTCTTTTGGCGGGAAAGCCTATTGCACCGACGTGCTGATGTACCCGTACTGCACCCCCTCGCGCCTCGTGAACAACGGGGAGTCGGCCGCCTTGGGCGAGCGGCGCATGGAATTGGGAGCGGGGGAAAGCCCCGGCTTGGACGAAATGCTGCGAAAAATCTCGCCCATCGAGTTCATCCGGGCCGAGTTCCACGAGGGCCAGAATTCCAACTGCGCGGTCGGGCAGACGTTCTACGACGCGTCCAACATCTACGACGTCTATGACGCCACCCTCGCCAAGAACTGCGCGCACGACACCATGGCGTTCCATGCCGAGGCCTGCTTTGGCTGCTGGCGCGCGATTCATTCAAAGTACTGCATCAACTGCCACGACTGCCATGGCCTGAGCGCATGCTTCGAGATGGACGGGTGCGCCAACTGCTCGTCCTCAATGTATTGCCACAACTGCGAGAATCTGGACAACTGCATGTTCTGCTTCAACGCGAAAGGACTGCGCTACGCGGTCGGCAACGTCGAGGTGGGGCCGGAGAAATACCGGCTGCTCAAAAAGCGCGTGTGCGACGAGCTGGTGCGCCAGCTGGAAGAGACGGGAGACGTGAAGTGGGACGTGTGCAGCCTCGGCGCGAAGAAGAAAGAAAGATGAAAAAGGCGGGCGCGCTTCGAAGCAATCGACGGCGCCAGAGCGCCGCATATAATTCGGGCATTGCCGATGGTTGGCGGTTTTCCAGGGTTTTTGGCCCTCCGGGCCAAAAAGCCTACCAGCCGTACTTTTCTCCAACTGAATAGCTGAACGTGTCGAGCGCGTCGCGCACGTCGCCCGCGCGCAGGCCGAAGCGCAGCAGCGTCTGGGCCGCGATGCCGGCCTTGTCCAGCGCCGTCATGCCCACCAGCTCCGTGGGCATCATGCGCCCAATCGCGGACAGCTCGGGGTCGGAGAAGGAATAGAACTTGGCCTTGCCGCGCACCAGCTTCTCGTAGGGCGGGAACTCGTCGCGGCAGAGGTTCTCGTATTCCGAGAGCGCGTGGGCCGAGAACGGGTCGCCGGACGGCGTGGGGGCGAAGCCGGAGGAGTGGGTGGGGGAGGCGGCATCGGTGCCCACCATGGGCACGTCGGGCTTGGGCACCCCGCTGCGGGCGCGCGCCAGCACCCGGGCCGCGAACTCGCCGGACTTGAGCGCCAGCTGCGTGCCGCCCTCGAACATGGGGGAGGTGAAGCCGGCCGCGTCGCCCGCCAGCAGCAGGCCGTCGGAATAGATGCGCGGCATCGGGCCGCTGGAGGGAATCATGCCCCCGAACGGGCGGATGATTTTCTTGCCTGTCCAGCCCATCTCCTGCACGAACTGCTTGAGATACTTGTGCGCATTTGCGGCCTCGTTGGTGACCAGGCCGACGTTGGCCGCCCCGTTGCGCTTGGGAATCATCCACAAATAGCCGTGCGGGGCGAGGCGGGGCCAGAGGTAGAAGTCGATGAACCCGTCCTGCGGAATGTCCTCCATGAGATACTGCGCGCCGGACACCATGTCGAACTTGCGCGAATTGACGCCGGTGAGGCGCGTGGAGACGGCCTCGTAGCCGGAAGCGTCGATGACAGAGCGGGCGCGGAAGGTGGAAGAGGCTCCGCCCGCGCGGGTGGCGCCAAGCGCCCATACCCCGTTTTCACGCTTCATGCTGCTGACGCGCGTGCCGGTCTGCAGCGCGGCCCCGGCGCCCTGCGCGCGCACGGCCAGAAACTGCTCGAAGACGTGCTTGTCCAGCACGTAGCCCTCCTCGCGCCAGAGCACGGCGGTGTTGTCGGGAAAGAGGACGCGGATGCCCTTGACGCGGCAGGCGACGGCCTCGTCGGGCAGCTCGAGGCCCATGCGTTTTGTGGCCCAGGCGGAGAGGCACTCGCCGCAGTGCACCGGCTCGCCCACGCGCGGGTGCTCCTCGAGAATGACGGTCGAGAGGCCTTCCTTCGCGGCCGAGTAGGCGGCCGAGCAGCCGGCCGGGCCGGCGCCGATGACGGAGACGTCGTAAATGGGGGAATCGGGCATGGGAACACCCAGGGGCGAAAAATCGTTTGTTCATTCGGGGCGGAGATTAATAAAACAAATGATGGGCGAATCCGGCCCGCGAGGCCGGGGGCGCTCAGACGGCGTCCGCACGCCGGCCCAAGTCCGCGGCCGTGTATTCGAATCCCCACAGCTTCGCCAGCTTGGAGCCGGCCTGGAAATACTGCTTCGCCCGCCGGGTCCGGCCCAGGTATCGCTGGATTTCGGCCGCCGTCTCAATCAGGACGAGGGCCGCGCCCGGCGCGCGGGGATGGAATTGCTCCAGCAGGAAGGCCGTGCGCATCAGCTCGTCGGAGCAGCGGGCCAACTTGTGGGTTTGGTACAGTTTTTTGGCGTGCGCGAGCAGCCGGACGGCTTGGGGGTGGGCGCTGAGCGTGACCGCGCCGATGGAGGGGAAAGTGGGCAGGCCGTTCTTGGAAATGAAATCCGTTTTGGAGGAAACGATTTTCGATGCGTTGGACTGGGAGGCGGGAAAGAAGAGCGAATGCACGGAAATGGGCATGTTCATGAAAACCACGAAAAATATGGGAAAGAAAAATGAAAAAGGAGGGGGGCGGACTACTTGCGGTACTGCATGGCGTCGCGCACGCGCTCCTGCGCAATGCTGACGGCCGCCGCGCGCACGTCCTTGCCATCCGAGCGCTCGAGGGCGATGCGCGTGTTGTTGACGATTTTGCGCTCCACCATCTCGAACATCTCCCCTTCGGTTCCGCCGATGTATTCGACATAGGAGGAAATCACGCCGCCGGCATTGGCCACGAAGTCGGGCACCACCAAAATTCCCTTGTGGGCCAGCTTCTTCTCGACCGCCGGAGTCATGGGGATGTTGGCCGCCTCGACCACCAATTTGGCCTTGACGTCGCTCACGTTGGCGTCGGTAATCACGTTGGGGCGCGCGCCGGGAATGAGGATGTCCACGTTGAGGCCGAAGAGGGCCGGGGCGGGCATGGTCTGCGCCTTGGGGTAGAGTGTGACGCTGCCCTTCTCGCTTTTGACCTTCATGGCCTCCTTGTATTTCATGCCGGAGGGCAGGTAGGCCGTGCCCTTGGAGTCGGAAATGGCGACCACCGACGCGCCCATCTCCTCGAGGAACTTGTGCGCAAAGGTGCCGACATTGCCGTAGCCCTCAATGGCCACCGTCGCGCCGGCCATGGGTTTTTTGGTGAATTCCATGGCCACCTTGGCCGACTGAGCCACGCCGAATCCGGTGGAACCCAGCTCGTGCGGCAGGCCGCCCATGGAGAAGGGCTTGCCGGTGCAGGCTTGGCGGTTGTTGAGCTCGTCGGCGAACCAGGCCATCTCGGTCTGGGCCGTGTTCATGTCCGGGCCGGCGCAGTAGTAGCCGGCGTCGATGACCGGGCGCAGGAGGCGCGCAAACGAGCGCAGGACTTCCTCCTTGTTGATTTTCTTGGGGTCGGCCTTGATGCCGGCCTTGGCGCCGCCAAACGGAATGTCGGCCAGCGCGTTCTTCCAAGTCATGGCGCGCGCGAGGCCGAACACTTCCTGCGTGGAGATGTCGGGCACCAGGCGCATGCCGCCCTTGCCGGGTCCGCGGGCGGTGTTGTCAATCACGACCACGCCATGCACCTTGTGCTTGGCGTCGTAAACCTCGAACACGCGCTCGGGGCCCCACTCGTCATCGAAAGCGTACATAGAAGTTCACCTACTGCATTTTTCTCCCGCTTTGGAGGATAAAAGAATAAAAAGAAAGAGCTTCGATGGGAGACGAAAGAGAGACGCCGCTGGCCGGGGGCGTCCGCCTTCTTCCCTTTATTGCGTGATGCCCCAGCCGCGGCAGCGCTGGCTCTCCGGGTCGCACGAGGAGCCGGGGCAGTCCTTGTTGGTGGTGCAAATCACGTTGACGCAGCGGTACGCCGTCGGGCTGGCCGCGTCGTTGTCGCAGCGCTGGCTGACGGGGCAGTCGGCCGTGGTTTGGCAGAAGCCGGCGCGCGTCACGCACTTGTGCGAGTTGGCGTCGCAGGACTCCGCCGGGCCGCATTCGGCCGAGGTGGAGCACATGCCGGGGCGGCTGACGCAGCGGCGGTTGGAGATGTCGCACACCTGCCACTGGGCGCACTCGGCGGACGAGCCGCACAGGCCGCGCTTGGCCTCGCAGAGGTGCGAGGCGGGGTTGCACAGCTCCCAGGCGTTGCACTGCGAATCCTGGTCACAGAAGCCGGGGCCGGTGCGGCAGCGGTGCAGGCCAGTGTCGCAGATTTGCCAGTTGGAGCACTGCAGGTCGTTCTGGCAGAAGCCCCGGCGCACGTCGCAGAGGTTGGTGGAGGCGTTGCAGGCCGACCACGCCGGGCAGTCGGTGTCGAGGTCGCAGCGGCCCGGCAGGGGCACGCAGGCCTTGTGGGCCACGTCGCAGGTCTGATACGCCGAGCAGTCGTAGCTGTCGCGGCAGGTGCCCGGCTTGGGCACGCAGACGTGCTTGCCGGCGTCGCAGCGGTAGCCCGTCTGGTCGCAGAAGGAATCCGAGTCGCAGAAGCCGGCTTTCGGCTTGCACTCGTTGGTGGAGACGGCGCACAGCTGCCATTTCTGGCAGTCGTCGTCCGCGCGGCACTTGCCGGGCAGGTAGGAGCACAGGTGGGAGGCCGGGTCGCACATCTTCATGGTGTCGTTGCACTGGCTGTCGGCGGTGCAGTAGCCGGCCTTGGCCACGCAGGCGCGGGCGCTCACGTTGCAGGCCTGCCAGTCCTTGCACTGGCGGTCGGAGGAGCATCCGCCGGCCGTGCAGCCGGAAAGCAGCAGAAGCGGCAGGATAAGGGCGGATGCCAGAAGCAGGAAAGCAAGCGTGCGCGACATGGAAGACCTCTCGATGGTTTCTTGAAACATTGGGGTGCCCACATTTATATAAAACATGGGGGGAAGGGTTGGAACATGAATGCCACTACTGCGGCGGCCCCGGCCGCCCCAGCGGCGCAGGCCCTGGATTTGGGGGCCTGGCTCTCCAAGCTTGACCCCGGCACGCTGGCGCGCGACGCGGGGGCGCTGGCGGCGCAGTTCCTGCCGGCCCTCTTCCTTTGGCTGCTGGTTCAGCTGGCGGCCGAGGCGCTGCTGTGGATTATCGTGCACGTCCTCAAGCCCCTGACGGCCAAGACCGAAACCAACCTCGACGACTTCGTCATCGAGGCCCTGCCGGTGCCGGTGCGCGTGAGCGGCCTGCTCATCGGCGTGTGGGCGTTCGGGCAGGCGGCCTTCCCGGCCGCCCAGCCGATGGGACAGGGTTGGGACGACCTGTTCCTTACCATCCTCATCGCCTCGGCCGGCATGCTGGCGGCCGGCCTCGCCGGCGCGCTGGTGCGCTGGTATTACCAGGAAATCACGCCCCACCTCAAGAGCCGGCACGGCGGGGAGGCGCTGCAAATCTCGAAAGACACCTTCCCCATGGCGCGCCGCCTGATTGTGTGGGCCGTGTGGCTGGCCACCATCGGCATGGTGCTCCCGCGCTTCGGCGTGGACGTGGGGCCGCTCATGGCCGGGCTGGGAATAGCCGGCATCGCGGTGGGCTTCGCCCTGCAGGACACGCTCTCCAATTTCTTCTCCGGCATCAGCCTCTTGAGCGACAAGCCGGTGAGCATCGGCGACTTCGTGTCGCTGGAGAACGAGAACGGGGTGCTCAAGGGATTTGTGGAGGAAATCGGCTGGCGCTCCACGCGCATCCGCACGCGCGGCAACCTGACCTATTTCGTACCCAACAACAAGCTGGCCTCCTCCGTGCTGGTGAATTTCTCGCGCGGACTGGACGACAACTGGAAGGGCTCTTCCCTGAGCGTGGGCGTGAGCTATGACTCGGACCCCGAAATGGTGAAGAAGGTCATTCTGGATGCGGTTCGCAGTTTGCAGAAAACCGATTCGCGCCTCGGAGTGCAGGAGCCCTCCGCCCGCCTCGACGAGTTCGGCGATTCGGCGCTGGTGTTCAAGGCGTTCTGGACCGTGAAGGATTTCGCCCAGAGCGAGGCGGTGGCGGGCACGGTGCGCGAGGAAGTGTTCCGCGCCCTGCGCGCGCACGGCATCGAGATTCCGTTCCCCGTGCGCACCATGCGCTGGGAGGGGCCGATGCCCAAGCGGCCGGCCGCTAAAAAGCCAAAGCGCGCGAGACGCTAAAGAAAAGGAGAGGTGGGGTCATGACGGGATGGTTTGCTGAACGGCCGCAGGCGGCGGGCGCGGCCGTGCGCTCGGCCCTGTTTCTTCTTCTTTTGTTTCCCCTGCTTTCGGCTTCCTCATCAGGGGGCGTCATCCGCCTCACCAACGCCATGAATTGCCTGTGCGCGCAGCTGCGCTCGCTGATGCCCCCGCTGGCCATGCTGCTGGTGCTGCTGGCGGCCGTGGTCTATGGCGCGGGCAGAATCTTCGGCTCGGAAATGGGCTCGAAAGCCAGCGCCATGGCGGCCTTCATGATTGTGG
This sequence comes from uncultured archaeon, assembly GCA_902384555.1. Lineage (GTDB taxonomy): Archaea > Micrarchaeota > Micrarchaeia > Anstonellales > Anstonellaceae > CAIXYX01. The sequence continues at coordinate 2,958 of CABMCD010000028.1, read as the reverse complement.
CGGCCCTGCTCGCCAGCATCATGGCCATTGCCGGCCCGGACATTTTGCGCATGCTCTCCAACCAGCCGGGCATGGCGACGGCCTGCGACCTGTCGGTGTGCACGGGCGGCGGCACCGCCGCGGCCCCGGCCCCGGCGCCGCCCGAAACCAAGCCGGCTTCCTCTTCTGCGCCGCTGGCCGCGCCGACCGGACTTTCCTGCGGCACCCTGGACTCGCCGGGCGCGAAATACGCCCTTGATGGGGACGTGAGCAGCATCCAGGGCGCGTCCTGTTTCAGCGTCCGCGCGGACAACGTCACGCTGGACTGCCGCGGACATTGGATAACGGCCCGCAGCCCGCAGGACGGCGCCGGGCAGTACGGCATCTATTCCAACTATACCAACACCACCATCCTCAACTGCCGCGTGAAGGACTTCCAATACGGCATCTATTTGGAGGGGGCGGCCAACGCCACCCTGCGCGGCAACACCCTTGAGGCCACCATCGCGAACGGCACGGGCGTTTATGCGCAAGGGGCGCCGGGCGTCTGGATGCAGACCAACAGCATCGCGGCGCTGGAGCAGGGCGTGGAGCTGGTGCGTGTGAGCGGCGCGTGGGTGGGATACAACAACATCACCTCAGACGGAATCGGCGTGCGGATGAACGCCAGCTCGGGAGGGCAGGTGCGCGCCAACATCGTGCAGGCCTCGCGCAGCGACGCGATGCGCCTGGAGGGCAACAGTTCGGACAACGCCGTGGCGCTCAACGACCTGTCCTCCTACGGGGGGGACGCGCTGAACGTGGAAAACGGCTCCTCCAACCGCCTGTTCAACAACACCCTCTCGGCCTCGACACAGGCCGCCGCATTGGCCTTTGGCCCCGAATCGGCCGGCAACATGGTTTATTACAACGACTTCCTCTCCGGCCAGTTCTTTGTGGACAACGCCGGCAGCGGCAATATGTTCAACACCAGCGCGGACGGGCGGGCACAGGGCAACCGCTACGCGGGCGCGGATTTGGGCCGGCTGAACGACCATGACGGGGACGGGTTTGCCGAAAGCGGGGCGGATTATCCCTATTCCAAGAGGGTGGCGCGCGCCCGCTGGAACGGGACGGGAATGGATTACGGGCCGATGATGCAGAGGTAAAAAAGAAGGATTTGTTTTTCTTTTTCTCTTTTTTCTGTTTTTGTTTTCTCTTTTTTCTATTCCGTTCTTCCTACCTGAACGGCCTTGAATCCCGCCGCAGCGGCATGAGCGGCCTTTTTCTCCCGATGCGAGCGGAGAGGTCGGCCACCACCTGCTCCAGCTCGTCCGGCCTCATCGCGGCGCGCAAATCGGCCTCGATGAGCACGGCCGGATAGGCGTAATGCGGCGCGAGGCGCGAGAGGCCGCAGATGGTTTGGGCCACCTCGTTGTAGGGCGCGGCCGTTGAGAGGAATTCCACGCGCAGCGGCCGATCGCCGGCAGTGGGCTTGAGGTAGAAGGCCAGGATGCGCGCCGCCCATTCGCCCAAATCCTTGAGCACCGGGTTGGTGGAGGGGGAGACCGAATATTTCATGCAAAAGGTGCGCTCGCCCTCGGCGAGCAGCAGGTCGAGGAAGGAGGTGTCGGATGCGGAGGCCAGCGCGTCTTTGGAGTCTGGCGCGGCGCGGGAAACCAAATCCAGAAACCTCCGGCCGCGGCTGTCCTTGGTGATGCCGACCAGATTGATGCCGGAGGCCGAGCAGGTGGAATACAATTTCTGGTAGAGCGCGGCCACGCTGGAATAGAGCTCCTTGAGTTCGGAGTCTTCGGGCGGCTTGTCGGACACCAGCGGGGCGATGGAGCCGTCCAAGAGAAGGAAAGAGGGCTTCCATTTTTCGGCTGCCGAGAGGGCGGCGGAAAGTTCGGCGCGCAGGCGCATGAGCGAGGAGAAGCGCATCTGCTCGAAGCCGTCCATGCTGGAGGTGGTGTAGGGCGTGATGGGCGGGTGCGCGGAGGGCAAATACGCATGGCGGATGAGCTGGCCGTTTTCATAGTCAAAGCGCACGGCCAGCGCCTTGATGGCGAGCAGGTCAAGGCCATGGAAGGCGGCCGTGCCCAAGCCCCCGTCGACTGCGGCAATGGAGCCGGCCGGGGGGCGGGCGGACACGGGCAGGATGAGGTCGGCTTCGAGCGCTTCCGGATACTGGATTTTGCCCAAATTGAAGCGCAGGCGGCGCGCGCACTCGCCCCACTCGTCCTGTCGCGCCAGATAGGTCTTGGCCGCTTCCACCACCGACTCCTGCCAATCCATGAAAAATAGAGGGAGAGGAGAGTTTATTAGTTTCGGGGGAGCGGATTTCCGCCATGGTCTCCACCTCCGACCCGGATGAAATCAAGCAGGTCATTTTGCTGCGCATGGACCTGAACATGGGCAAGGGCAAGATGGTGGCGCAGGGCGCGCATGCCTCCATTGACGCCTATTTGGACGCGGTGAGCAAGACGCCCGCTGCTGCGCGCAAATGGCATGAGAACGGCATGCCCAAAGTGGCGCTCAAGGTGGAGAGCGAGCGCGACTTGGTGAAAATGTTTATGGCCGCCAAGGATTACGAGCTGCCCTGCTCGCTCATTGTGGATGCCGGGCGCACGCAATTGGAACCGGGCAGCAAAACCGCAGTGGGAATCGGGCCGGCAGCGGCCGAATTGCTGGATAGGTTTACGGGGCAGCTCAAACTACTTTGATTCGTTTTTGAGCATCAGCTGCGCATTTATCGCGGCGCGGATTTTCGTTTCGGTCACGCCGGAGATGTAGGCATTGATGGCGTCTTGGCCCACGATGGTGTCCGGCACGCTCTGCGCGCTGTTGTTGCGCGCATCCATCATGGCGCGCCAGAGGCGGTAATTGTCCGGCGTGCTGATTTCATACTCTTTCCAGACGACTTGCGGGAATTCGGCCTTGAGTTTGGGATTGAGCTGGCTGATTTGGTTGTGGCAGAAGGGGCAGGTGTTGAGGTAG